>JAHZKD010000209.1 GCA_022600605.1 Actinomycetes bacterium
CTTGGTGACGACGTCATCGATGGTCAGCGGGCGGGAGACACCCGTCTGCTGCTGGTCGGGATACTCCGTGACGTATGGATCGGCGCGTACCGCCTGTGCACCGTAGCCGGCGGCTCCGGTACCGAATTGCGCGTATCCGCCTTGCCCCTTGGGCAAGGATCGAAATACCGGGTTGCTGCTCTCGCGCACCGTCGGTTCCTTCCTATGCTGGTGGTCAACCTTTGACGAACAAAACCTCAACGGGTGGGGGCCCCAGCTAGTTCCCAGTCTGAGTTCCCGCACCCCTGCGGCCATGTCCACGCAAACCTTACCCGGGCCGACTCACAGCTGAGCTACCAACTAGATTGCATTCCGTGGACGAGAACGAGGATGTCCTAGTATCCGTAGATAGAGGCGTTGGGCTGCTCACCCTCAACCGGCCCAAAGCGATCAACTCATTGACCCACCCAATGGTCGGTCAGATTTCTGCCGCGCTGAGCGATTGGGAGAACGACGAGTCGGTCCGCGCAGTCGTCATCTCAGGCGCCGGTGACCGTGGCCTATGCGCGGGCGGCGATGTCGTCGCGATTTACCACAGCGCGAAGGCCGGCGGAGCCGAGGCGCGGCAGTTCTGGGCCGATGAATACCGTCTCGATGCCTACATAGATAGCTACCCCAAACCATTCGTCGCGCTGATGAGCGGCATCACGATGGGCGGCGGCGTCGGCATCAGCGCACACTGCAGCGTCCGAGTGGTCACCGAGACGACCAAGATGGCGATGCCCGAGGTCGGCATCGGGTTCATTCCCGACGTTGGCGGCACTTTCATTCTGTCGCGCGCACCCGGACTACTCGGCATCCACGCCGCTCTGACAGGCGCTCCGTTCACCGGTGCAGATGCCCTCGCGATGGGCTTCGCCGATCACTTCGTGCCCAACGACCGCCTTGGCGCGTTTACCGAGGCGATCCTGGGTGCCGACATCGACACGGCCGTCGCCGCATACGCCGAGGAGCCACCCCAGAGTCCGCTGCTGGCTCAGCAGGAGTGGATCAACCATTGCTATGCGGGTGAGACCGTGTCCGACATCGTGGCGGCGCTGCGTGGCCACGACGCCGGACTCGACCCCAGCCGAACTGGCGACACCGCCGCCACCGAGGCGGCCAACCTGATCGCCGCGCGCTCCCCCGTTTCCCTGGAGGTGACCCTGAAGGCGGTGCGCCGGGCCGCATCCCTGCCCACTCTGAAAGATGTACTGCGTCAAGAATTCCGCACATCGTGCGGCGCACTGCGTTCGCATGATCTGGTCGAGGGTATTCGTGCACAGCTCATCGACAAGGACCGCAACCCACAGTGGTCGCCGGCTTCACTGTCACTGGTCACCGCCGAGGATGTCGCCGCATACTTCGTCTCCGCCGATCCCGACCTGACGTTCGAACCCTGACCCCGACAGGACAACACAGGAGCAGCCATGACACCCACCAACTACGAGACGATCCTGGTCACCCGCGAGGGCCGGGTCGCCACCATCACGTTGAACCGGCCCAAAGCGCTCAACGCGCTCAACAGCCAGGTCATGTCGGAAGTCACGGCCGCCTCCGCAGAACTCGACAGCGACGTCGGTATTGGCGCGATCATCATCACGGGCAACGAAAAGGCGTTCGCGGCCGGAGCGGACATCAAAGAGATGGCGAACTTGTCGTTCGCCGATGTGTTCGCCGCCGACTTCTTCGCCGCATGGGGCCAGTTCGCCGCAACCCGTACACCGACCATCGCAGCTGTCGCGGGATACGCGTTGGGCGGTGGCTGTGAGCTTGCGATGATGTGCGACATCCTGATCGCCGCCGACACCGCGAAGTTCGGCCAGCCCGAGATCAAGTTGGGAGTGCTGCCGGGCATGGGTGGCTCGCAGCGCCTAACCCGGGCAATCGGCAAGGCCAAGGCGATGGACCTGATACTGACCGGGCGCAACATGGGCGCCGAGGAGGCCGAACGCGCCGGTCTGGTCTCGCGTGTGGTGGCTGCCGAGGCGTTGATCAAGGAAGCGAAAGCGACCGCGGAGGCCATCGCCGGCATGTCGTTGTCGGCGTCGCGAATGGCTAAGGAGGCGGTCAATCGTGCTTTCGAGTCCACTCTGACCGAAGGCCTGCTCTACGAACGGCGACTCTTCCACTCTGCCTTCGCCACCGAGGACCAGACTGAGGGAATGAACGCCTTCACCGAGAAACGGGCCGCGAACTTCACCCACCGTTAGAGTCTCGCTCGTGACCGGTACCGAAGATGGCGTTGTCGCGACCGACGACACCGCGCCGAAGGTCGATACAACTGGCGAGATACCCACCGAGATACCTACCCAGATACCGGTAACCAAGAAGATACCGGTAACCAAGAACGCGTGGTGGAGTCGGCATTACACGTTTACCGGTACCGCGGTCGGTCTGGTCTTTCTGTTTTTCTCGATGACGCCGTCGCTGCTGCCCCGTGGCCCGCTATTTCAAGGCCTGGTGAGCGGTGCGGCAGGCGCGATCGGCTACGGCATCGGCGTCTTCGCGGTGTGGTTGGTGCGCTACATGCGATCTAAGGACTCGAGCCCGCCCGCGCCGCGCTGGTCCTGGTTCGTCCTCGTGGCCGTCGGCGCGGCGGGGTTGATCCTGATGGTCATCTGGTTCCACCGGTGGCAGGACGATGTCCGCGACCTGATGGGCGTGCCACGACTGGGATTCTGGGACTATCCGCTCGCCGCAGTGCTGTCGCTTATCACTCTGTTCACGCTTGTCGAGATTGGCCAGCTGGTCGGCGGGCTGGTGCGCTTCCTGATTCGACAGCTAGATCGCTTTGCTCCACAACGGGTGTCGGCGGTGATAGCAGTTGCGCTGATGGTCGCTTTGACTGTCGCGCTGCTCAATGGCATCGTCGCGCGATTCGCCATGGACACCGTCAACAAGACCTTCGCAGCAGTCAACGACGAACGCGATCCCAATACCGTCAAGCCCGACTCTCCCCTGCGGTCCGGCGGGCCCGAATCACTGGTCAGTTGGGCGTCACTGGGCCATCAGGGGCGCATGTTTATCGGCGGAGGTCCAACGGTCAAGGAACTCACCGCGTTCAACGGCACCCCTGCCGTCGAACCGATTCGCGCCTACGCTGGCCTGCATTCTGCCGATGGCATTCAGGCGACGGCGAAGCTCGCTGCACGGGAATTGCAGCGCACCGGTGGGCTCAACCGTGCGGTCGTGGCAGTGGCCACGACGACCGGCACCGGCTGGATCAACGCCGCCGAAGCCTCAGCGTTGGAGTACATGTACAACGGCGACACCGCGATCGTCAGCATGCAGTACTCCTTCCTGCCCAGTTGGTTGTCCTTTCTCGTCGACAAACAGAATGCCCTCCAGGCCGGCCAGGCGTTGTTCGAGGAGGTCGACGCATTGGTCCGCGAGATGCCGGAGGCGCAGCGGCCCAAGCTGGTCGTGTTTGGCGAGAGCCTGGGGTCGTTCGGCGGCGAGGCACCATTCCTCGCGCTGAACAACCTCGTCGCCCGTACCGACGGAGCCCTATTCAGCGGGCCGACATTCAACAACACGATCTGGACCCACCTGACCCAGTACCGCGATCCCGGATCACCGGAGTGGCTGCCGATCTACAACAAGGGCGAAAATGTCCGTTTCGTAGCCGAACCCGCAAACCTCCAACGACCCGACGACCCGTGGGGCCAGCCGCGAGTGGTGTATCTGCAGCACGCGTCGGACCCGATCGCATGGTGGAGTCCCGATCTACTATTCGCCGAACCGGACTGGCTGCGTGAACCGCGAGGCTACGATGTGTCGCCAGACACCAGGTGGATTCCGATCGTTACTTTCCTGCAGGTGTCTGCCGACATGGCGGTCGCGGTGAACGTCCCCGACGGTCATGGCCACGTCTACGTCAAGGATGTCGCCAACGCCTGGGCAGCGGTCATGTCCCCGCCGGGATGGACACCGGAGAAGACCGAGAAGTTGCGTCCGTTGCTACACAGCGACGAGAACTCTTAGGCCCCGCGCCTAGGTTTCCGCGACGAGCACAGGGGTGTCCTTGCGCAGGGTTTCGCCGCGGAAAAATTCTGGCTGGCGTGCCCGCATGATCAACATGAACGCCACCCCAATCAGAATGAGACCAAGGCCCAAAACGAGGACCAGGCCGACGCCGCCGATGCTCGCACCACTGCCATACTCGGGAGATGCGCTGTCGCGCAAGGTGATGACAAACACCGCGAGCAGGCCAAGCCCACCAAGTAACGGAAATAGCAGCTTGAAGATGAAGCCGGCGACGCTGGAAAACAACTCCTGGCGGAAGAACCAGATACACCCGAAAGCGGTAAGACCGTAATAGAAGCAGATCATGATCCCCAGTGAGTAGATCGTGTCGGTGAGCACGCTCTCGCTGATGAATGTGAGCACCGAATAGAAGACCGCTGCTCCGACGCCAGCGGCGACGGTCGCAAAGGACGGCGTCATGAAGCGGGGATGGACATTGGCGAATCGTTTCGGAAACGCCTTGTAGGTTCCCATCGCCAGCATCGTTCGCGACGTGGGTAGGAACGTGGTGATCAGGCTCGCCGCACTCGATGCGAGCACCGCCAGGAACAGCAACAGATGCAGCGGCTCGCCCAGGACCGGCTCGGAGAGAGCGCCGAAAACGTTTTCCTCGACTTCCTCGCTGCCCAGGCCGAGGCCCTCGGTTCCTACTCCTGCGTACATCTGAGTGGCGATGGCCACCAACAAGTACGTCAGCAGGATCGACACCACACAGAGAAGCGCCGCACGCCCGGGTGTGCGATCGGAGTCGCGGGACTCTTCATTCACAGTCAAGGCGGTATCCCAGCCCCAGAACGCGAAGATCGAACCGGATAGACCGGCGATGAAGGCCGACATCGTCAGCCCGACCGGGCTGAACCAGTCGAAGCTGAAAGGGATGCCGGTTGCCGATGACCCTGACTTCACGATCGCGATCACGGCGAAAGTCAACAAAACCACCATCTGGAAGCCGACGAGAACGAACTGCACTCGTTCGGTGGTGGTGATCCCGCGATAGGCGATCGTGGTTGCCGCCGCCAAGAAAGCCACACATGTCAGGACATTGATCACCGGGTTCTGCCATATCGTGGCGAGGCTGTTGCTTCCGACTACATCTCCGACGAACTGATAGAAGAACTGAACCGCGACCCCGGCGAGGTTGGACAACACGATCACTGTCGCCATGACCGCAGCCCAGCCACCGATCCAGCCGATGTAGGGACCAAAAGCCTTCGTGGTCCAGGTGAACGACGTCCCACAGTCAGGTGCCACTTTGTTGAGTTCGCGGTATGCGTAGGCGGCGAAAAACATCGGTAAGAAACCAGCGATGATGACCACGACCATCTTCGACCCGGCTTCGGCGACCAGAATGCCGATCGTCGCGGTCAGCACATAGGCCGGCGCCACCGACGAAATCCCCAGCACGGTTCCGCCCAACAGGCCGACCGCGTTCCGCGACAGGCCCTTTTCCTCTAGGTCGGGTTCGGCGAGGTGGCGCGGATCCTGTGCCCCGATCTGCATGAGACCTCGCTCTGGCCGTAGGTGAGCTCAGACTAAAGCCGGGATCGGCGGTCTGCGGGCCGATCACACAGCTTGTGCCCAACTAGGTCGCTCAGCTGCGATAGCGGACCCCAGGAGCCGCAGCCCGAGTATCAGTGCCTAGATTGACGGTATGCCCAGGTACTCACGTCGCGCCCTCAGCGCCACGGGGGCCGCTCTGGTAATCGTGTCCGGATGCTCGTCGACCACCGAGCCGAAGCCGACTTCCCCCGCACCCTCCACCTCTGCGAGTAGCGGGGCGGTCACCTCCACATCTGTGGTGCCCCGTGGTGCCGGGGTGTCCCCCGACGGGGTGACGACGGCTGTCAGTGCGCCCGCGGAATCCACCGAAGACGACTATTTCCAGGCCTGCCGTGCTGCCAGGACGTGGATGGATCAACAGGGCGGCGATCCGAAGACACAGTTCGAGCCCTACTTGAAGACGATCCAGACCGAGCAGTCATTCGGCCCGGCCACATTCGGCAGACCTTGGCCCGAGCTGTCCCCTGGGGAACAGTCCGCAGTCATCGTGGCCGTGCAGGGGGCCGTCGAAGGGTTGTGCGGATAGCCGCCTGAAACAGGGCCGGCGCGTCAGGCTTCCCTACAGCAGTCGGGGCGGGGTTCGGGTGCAGTTATTCGCACCGACTCCCACCCACCGACCCCTAGAAGATGCAAACCCTGGCGGTCAGACATCTGAACTCGGACGCAGTTGGCCACAAGTCGGGCACCGGAACCCGACGAGGGCGCAGAATAGCTCTATGCGGGTCGCACTGGCACTGGGTAGTGGTGGGGCGCGGGGCTACGCCCACATCGGCGTCATCAACGAGCTGCACGAGCGGGGC
>JAHZKD010000210.1 GCA_022600605.1 Actinomycetes bacterium
CGATCACCTCGGGGAAATCCACGTCGTACCAGCGCACGTTGGCTCCGGGATTGATCCGGAACACCCGACAGTCCAGACCGCACCCCAGGTGCACCACGGTGCATTCCTTGTGGACCGAAAGGAACTCGCGCACCCAGATGTCGTACTGGGCGGTGCGCACGGTGAGCAGGGGAGCCCATTTTGGCGTGATCTTGAGCTCACGCCAATCGAAATCGAGCTTAGCGATCGCTTCCTTGGCGAAAACGTCACCCAGAATCGGGCGGTCGAAGTCGGCGTCGAGAGCCTTCATATACAGGGTCGACAGCATGGTCTTGGCCGGACCGCTGAGGTTGACGGACACTTTCTCACTCACGTATGTGAGGCTAAGCGTAAGGGTCCCCGCATTGCCCGTCGGGGCACGATTCACCAGAGATACGCCGATTCACCAGAGATACGCCGATTCCACCAGGAAAACGTCGAGGAGTGTGCACCATGACCGAAGCCGCCGAGGGAAAGCCGCAGGGGCGACCACCGCGCGTTCTGCTTCTGTACTACAGCTACACAGGGCAGTCGCAGAAGGTCCTCCAGGCCGCCGGCGAGGTATTCCGCGAGCGCGGATACGACGTGAGCGAGGCCCCGATCGAATTCACGGATCCGCGTTACGCCGAGCGATTCTCCCGGTTCCCGATGCGCAAGGTCTGGCCGGAGTTTCTCGGCATGCTGCCGGCCCAGACGCTGCAGCGCACCGGCGATATCCGGACCCCCGATGCGGTGCGGACCGGCGACTACGACCTGATCTGTATCGGGTCACCGACGTGGTGGCGTACGGTCTCGATGCCGCTGCGGACGTTCCTGAAGTCTCACGAGGCGCGAGACCTGCTTGGCGGCAAGCGTTTCGTTGTCTTCGCCGTGTGCAGACGGTACTGGCGGGAGAACCTCACCGGGGTGCGCAAACTTGCCGAGAAAAAGGGGGGTCACTACGCCGGCGGCATCCACTTCACCTATCCGGGCGGCCAGTTGCCGTCGATCCTCTCCCTCACCAGCTATTTGGGTTCTGGAGAATACAAGGACCGCTATCTGGGAGTGAAGCTGCCGCCGACCAATATCAGTGCCCAACAGATCGAAGAGTCCAGGCGCTTCGCCGCGCGTACCGCCGACAAGCTGTTCGGCAAGTGGAAGGGTTAACGGTGCCGCGTTCATTCGACGTGACCTCCGAGAGCCCGGCCGGTGCGGCCGCGGTCTGGAAAGCCTTCCGGGACAAGGCCTACTGGCTGGCCAGGCTCGCGAACTACGGTGGCGATTCGATGACACTGGAATCACTGGAGGTTGGTGAGGACGGCGGTGAGGACGGCTGCGAGGACGGCACTGTCGCCGTCCGCACCACCCAGGACCTGCGCAAGGGCATACTGCCAGGCAGTATCAGTCGCGTGCTGCCCGGTAATACGAAGATCGTGCGCACTGAACGGTGGCGACCCGCATCCACCAATGAGTTTCACGGCGAGTTCACGATGTCCGCTCACGGGGTGCCCAGTTCGGGTTCGGGCACCATGGTGCTCGAACCGGCCGCGGACGGTTCCAGCCTGCGTATCCGCGGGACGCTAGAGGTGAGGATCCCGGTGATGGGGGGCAGGATCGAGCGTTACATCGCCGACCTGATAGCCGTCGAGGTACCGCAGATGCAGCAGTTCACCGCCGAATGGATCGCGGGGGAGGCCTAACCATGCCCGCACCGATTCCGACCACAGCCGAGGCCCTGGCCCGTTTAGAAATGCCTCTGGTCGAGGCGATGATGACGCAACGCGCTATTCGCCGGGTTCTTCCCGACCCGGTCGATGACGAGATCGTGCTGAAGTGCATCGAGTTGGCGCTGCGCGCCCCGACCGGCGCCAACGGGCAGAATTGGGAGTTCATCATCGTCAAAGATCGGCGAATCAAGGAGAAGCTGGCCCGGCGGTACCGGCTGGCTTGGAAGGTGTTTTACCGCACCTCGATCCGCGACATCGCTGCCTACGACGAGGAAATGGCCAAAAGTGTGCGCGCCATCGAGTGGCAGGTCGATCACTTCGCCGATATCCCGGTTTTGGTGGTGGCGTGTCTTCGACTAAGCGCCAGGGAAGGCCGAATCCCGTACGTGCCGATGCCGCACGCGGCGGTGTCAGGGTTCTTCGGTTCGATCTATCCCAGTGTCCAGAATCTGCTGCTGGCTGCGAGGTCAATGGGGCTGGGAGCATCGCTTATCACGTTGCCGTTGTGGAATCTGACCTCGGCGCGGCGAGTGCTGAAGCTGCCGACATCGGTCACCCCCTGCTGTGTGGTGCCGCTGGGCTGGCCGCAGGGCCGCTACGGCCCGACAACACGGCGGCCCGTAGATGAAGTTGTGCATCTGGACAGCTACGGAAACCGCACCTGGTTTGGTCCGAAGTAGCACCTGGAACTGACGTCCCGTCAGCGCCGCCGCGCCGATCCGCGCCGGAGTGCGGGTAGCAGTAACGCACGCGGAGCGAACCGCCCAGCGAGTCCGGTCAGTTTGGGCACCAACCCCGGCACGACCACGCGCTTGCCGGCGAGCATGGCCGAGATCCCCACCTCGGCTACTTCCTCGGCAGAAAGCTGAGTCGCCCGACCGGGTACTTGTTCGCCTGCCAGCTCCCACCATTCGGTGGGCACCGGCCCCGGGCACAATGCCGTGCACGACACCCCGGTGCCACGCAAACTCTCGTGGACGGCTTCGGAGAATGCCTGGACGTACGCCTTGGTCGCCGAGTACACCGCCGCGTCCGGCAGCGGCTGGAATCCCGCGATCGATCCGATGTTGAGCACTGCGCCCGCGCCGCCGGCGATCATCGGCGCCAGCGTTGCATGAGTGAGCTCAGTCAGGGCAAGGACATTGACGATCACCTGGTCCCGCTCCCGCCCCAACGGCAGCGACTGGAATGGACCATGGGTGCCGAACCCCGCGCTGTTTACTAGGCCGGCGATCGGCCTACCCTGCAGCCTGTGGAGGAATTCCGAGCGGGCCACGCTCTCGCCGAGGTCAAGCTGCGCAACCTCCACGGAGACGCGGTGGGCGCGACGTAGCTCCTCGGCGAGATCGTCCAGACGGTCGCGTCGGCGAGCGACCAGCGTCAGTGGGTAACCTCGCCGGGCAAGCCCGCGGGCGATCTCGAGTCCGATACCGGAGGAAGCGCCGGTGACGACGACGGTGGCGTCGTTGCTCGGTGCAGCAAGGCTCATGGGGGCCGATAGTACGAGACGCCCGTATACGCTGGTCGCGATGCTCGAGGTTATCGACAAGGGAACGGTGAGTGAATCCCACCCGGCCCCATTGCTGTTCGTCCACGGCGCCTGGCACGCCGCCTGGTGTTGGGATGAACACTTCCTGGATTTCTTCGCCGATCGCGGGTATAGGGCCCTTGCGGTCAGCTTGCGCGGGCACGGTGGCAGCCCAACCGAGAAGAAGCTGCGCCACCTGTCCTACGCCGACTTCGAGGAGGACATCACCAGCACCGCCGACGAGCTCCCCACACCCCCGGTGGTCGTGGGCCACTCGATGGGCGGGGTGCTGGTGCAGCGGTATTTGGAGTCACGGACGGCGCCGGCCGGCGTACTGCTGGCCTCAATGCCACCACAGGGCAATCTACGATCCGGGCTTCGCTGGATCAGGCGCCATCCGGTGCACTTCGCGAAACTGTCGGCGACCGGAAGATCGCTACCGTACGTGAGCACCCCCGAGCTGGCGCGGGAGCGGTTCTTCAGCGAGCACACCCCCGATTCTGTGGTGCGGCGCTACGCCGCCCGGCTACAGGAGGAAAGTGCGCGCGTCGGTGTGGACGGCCTCGTCAAACTATCTCGCCCCGCGCGGGTGAAGACACAGCTACTGGTGCTCGGGGCGCAGGATGACGGGGCGGTCACCCGGAGCGAAGTGCGGGCGACCGCACGCGCATACGGCACCAAAGCGGAATTCTTCCCGCAGATGGGTCACAACATGATGCTCGAGCCAGGATGGCAGAGGGTCGCGGAACGCCTCGACGCCTGGCTTCGGGTTCATGGACTATGACCGTGATTGCTGACCGTAGTTGCGGTGTCCAGCTTTGTCGCCCGAGATCGGTCCGGTTCAAGCAGTCGGGCGGCTCAAACTTCTCGCCCACGCCTGTTCTGTCGGCGAATGGATAGCCAGGCCCCCGCCTAAGCCAGCGGCAGCAAAGTTTCGAATCGAGCCGGCCAGTGAAGACGCCCGTCCGCCTGATGGCGCCTCGACGCGGCAGCCGAACCGACGCCGGCAACTGTGTTCACCAGAGGTATCGGACACGCGGGGCATCACCGGTCACATCGGCGATCCGCGCGTCGCTCGAACAACGACACGCCCGCACGGCCAGCCATTTCTTCGCCTTCCAAAGGTTTTGCACGTCCAGGGCGCCAGGAGGCACCGCGCCCACGACATATCCGGCAACAGTCGTCGCCGGTTTCTTCAGCTCCTCACCAGAACAAAGCTCCTTGTGGGAGCAACATGCATGGGCGGCGAGCAATCGTCGCGGATTCAGTGGCCGCATCCGGGTAATCGACCGAGCATGGCCGATTGTCGACTCTGCTGCGCAACAGTCGGGCCTGCGTTGAGAAGTTTGCTGATTGGTGCCATCATTACCGGATTGTGATGTATTCTGCGTTACAGATCGACTAGCCGGGCCAGGGCTTGGGGAGCCCCTCTTAGAGTCCGCGCGGTCGCGGTTGCTCGGGTCAGAGCCGCCGTCGATCGCCGGAAGCACGTACCTACGGTGCTGCTCTTCAGGAAAGGGATGTTAGTGAATCGAGCGACGAAGGCCGCCATGACGGCGGCGCTGCCTTTCATGGCGCTGCCCCTCACGTTGGCCGGGCCGCTGCCCACTGCGGCTGCGGCGGCCTCAGACACCTCGCTGAGTTCGGAGATCTTTCCGCCGGGTCCGGCCACCGTTCTTCACTCCGGTCCGTTTTCTTGGTCGGTGCAAAACCATTTTGACGGCGTAGTCTGCGCTGACGAGAGGGTTTGCCGGGAGGTCTACTACCAGGCCATCCAACCGTACGGCCCCATCGAGCTGGGCCTGCTAGAGAACGTCAACAGGCTCGACTTTGCGATCAACAACACCTCTGGCGACAAGGTTCTCTACGGCTTCAGCGGTGGCGCACGGGTAGTTTCGAAATGGCTGCAGCAGCAAGCCGACTCCAATGCAGAACCTGTCGCAGACACCGAAATCGTGCTGGTGGGCAACGGCGGCCGCGAGTACGGTGGCGTCAACGGTTTCTTTTGGGGCGATATTTTCCCCTTTTTGATGACGCCCACTGACACCGACTATGTCGTGACCGACGTGGCCCGCGAGTTCGATCCCATCGCCGACTTCCCGGACAAGAACCCGCTCAACCTGCTGGCCTTGGCCAATGCTGCCCTCGCATTCGATGGCGTTCACATGAAGTCCGCGGAGGCAGACCTCGACGCACCCGGTAACTATGTGTGGACGGAAGGCAACACCACCTACGTCTACATCCCCACCGAGCAGCTGCCGATCCTGCAGCCACTGCGCAACTTGGGGCTGGATGCACTTGCCGATCAGTTGGAAGCTCCGCTGCGAGAAATCATCGATCGGGCCTACGACCGCGACTACCTTGAGAACGCGACCGTCATTCCGGAGCTCGGCACCGAGGACGAGTCCACCGATTCCGTGCAGCCGGCGAATGCCGTGACGACGTCGGCCCCTGGTAATGCCTGTTCCGGCTACAACACCGAGGGATGCGACATCTGGGCCAAGCAGAGTTACACACCGGTGCCTCTGCCGGATTTAGACAATCCGAACGTGTTAAATATTCTGCCGAACCTGGTCAATGCGATAGCGAGCATTCCGCGTGCCTATCTCAACGCACTCAATGACCTGTCCCACTCGCTGGAGGTCACCGGCAATTGGTGGGTTTACACGCCGACCAACGTGTTGGGCTACGACCCTGCCGATCCGCCGAAGATTTCCGCGATCACGAATCTGCTGGTCCCGTTCGAAGCCCTCTCAAACCCGTTGGGCGAGCACCTGTCGTGGTGGGCGAAGGGCAACCTGCCGATGGACCCCGGTTGCACCGGCACCGTAGGTCCGGCGTGCACCAACCCGGACCAAATCGTGAGCAAGATGTTCCTGGCGCCGCTCTGGGACCTCTTCTCCGGCTACCAGTTTGCCGAGCTGAATAATCCGGTCAGCGATGCCGAAGGCGCCGCCGGGGAGGAAATCCCGGGCGAGGAAGGCACGCCTGTGCCGTGGTCGGGGCAGGCGGTCCAGCTGAACCCGATGGATCCGGTGTACAGCGTCCTCAACTACCTGCTCGCGCCGCCAGAGCAGAACACGCCGGAGGCATTCACCTTTACCGACGTCATCGAGTCGGTCATGCGCTTCGGCGACGCACTCAACCTGGCCTTCAACCCCTTTGTTCCGGGCAGCTACCTGTTGAAGGGGTGGCCGTACACTGCGCTGACCCCGCTGTTCACGCCGTTCTTGGATGTCCTGTGCCCGCAATGCGACCCGGACAATCCCGGGGACCCGACGCCGTTCGAGGACGATAATGCCCCTGAAACGGCAGACGTTGCTCCTGAGGCGAGCAGCCGGTCCGCGGCATCGACCGTAGCCTTGCAGGTTGCGTCGGTTACCGAGGTTGCTGACGAGGACAGTTCCGCGGAAGTCACTCCGGCCGAGGAATCGACCACCGAGGAGTCGTCGGGCGAAGAGTCGTCGGGCGAGGCGCCGTCGGGCGCGGAAGCGCCTGCTGAGGAGACCACAGTCGACGAGGAAGTCGACGTGGTCACCGACGTGGACGACGTGGACACCGACGTGGACTCGGAATTGATCGCAGACGAGGAGGAATCCGAGGCACTCGCCGAGGAAGCTCTCGACGATCAAGACGCTGTGGGCGACGACCTCACCGACGCGGACATCGAGGACATCATGGCGGAGGAGGCGGCTGACGAGGACTCGTCCGTTGAATCCGTCGACGAGTCGGCCTCAGCCAGCGAGAACGCGACGGCCAGCGGCATGGACGAC
>JAHZKD010000211.1 GCA_022600605.1 Actinomycetes bacterium
CGTCTGGAGATGGTGCGCCGCATAAGTCTCGAGATCGACGCTGATGTCGTCGAGCTGGGCACCTCGGGGCGCCAGCTCAAACTGCAGCTGGAAGAGCTCGTCGGCGACAACGACGCCGACCGTGAACTGATCGTGCGCGACTACCACGCCCACCCCGATGCGCCGACAGCAGTTCAGGTCAGCGCCACTCTCGAAGAGCTCGACGAGCTATCAGACGGCCAACTACTCGACTTCACCACCCTGGCCAGGGTCTTGGGTTATCCGTCCACCACCGAGGCGCAGGACACCGCGGTGAGTTCGCGCGGCTACCGAGCGATGGCGGGCATCCCGCGGCTGCAGTTCGCCCACGTCGACCTGTTGGTGCGCTCGTTCGGCTCATTGCAAGGGCTGCTGGCGGCCAGCTCCAGTGACCTGCAGTCGGTGGAAGGCATTGGGTCAATGTGGGCTCACCACATCCGGGAAGGGCTGTCTCAGCTCGCCGAATCCACGATCGCCGACCGGCTCGCTTAGCGCATCTTAGCTAGCTACAAAGCGGTCCGGGTGAATCGCGTTAGGAGGTCAACGAGTTCTCCTATGTCTGTGATGCCCAGTTTCCCGCATGGCGCGGTAGATCTGCCCCCTAGCCAGACAAGACCTCGCGCTCACCGCCAGATGATCAGGCGACCAATCACTCCTGCACCCCCAACGCCGAAGCCCAAAACGTCAACGGCGAAATCTGGCTCGTCGCCCGTCGCGACATCGCAGAAGGCGAAGAACTCACCTTCAACTACGGCTACGCCGTGGACCACCGGGAAGACCAGCCCTGCCACTGCGGATCCGAAAACTGCGTGGGCTACATTGTGCGAAAAGAAGACTGGAAACCCCTCAAAAAACTAGTGAAGAGCCGCAAGGCCGAAACTGCCTGACCCCCTTTTGATCGACCCGCGTGCGGCTAACCGAGCCCGCGACTTATGCCGTACGGCGACGATGAGCTCGCCCCAAGGGCTCGAATAGGTGCTGCACCGCACGGGTGGTTGTCCGCCACAACCCGAGCGGCGGATTCCGGGACCCGGCAGATCAACCCGGCTGCTGGCGCCGCAGATGTGCTTCCAATGGGGCCGGTTCAATCCGGGCCGGCACGTTCTTGTGCCAGGGGGTACCCGCCAGCCAGTCTCTGCGATCCACCGAGGTGAGCTCGTTGGGCGCCACGCCCGTCTGAACCTGCGTCCCATCCGCGGCACGGTGGTGGGTGCCCAGTCCGTTGGGCAACGAAATATGGCCTGGCTGCATCATGGGACTCACCTCGACCAGGACATTCGCGGCGCCACGCTCGGTGACAAGCCTGGCGGAATCACCATCGGTCAGGCCGTAGCTCTCGGCATCGGTGGGGCTGATTCGCATCGCTCCCCCCGCATCGCGACGACGCCAGGCAGGATCGCGAATGATCGTGTTTGCTGTGAACGAACGCCGCTCGCCCGCTGACAGCACAAGCGGGAACTCGTCGGTTGTCCATACGCCGGGATCGTCGACGATTCCGGCCAGCTTTTCGAGCAGTTCGGGCACCTCGATCGTGAACCGTCGATCGGGGCGGCTGACGTAGTTCCACACGTCTGCCCACTCGTCGATCGTGAATGTAATGCCGGACCTGCGCGTCAGGATGGCCTCGAACAACTTCTCGCCGGGTTCGAAACCAGGTCCGGTGAATCCGGCCCGGCGAACCCCCTGCGGGTTGTGCAGCGCACACAAATGTGCAACCGCCCACAGGCCAGCGACAGACCGGGCGCCGTCGGGCAGGGTGGGCCCGAGCGTTTCGTACAACAAGTAAGGCGAAAGCATGGTGATCGCAGGGTCCGCAGCGACGGCTGCGAAGAAGGCCAGCGTGAAGCTGTGCCGTCCTCCGCGGGCAGCGGCTCGTAGCATGCCGATGGTTTCGTCGTCGATGACACCGAGCGCGCGAATAACCCGGGCGTAGATCTCCGGTTCGCTCAACGTCCCGGGCAGCGGGTCGAGCACCGGAGCCCGAAGCTGAAACACGTTGTGGGGGAACTCGAAATTGAAGAACGACGCCTCCCATTTCTCGAACTGCGAGCTCGCGGGCAACACGTAGTCGGCTAGGCGGGCCGTCTCGGTCATCGCGACATCGATGACAACGGACACATCCAGTGCACGCATGGCGCGCCGCCACCGCGGCGAGTCAGCCAGCGAATGAGCGGGGTTGTTCGCGTCGATCCACATGGCCCGCAGCCGGTCTGGGTTGTCGGTAAGGATTTCTTCGGTGATCGAATTGCACGGAACCAACCCGGCGATGATCGGCGCCTTGGTGACTGGGGTGCACTTCTCGGTCCCGCCCGGCGCGATGACAGGCGCCATGGCTGCGGTGCGAGCAGCGATTCTGTCGAGAACGGCTTTGGCCATCCGATCGGTTATCGAAGCAGTGGAGCGCCACCCGGCCAGCGCAGACACCAGCTTGCCAACCTGTGCAGCCATCGCCGCAAAGGCCATCGACAGAAGCCTGAAAGCATTGTCCTGCAGGAAATTTCGCGGAGACTCTGGACTGTTCGCCTGCGGCGGACCGGTCAGGGGAATGAGGCTGGAGTGCAGAAACATTGTGCCTGGCTCCCCGAAGTTGCCAGTGAGGATCCAGATCAGCTTATTGAGATAGGACACCAGCGTGCTGTGCGGGCCCTGCTGGGTGCCGAGATCCTCGTAGGTCGCCACCGATGACGCCGTACCAATTCGATGAGCGGCGGATCGAATAAGTTCCTCCGGGACGCAACACCGCTGGGCATAGGCCGATATCGGCACCTCGCGAAGTGCGGCCAGCACCGCTTCGGAACCCGAAGTGTGCTTGGCGATGAATTCGTGATCGATCAGATCGTCGCGTACCAGAACGGCGAGTAAGGCTGCCAGACACCAGGCATCGGTGCCGGGGCGTACCTGCAGATGAAAGTCCGCCATTTCCGCGGTCTCTGATCGACGCGGGTCGAGAACGATCATCGACCGGTCCGGGTCTCTTGCGATCTGCTTCAGCGTTGGCCGCGCACGTGGGAAGCTGTGTGATTGCCACGGATTCTTCCCGACGAACACCGCGACCTCGCTGTGCGCAAAGTCTCCTTTTGTGTGGCCGCCGTACAGCTTGCCGTCGACCCAAAATTCGCCGGTCTTCTCCTGGGCGATGGCATTGGAGTAGTACTTCGCGCCTACTGCAGCTTGCAGCGCTGCTCCGTACATACCACCAAGATGATTGCCCTGGCCTCCGCCGCCGTAGAAGAAGATCTTGTCTCCGCCGTATGTGTCACGAACCGTCGCCAGCCTGGCCGCGATTTCGTCGACCGCGGTGGACCATTCGATCTCCTCGAATGTACCGTCCGCACGCCGCCTCAGCGGCGAAGTGATCCGGTCGGGGTTGTTCTGGTAGTGATCGAGCCGCAGCGCCTTCTGGCAGGTGTATCCCTGACTGGCCGGATGCTGCGCGTCACCTCTGATGCGATCGAATCGGCGCCCGTCCAGCTTAATCTCGATGCCGCAGTTGCATTCGCACAGGATGCAGGCAGTCGTCGCGGTTGTATCAGATGATTCCACTGTTGCGCGAGTCTTGTCAGACACGTTCTACCCCTTCTGATTTCACTGCTTGGTCAGCTCAGTATCGGCCGCCAGCTCGATCAGCCGCGCCCGCACCAGGTCGGGTTTCTCGTCGGTGAGGAAGTGCCCCAATTGGCTTCTTCCAGCGCGTAGTCGTCGGCGTTTGCGTTCGCCGGCGACGCCAGCGATGGATGGATGGCGAAGTCCCGGACCCCGAACAGCGCACCCCGCGTGCAACGGCGAACCAGCGCCGCACTCCTGCTATGGGTGGAGGTGCAAAGGGCGGGGGCCGTGATGACGCGTCGTCTGCATCGGCCGCCATTATTGAACTATAGAAAACATAGTGCCAACTTGCAATAAGATAGGGTAAATGGTGACGGGTGGGTTCACCAGAGCGACCACGACAGTAGGAGCGATGCGCAGCTACGACCAGTTTTGTCCGGTGGCACGCGGGCTCGACAAGATCGGTGGCCGGTGGACGATCTTGATCGTCCGCGAATTGCTTCTGAGCCCGAGACGCTACAGCGATCTCGAAGCCGGCCTTCCCGGGGTGACGCCCAACGTTCTGGCCGACCGTCTGCGCGATCTGCAGGCGGCAGGAATCGTGCGGCGATCGAAGCTCCCGCCACCCGGTGTTGCCGTGGTCTACGAGCTCACCGAACTTGGTGAAGGCCTGCGACCTGTCGTCGATGCTCTGACCCGATGGGGCCTCCAACTCCTCGATGTGCCGCAACCCCGGGACAGCTTTCGGCTCGACTGGCTGCTGGGTTGCCTGCGGGCCAGCTTCCGGCCCGAGTTGACTTCCGGCGTCCGGGAAAGCTACGAGTTCCGGGTAGACGGCGAGGTGTTCCACATTCGTATCGACGGTGCGGAGATTGATGTTCGCCACGGTCCTGCGGCGGATCGAGCCTGCGCAATCTCAGCGGACCTGTCCGCGCTCTTGGCTGTCGGCGCGCAGTTGTTGGAACTCCACGATGCTGAGAAACAACGTGTGGTCCATATCGAGGGCAGCCGCGCCGCTGCCGTGCGGGCCATCACGATCCTCGGACCTCACCTGGAGGCCACCGGGGGCCAACACGGCATCATCGGTGCGGTCAGAGCGCGATTCCAACCCGGCGCGACGCGTGGCATCGAGGAGTCCTACGAATTCCGCATCGATGGCCTGGTCTTTAACGCTCTTGTCTACGACGGATCGGTGCAGATGGCCCTCGGGCCGGCGCTTGAGCCTGCGGCAACGCTGAACACCGATCTCGCCACGCTACTCGGCCTCGGCGCCGGCACCATCAATTTCGAGCAATCCCTGGCCGGCCCCCGGGGCACTCTGACGGGCGAGCCCGAAGCCGGACGACGAATGGCGGCCGCATTCGGTGTCAGGGGCGCGGTCGCCAGCAGCCCGTCAACCACCGCCGGAAATATCTAGCCCGGGTGACGTGAAGCGGGCTACCGAGCAGCAAGCGCCGCGTAGCTGCGATGGCCAGGACCTCAATCGGGAGCGAACGTGGCAGCGCACCCTAAGGGCTTCATGCTGCCCGCGGGCTTGGCGATTACGGCGTTCTCAGACAAGGCAATGTCCGCGGTGGAGGTCGGCGGCTTGCCACGCTGCTTTGTCGATATCGGGGGGACGCGAGGGAGGCCGGGGCATGGCCGACCGGCTCGCCTCGTTGAGGTTGGTCAGCCGACCGGACCCGGGACCGGCATGTGCGGGGCGCCGTCGACGGGTGCCTGATTCAGCTGCGCGGCGGGCTGCGCAAGCATGAACGGAACAGGGGCAGAACGCAGGTTGCCCAACTGAACCACCAGGTTGTAGGTGCCCGGGCCAATGGGCTGGCGCGGCAGCGGGCAGTTGGGAGCCGAGCCCATCCCGGTCCAC
>JAHZKD010000212.1 GCA_022600605.1 Actinomycetes bacterium
AACGCCCACATCATCGAGACCGGCACCAAGTCCTACCGACTACGCACCAGCAAAACCACCACCCGAGGCAAACGCGCCACCTAAACCACGTGGGGCCAAAATCCGTGAAGATGGTGGGGCCAAATCACTTGACGAAACACACGCGTCCATCGGTTCCGCCAGTTCGGCGAGGTCGGCCTCCATGGCCAATCATCGGAGCCGCATCATCAACCCACTGCTACCCCGCCCGGGTCATCGTCGAGATCGAGGCGATGCGCCGCCAGTGAAAATGGTCCGCGACGCGGATTGCATTCGTACTGCGCCAGCGTGGTGTGAACCTCAGCCGACGCACCGTCTCACAACATCTGGCCGCCATGTGGCTTGCCCGACGTCGGTTCATCGGCCCCAAAGGGCAGACAATTGCGGTCAACAGCGCATTGTCGCTCCCCGGCCTTGCCACATGGTCCACGTGGACGTCAAGAAAGTCGGCCGCATCCCCGACGGTGGCGGCTGGCGCGTTCACGGCAAGGGCAGCCCGCAAGCGAAAGCGGTCGCCTCAGCGACCAACGCTGGAGCCCGCGCCGGGTACGTGTACCTACACACGGCAATCGATGGCTTCTCCCGGCTGGCCTACACCGAAACCCTCCCAAACGAGAAGGCCATCACCGCAATCCGATTCATCGACTGTGCCCGCGTGTGGTTCGCCGTCCACGGGATCAACTACATACAGCGGATCGTTACCGACCACGGATCCTGCTACCGAGCCGAGGACTTCGCCCGCTGCCGCATGGCGCCCTTCACCAGCAGATCACCCCCTACACCCCACGTCACAACGGCAACGTGGAGAGATACCATCGAATCCTGGCCGAAGAATTCCACTACGCGTGCGTCTGGACCTCAGAAACCCAGCGAGCCGAGGCGCTCAAAGTCTGGAACGTCCCCTTCAACTGCCATCGACCACAGCCGCCGGGAACCTACCGCCAGCCTAACGACTTTACACCGGCGTCACCAACGTCATGGCCCCATACAGTTAGCTGTGGCCTCGGGACTTTGGAAATAGCTGCGCTTCGGGCCTGACACGCTGAGCGATGCTCGGCGAGAAAGGTGCCGCGATAACGACACTGGAAGATGTGGCGAAGAAAATGGCAGCTGAGTAGTCTGCGGAGCGGAAGGCTGCGGTCGAGCTGGTCCGACTGGCGCAGGAACAGGGCTTGTCGCTGACCGGGCCCAACGGGCTGCTCAAGCAGCTGACCAAGATGGTGGCCGAAACCGCTCTCAATGAGGAGATGACTGAGTACCTCGGCTACGAAAAACACGAACCGCACGAGTCGGGGACCAGGATATCTGTATCGGCACCAGACCCAAGACCGTGCTGACCGACACCACCGGCGCCGTCGAGCTCGACGTGCCGCGGGATCGGGCGGCGACCATTGAGCCGCAGATCGTGAAGAAACGCCAACGCCGGATGTCCGGTGTCGACGAGGTCGTGTTGTCGATCTACGCCAAGGGCTTGACGATCGTGGAGAATACGGCGCACTTCGCCGAGATCTACGGCGCCTCGGTGTCGAAGGAGACGCTCAGCCGGATCACCGACAAGGTGCTCGAGGAGATGAATGACTGGGCGGTGCGGCCGCTGGATGAAATCTACGCTGCGGTCTTCATTGACGCGATCGTGGTGAAGGTCCGCGACGGCCAGGTCGCCAACCGGCCGTTCTACGCCGTGATCGGGGTCACTCTGGGCGGGTAACGCGACATACTCGGCCTGTGGGCCCGCACCGGTGCGAGGGTTCGAAGTTCTGGATGAGCCTACTCACCGAACTGCGTAACCGCGGGGCCAAGGACACCTTCTTCATGGTGTGCGACGGCCTCAAGGTGCTGCGTGCACTGGCCTCAGTGGTCGGAAACGTGTGGCCGCAATCCATCGTCCAGACCTCATCTATCAACATTGGACGGGTCGGGATGGCCCCGACGTTCACCTGCACCACCACATGCAGGACCTGTGCAACGAGTCACCTTCGAGGTCCACATGCAGACCCGTCCGCCCGTGGTGGCTGCGGGGCATGGACCGGCCAGCGAGAGCAGCACTACCGGTGTCAACGGTGAGTCCCGAGATGAGGTTCCGGGCAGCCTCGCGATTGCAGCGTGAACCCTCGTGGCGAAGGGATTATCTGCGATGAATCAGAACAGTCCGCGTGACGTGCGGGACAGTTTTTGGTGCGGGATCGACTGGGGTGGACGCTTCCATCACGTCTGTGTCCTCGATCATGAAGGCCAGCTGCTGATCAGCCGCAATATCACGCATGCGGTCGACGGCATCGGCAAGTTGTACTTGGTCACGTTATCGATCTGTGCAGCCGGCCGCTGCCCGGTGCGGCAACGTCACGCCATCCCGACGCCAAGCTGGCGTGCGCGGCCCTGGAGATGGCCGTGGCCGCCCGCGGCGGACGGGAGGCGATCTGGCGTGACGACGAAGGCCGAACGGGTCATAATCCACACCGACCGCGGCTCGACCCACACTGCCGACGCATTCCGTCGGCTGTGCGCCACACTCGGCGTCCGTCAGTCGATGGGACGGGTGGGGCCGTACTTCGACAATGCTACCGCGAATGCGTTCTTCTCCTCACTGGAGTGGGAAGTGCTGTCCCGCAATACTTTCAGTGATAACCTCCAAGCGCGCGCTGTGGCCATCCACTGGTGCTACACGTTCTACAACCACCAACGTCGACACAGCGCCGCCGAGGGACTTTCACCCGTCAACTACGAAAGCAGGGAAAACCAACCCAAGCTGGAGGCGGCTGGGGATTGACCCCTGCGCGTCAAGGAGGAAGCGAGTATTGGGCGTGGACGACTGGGCAGAAATCTGCCGGTTGCGTCGGTAGAAGCAGTTGTCGATTTTGGAGGTGTAGCGGGCGATGGGGCGGCCCGCAACACCGTGAAGGCTGCGTTGGCCAGTGATCGGCCGCCGATGTATCAGACGGTCGTCAATACGTTGTAAGGTCGCGTCAGTGTCAGGGTGAGGTACCGCGTCGTGCGGTGGTTGGATCCTTTGCACCTGGTGTCTGGCTCGTAAGGTGGCTGCCGCCTTGGGGTTGGTGTTCATGCGTTTTGTCGGCATCAGGTGTGAAGGACCGGCCGGCGTGACTTGA
>JAHZKD010000213.1 GCA_022600605.1 Actinomycetes bacterium
GTACGACCTCCTGCGCAACCTGAGGTTCTAGAGACCATCGAGGGTAACCGTCATCCGCCACAACAGTTAGGCACCGGCCCCCAGCCGTTCAAGCCGGTCTGACAGATCTGGGTAACCCACCTTTCCCAACACCCGGAAGTGACGACATCCCGCGGCTAACGTGGGCGGGGTGAAGAAGACCACGTGCGTCGTCGTCGGCGGCGGGCCCGCAGGGATGGTGTTCGGGCTGCTGCTGGCCCGAGCGGGGGTGGATGTCACCGTGCTGGAGAAGCACGCCGACTTCCTCCGTGACTTCCGTGGCGACACCGTGCATCCCACCACTCTTCGGCTCATCGATGAGCTCGGGCTGTGGCCGAAGTTCAACGCGCTGCCGCAGAGCCGGCTGAGCAACGCCGCAATCGACGTCAGCCCCGGTCGCTCCATCACGATGGTCGACTTCGGGCGGTTGCGCCAGCCACATCCCTACATCGCCATGGTTCCGCAGTGGGACCTGCTCAACCTGCTGGCCGAGGCCGGCGACGCCGAGCCCGCCTTCACGCTGCGAATGAGCACGGAGGTCACCGGCTTGTTGCGCGACGGCGACCGGGTCACCGGAGTTCGGTACCAGGGCCCGGACGGCCCGGGTGAACTCCACGCCGACCTTACCGTCGGATGCGACGGACGTACGTCAGTGGTCCGTCGTGACGCCGGGCTGCACGTCCGAGAGTGGCCGGTCGGCTTTGACGTGTGGTGGTTCCGGCTGCCCGCGTTCGGCGACAGCGCGAGCTACACACTGTTCCCGCGGATGGCCCCAGGCAAAGCAATGATCGTCATTCCGCGGGAAGGCTACCTGCAGATCGCCCTGCTCATCCCGAAGGGATCCGATGCCCGACTTCGGGCGCGCGGCCTCGATGCGTTCCATGCCGATGTCCTCGAACTGCTTCCCGAGGCCGGCGACTCGGTCGCTAAGGTCACCACGCTTGACGACGTCAAGCATCTGGATGTGCGCTTGAATCGATTGCGACGCTGGCATACCGACGGGCTGCTCTGCATCGGTGACGCCGCCCACGCGATGTCGCCAGCTGGCGGCGTGGGGATCAACTTGGCGGTACAAGATGGGGTGGGTGCCGCCCGACTGCTGGCCGGCCCGCTGCGCCGGGGCCGAGTGACCGAGCGCAATCTGGCCGCGGTGCGGCGACGCCGCGTTGTGCCCGCCGCCGTCACGCAGGCGTTCCAGCGCCAGCTCCACGCGCGGCTGCTCGAGCCGATCCTGCGCGGCGGCGACACCATGGATCCACCGGCGGCCCTGGCCCGGCTGGTCGAACTCGCACCATGGGTGACGGTCATCCCGGCCTACTTGGTTGGCGTCGGCGTTCGGCCCGAACGGGCTCCGAAGTTTGCGCGCAGGACGCCCCCGAACACGCGCAGGACGCCCCCGAACCACTGACGGTTCGATCGGCTGCCCCCTCCTCAGCCGGTCGAACCCGACATCGAGAACCTAGAACCCCGACCTCCCCATACCTCGGCGGGATTGAGCCTGCGCGGTAGACATCCGCTCGACTAGGACTTACCAGGGGTTGGAATTCATTCCGGCGGGGACGGAACAACCGGAAACGTCGTCGTCAGAACTGGTGTCGCCGGCTGTGCCCCGGCCGCGGTGGTGGCCGGCGCCGGCGCTGATGTCGGTGCAGCGGCCGCCGGCGCGGCTGTCGTCGGCACGGTCGTCGTGGGCGCGACCCTCGTCGCTGTTGTCGTCGGCGCGGCTGTCGTCGGCACCGTCGTCGTCGGCACCGTTGTCGTCGGCACCGTCGTCGTCGGCGCGGTTGTCGTCGGCGCCGTGGTCGTCGTGGTTGTCGTCGTGGGTGTCGTGGTCGTTGTAGTTG
The DNA here is from genome assembly GCA_022600605.1 of Actinomycetes bacterium. Lineage (GTDB taxonomy): Bacteria > Actinomycetota > Actinomycetes > Mycobacteriales > Mycobacteriaceae > Mycobacterium. Next base: position 1,863 of record JAHZKD010000213.1, read on the forward strand.
TCGTCGTGGTCGTCGTGGTCGTCGTGGTCGTCGTCGTGGTCGTCGTAGTGGTCGTGGTCGTCGGCGCGGTCGTCGTTGTGGGTGCAGGTGCAGTGGTGGTCGGGACGCTGCTTGGTGGAGGGGCAGCGCCGGTCGGTGCAGTCGGCGGCTGGTCAGACTGCTTGCTCACCGTCGCCGTATCCGCAGGCTGACCCGACGGCGCGAGCGCCGTGGTGAAGGGAGCGGTCCCTGGCTTCGGCTGCTCAGCACTGCCCGCACTGGTCAACACAATCGCCACACCGCCCACCGCGGCGAGCGACACGGCCGCGGCGATGCCGAACACCGACATCGGCACACGCTGCCAGGCCCTGTCGTCGTTTCGCGCCGCGAGTTCCGGACCGAAGGTCTCGGTCAGCTCAACAGCGGCCTCAGCGACATAGTCCTCTCCGGAATACGGGGCTCCGGAATACGGCACGACGTCGTCGGACTCGTCATCCTGGGACCACGCCAACGCAGGCTCCGCGGCTGCCGGTACGGTCCAGGTGGCCGTTTCGGCGTCCCACATACGTGCGGCCAGCAGTGCCGCGCCCACGCCCGCCTCAAGAGCGGGCTGCCCAGAGGTCACCAACCGGGCCTGCGAACGCTCCGAAAGGCGCTGCGCGATAACCGGAATGTTCGCACCGCCCCCGACGAGTACCACCGCCGACAAGGCGTCCCAAGTGAGGTTGTTGCGCACCAACATGTCTTCCAGTGCGCCGACAACGCTGCCGAGCGGCCGCTCGATCAGCTCCTCCAACTCGGCTCGAGTCACCTCGACATCACCGCGGTGACCGGGCAGATCGATGCTCAGCTCGGTGACCGTTTCTCGAGACAGCTGCTCTTTTGCGCCGCGGCATCGCTCCCTTAACGGCGCCAGCGATCTGACCGCGGCGGTCTGGCCGGGGTCGATACCGGCGTCACCGGCGATTGCCTTGAGCACATGGCTCAGCAACGCCTGATCGATCTGATCCCCCGCCAATTCTGGAATTCTCTGCGGGCCATCGACGACGTTGAATGTGGGCGCCGCATCGGCGATGGTGATGCTGGTGCCGCCGCCGCCGAAGTCCAGCAAGGCCACGGCGCCGTCTCCGCCGATGCCCGGGCCGGCGTTCAGCGCAGTCAGGGCCGCCACCGCGTCGGGAATCAACCGAGGCGCCACACCACCTGGCGCCAGGATCTCACTGGCTCCCAACATGTCCTGCAGCGCGCCCGACATGGCCGCGGTCCAGTACGACGGAATGGCGATGACCACGCCGGACGTCGGGGCGCCCGATGAAGGGAC
>JAHZKD010000214.1 GCA_022600605.1 Actinomycetes bacterium
CTCCAAGATCGGAAACAAGTCGGTCAGGTAGTCGCGCAGGATGTTGCCGGTCGCGGCGATGGTGTCCTGTCCACGGATAACCCGCTCGATGGTGTACCGCATGGCCCACACCTGCGGCATTATCTGGATGGTCAGCCCTTCGGTGTCGTGATCCTTGAGATAGGCCTTTACTTTCTTGCGCAGCTCGGCCTCGTGCGGACGCTCGGTGTCCAACCAGAACACCACCGGCATGCCCGATAGGCGCGCACGAGTGACGGCGAGCTTCACCCAATCGCGGATAGGTGCGTCCTTAACGATCGGCATGCGCCAGATGTCGCCGGTCTCCACGTTCTGAGTCAGCAGCACCTCGCCAGTGTCGATGTCAACGATATTGGCTGCACCGTTCTCGGGGATCTCGAATGTCTTGTCGTGTGACCCGTACTCTTCGGCCTTCTGCGCCATCAGTCCGACGTTGGGGACCGTGCCCATGGTTGTCGGGTCGAATTGGCCGTGTGTCTTGCAGAAGTTGATGATCTCCTGATAGATGCGCGAGAACGTGGACTCCGGGTTGACCGCCTTGGTGGCCTTGGTGCGTCCGTCGGCGCCGTACATCTTGCCGCCCAGCCGGATCATCGCGGGCATCGAGGCGTCGACGATGACGTCACTGGGCGAGTGGAAATTGGAGATGCCGCGCGCCGAATCCACCATGGCCAACTCTGGTCTGTGTTCGTGGCAGGCATGCAGATCGTGGATGATCTCCTCGTGCAGTGATGCCGGCAGCGATTCGATCTTGCTGTACAGGTCGGACAGCCCGTTGTTGACGTTGACTCCGAGTTCGTCGAACAGTTCCTGATGCTTGGCGAAGGCGTCCTTGTAAAAGACCTTGACCGCGTGTCCGAAGACGATGGGGTGCGAGACTTTCATCATCGTCGCCTTGACGTGCAGTGAGAACATCACCCCGGTCTTGTAGGCGTCCTCCATCTCCTCTTCGTAGAACTCGCAGAGGGCCTTTTTGCTCATGAACATACTGTCGATGACGTCGCCCTCGTCCAGCGTGACCTCGGGCTTGAGGACGATCGTCTTCCCGCTGTCGGTGACCAGTTCCATCTTCACCTTGCGCGCGCGGTCCAGCGTCAACGACTTCTCGCCGTGGTAGAAGTCGCCGTGCCTCATGGTCGCGACATGGGTGCGGGAGGCCTGCGACCAGGCGCCCATGCTGTGCGGATGCTTACGGGCGTACTCCTTGACCGCCTTCGGGGCGCGTCGGTCCGAGTTCCCCTCACGTAGCACAGGGTTCACGGCGCTGCCAAGGGTTTTTGCGTAGCGATCCTTGATCGCCTTTTCCCGCTCGTTCTTCGGTTCGCCCGGATAGTCGGGCAAGTCGTAGCCCTTGGACTTCAGCTCCTTGATCGCCGCTAGCAGCTGGGGCACCGAGGCGCTGATGTTCGGCAGCTTGATGATGTTGGTGTCCGGCTGCTGCGTCAGTCCGCCGAGCTCGGCGAGGTTGTCTGGCACCCGCTGCTCTTCGGTCAGATAGTCGCCGAACTCGGCCAGGATGCGCGCCGCCACGGAGATGTCGGTGGTCTTGATTTCGATGCCGGCAGCGTCGGCGAACGTTCGAACGATCGGCAGGAAGGCGTAGGTCGCGAGCAAAGGCGCCTCGTCGGTCAGCGTGTAGATGATGGACGGCTGCTCGGCGCTCATGTGTGGTACTCCCGGCATCGGTTTCGGTCAAGGCATCGGTTTCGGTCAAGTTTGTAAGGAGCTCTGCACAAGTATCGCGCCCCGCACCTTCCGGCGCAGCCTACCCAACGCATCATGTCCTCGACGGCCCAGTTGCCGGGCGCCCGAACGGCGAGTCGTCCGGGGCATGAGGTGGCTCCCGGCTAGATTCACGCCAACCGGGCAAACAGGGAGTCCGCAGAGGAGGAACAGCGATGGCAAAGGCCGGGCGTAAAGGCACCGTGTGGTGCGCTGTCGCGGCGCTATGGGTAGCGGTCGCCGCAGCCGCGTGCACCTCTGCTGCGGAATCAGCCGACTCGGGGGCCGTTGACTCAGGGACCAATGAGTCGGGGGCCAACGTCGAGGCACCAGCCCAAGCGGCGCAGGTGTCGGGTTCTCTCGCCCACTGGAAGGACGCGGTGTGCAGCGACGACGCCGGCACCGACTCGGGCACCCGCCACATCGTCAACGGGAGTGCGTGCGTGCCGCAGGACGGCGACGGAATCGTCAACTTCGACCACTTCGAGTCGGCGTCGTCGATGGGCTCGGTCTTGTCCTGGACTCCGGACGCCCATGTCGCGCAAACCGTCGTAGACGGCCGTCCGTTGGCGATCTGGACGCCGTCGGGTGAAGTCGAGGACCTGGATCCGCTCGAACAGTTCGGCTTTGACGTCGTTTCGTATCAGTCTGCGGGTTTCGCCCGGGGCGCGGAGCCACCTGAGACCGTGCCCGGCGCCGGCGACGTTGTGACGCTTCCCCCCAATCAGTACAACTACGTCGTGGTGCAGACAGCTGGCGGAGACCCCCAGTGCATTGTGGAGACGGCGTTCGTCGGGTGTCAGACCAGCGGCACAAGCTGGCAGCAGCACATCGATGGCAGTGGGCCCTACCACGGCGTGCGCATCAATGCTGACGGGACGGGCTCGTGGGTCGACGGAAACCTCGGCGCTGCCGCCCCGACGACGCTAGATGATCAAACCTATCGAGCCCAGGGTTGGACGATCGTGTCGAGCCAGCAGGGGATGCGCTTCACCAACGACAAGACCGGTCACGGCGCGTTAGTGAGTGCAGCAGGCGTCCAGCCATTCTGAGGCGCCAGTCGCCAGCAGCGGGGTGCAGTTGGGTTGGCGCCCCGCAACGGTAGCCACGCCACGAGGAGTTAGCGAAGATTCCCCCACGCGTCCCACACGCCACTAGGGTGCTGTTCGTGGGCAAAAAAGTGTTAGCCAACGGCCGAGGCCGCTGGCTGGCAGTCGTGGTCTCGCTGGTGGTCTCTGCCGCCATGCTGCACGCCCAGGGTGCGGAGCCCTCACACAGCGCGGGCAAACCGGCAGAAAAGCCGGGAGTTCAGACTCCCGCGCTGGCCGGCGCACCCAGCACGGCTACGCCCAGCACGGCCAGGCTCACAGAGGCCGAATTGTTGGCTGCCAGCGCCCCGGTCGATGCCCGGATATTCGACTTGGCCTTGCCCGCGGGCGTCGCGCCTGAGTCCGGGCTGCAGGTCAGGACCATTTGGGCGGCCCGCGCCATCAGCATGATGTTCCCGGAGATCACCACGATCGGCGGGTTTCGCCAGGACCCTTTGCCATGGCATCCCAACGGATTGGCCATCGACGTGATGATCCCGGACCACACCAGCGAGGAGGGTATCGAGCTCGGCAACCAGATCGCGGGACTGGCACTGGCCAACGCCCGGCGTTGGGGAGTGCTGCATGTGATCTGGCGACAGGGGTTCTACCCCGGCATTGGCGCGCCGAGTTGGACGGCCGATTACGGAAATGAAACCGCCAACCATTTCGACCACATCCATATCGCTACCAATGGCGGCGGATATCCAGAGGGCGGCGAAACCTACTACATCGGATCGATGAAGCAGTAACGCTCAGA
>JAHZKD010000215.1 GCA_022600605.1 Actinomycetes bacterium
AGGATGTAGCCGTCGTCGGCGGTATTGGCGCCGACGAAATGCCACCAGACCAGTACCGCGGAGACGAGCCCGTCCAGCGGTGACATCGACCACCACCGCGGCGGCAGGAAACGCCGGTGCCGCATGCCGTCGGCCTTATCCAACACGTGCAGCGCACCAAGGGCGACGATGGTCATCGCCACGCCGACGATCATCGCCAGTAGCTTGAGCAAGGTCGGTGAGGTGCTGTAGCGCGAGTCGACGGTCGCTGAGAACTTAAGGCCCGGGGGAGCGGGGCCGGACAGGTCGGTGAAGACCCCCACGATCTGGGGCCGGAAGTCGTAGCCGCTGCGCTTGCCTTTGAGCGGCTCATCCGAGTCGCCCTGACTGTCAGCGTCGGGTGGCGCGGTCAAGCCGACGAACTCGCCAGTCACCTTGTCGGCGTGCGCGGTGAACGTCAATTCTTGACACGCCGGGCTCAGGACTGCGTCCAGTGGCGCGCTAACCACCGGAGTGTTGCGCACGATGACGAGTAAATCGTTGTTGACCCGTTCGATAAGCAGGCCCCGGTCGATGGCTTTGGGTGCCTGCTTGGGGACCGTGGATAGCAGCACAGTGCGTCCGGGCTTGTCGAGGCCGGCGGCCGCACTGCAGGGCACGCTGATCTCTAGGTCGGTCGCCACGTAGCCGATCAGGGGTGCATCGACGCTGCCCAGGACCCCGTTCTGCGGCCAGTTCAACTGGGCGGTGGTCTGCTTGACCGGGAGTAGCGGTGTGGCGATGGCCAGCGCCGCCCCCAGCAACCCGGCCACGATTGCGATGAGCCGCGCGGTGCGGTGGTTGCTGCCACTGGGTTGATTGGTCGGCTCCGCCGACGGACCCGCCTTTGGCACCACGGCCTAGATGGTAATTGGCTTGCGAATGGCCAGCACGAACGGCCCGATGGTTGACACGTCAAAACGTGGATCGTCGAACAACGCGCTGTCCAGCTCGACCTGGTACCGACGCACGTTGGGCTGGTTCGGGTAGACGTCGGAAGCCAGCCTCAGCGTGTAGGTGTCCCCCACACCCCCTGCGCCGTGGCGGCGCATCAGAAACACCGTCGGCGGCTCCCAGGGCATGGCGTCCAGAGCGGCGATGAACTCGTCGGCGTCGGACAGCTTCGCCCAGTCCTCGATGGCTTTGGCACGTTGCTCGAACTGCGCGAGCGGATTGGCATAATGCGAGGTGAGCCCCTGAAAACCGTAATAGGGGTAGAACGACAGGAAGCTGTAGTCGGCCGTCATGACGACCGTTTCGTTGCGGGGGCGGGCCGTGACCTCTTCGATCCGGGCATCGATCTCGCGGTAGTACCGAGCTGCCCCAGGCGGGCGACGATCGGCGCGCTGACCGGCGCCGTCGGTATCGGTGTAGGCGACGACGATGTCGGGGCGAAGCACGTCGGGAATGTCTTGGCTGAATGTCACGGCTCCTAGGGCGCCTACCGCGGCGGCGACGGCCACCACCTTGCCCGCGTTCGGTGCCCGCACTCGGGCGGCAACTGCGCGGGTGGCCTCGATGAAACCGAAGGCGCCGGCCGCCGATAGCAGGATGGTCAGGGTTGGTTGCAGTCGGAACGAAAGCAACGTGGTCCCCGCCAGTGTCGTGAGCATCGACAGCAGTGACCAGGCATAGACCGTGAGCACCCCGACGGCCAGGGCCCCGGCACGAATGGAGGTGCGCGCGTAAAGAACAAGCCACAGGGTGCCGAGCATGCACAACGCTCCGAGCAGGCTGGGCTGCAGCATCGGGAACGACAATTGCGCGCCGTCGGCAGGCAGATAGTGCTGGGCGGTCCCGGTGTCGGCGGGTTTCCCGCGCAGCGCGGCGAGCAGGTAGGGACCCAGGCCGATCATCCACAGCAGCCCGGAGATGACGGCAATGACGAGTAGCCGCAGCAGCGGGTCGAGCGTTCGGCGGGTGACGGCGATAAATGCCGCCATCATCGCAAATGTGAACGCGGCGTAGGCCAGCAGCAGACTGTAGAACAGCGCAGCGAAGCCGAGGAACAAGCCGGTGCCGACGATCGCCGCCCAACCGCCGCCGGGCCTCTTTCCCGGGTCGTCCCCTGCCGTCCGGGCGTGGGCCCAGCGCTCCTGCCCTCCGGAACGCTGACGGCCGCCCAGGCCCGACCAGGCGAGCACGAACACCGGCGGCAGCAGTACCGCGATGATGGCCGCGTACGGTTCGGCGGGGGAGTAAGCCAGTGCGGCTGCCGTGGTGGCCGTAGACACCACCAGTGCGTACTCGAATCGAATCATGTTGGCCCACAGCACAAAAGCCAGCACTATCGCGATGGTGATCGAGATTATCGACCACGGTTTGAACATCTCCCACGCCGGCGTGCCGGTGAGGTGGGCGAGGCGCCCACCGATCCAGAACCATCCCGGGGGGTAGAACGGCGGCAGCCCAATGTAGGTCATATCGTGCAGCGCGGCGGAATCGGCGAACCGGGTCATGTACTCGGTGCGGAACTGCTGGTCGACCGAGATACCAAACAGATATAGCTTGGTGGCGCCCAACGGCATCGCGAGTGTGACGACGGAGAATCCGGCGAGCAGGGTCACCGCGCCGATACGGGCGAGACCGTGCCGGTGACGCCGCCACACCAGTCCGCACGCAAACAACCCCGCCAGGCAAGCCACTTGGCCGACCGTGGTCAGCGCGTGCAGCTGATTCGACGAGTTGTAGGCGGGCCAGTCGACCCGCGCAATCGCGGTAAGCGCGACCACGGCGACGAGCACGGCGACCGCGGTTGCGGCGAGCATCTGGCCGGCAACTCGCAATGCGGCCTGCAGCTCCGGCACCTTCGTTCCCCGGGCCGCTCCGTCCCCCGCAAGCGGGCGGTGCCCCCACTTGTCCACAGGCATCAAATGGGAAGCTTGCGGAAGATGGGGCGTGGGACGTGGCGCAGCGCCATCATCACGTAGCGGAACGCGCCGGGCGCCCACACCAGATCCTTGCCTTTGGAGCTCGCCGTGACCGCGAGCTCGGCGACATACTCCTTGTCGACGGTCAACGGCGCTTCCTTGACGTGGGCGCTCATCCGGGTGCGTACCTGGCCAGGCCTGATCACCAACACGCGAACCCCGAACTCTCGCAGAGCTTCTCCGAGTCCTAGGTAGAAACCGTCGAGACCCGCTTTGGTGGAGCCGTAGACAAAATTCGACCGTCTGACCCGCTCACCGGCCGCGGAGCTCATCGCGATGATCCGGCCGGAACCCTGAGCGCGCATCTTCTCGGCGATCAGCACCCCCACCGAAACCGCAGCGGTGTAATTGATTTCGGCGATCTGCACGGCTTTGCGCTGGTTCTGCCAGAGTTCTTCGGCATCGCCGAGTAGTCCGAACGCCACGATCGCAACGTCGATGTCCCGGTGGTTGTCCCCGCCCCAGGCCGCATCGATGACCTCGGGATGGCTCGCGGTGTTGAGTGCGTCGAAGTCGATCACCTCGACCGACTTGGCGCCGGCACGCTCCATCTGGGCTTTGGCGTCGTCGCGCAGCGGGTCACCGGGCATGCAGGCCAGCACGATACGGGCATGGGTATCGCGTAGGTAGCGCTCACAGATCGCCAGGCCGATCTCGGATGTGCCGCCGAGGAGCAGGATTGCCTGGGGGTTCCCCGTCGCGTCAAAGACCATGTGAATACCCCATCTAGAACAGCTCCAGTCGTCGTGTCATGTCGGAGGCGAACACCCCGTCGGGGTCTACCTTGCGCCGCACAGCGATCCACTCCTCGATTCGCGGATACATGGCGTGGAAGGTCTCAGCGGTGGTTCGCGAGTCCTTGGCGGTATACAACCTGCCACCGAACTCCAGCACCTGGCTGTCGAGTCGGTTGAGGAGCTCGTTGAGGCCTGGCTCGATCTGAAAGTCGACGCAGACGTTCCAGCCCGGTATCGGAAAACTCAATGGGGCTTGGTTCCCGGGGCCAAACAGCTTGAACACGTTGAGGAACGAGGAATGACCTGACCGCTGAATGTCGTGCATGATGTGTTTGAACTCGTCAACGGCCTCGGTGGGCACCACGAATTGGTACTGGCTGAAACCCGCTGAGCCGTAGGCGCGGTTCCACTCACCGACCATGTCCAGCGGGTGGTAGAACTGCGTCAGATTCTGTGCCTTGCCACGGTAGGTCTTGCCCATCCGATACCACAACGCAGTCATCGCACCGAAGATCGGCTTGTTCCCCAACCCGCTGGGAAAAATGTCGGGTGCGGTGAAGTATTGGGGGGCATCGAACTTCAGTGGTTCACGTTGCAGCTTCTTCGGTAGCTGGTCGACGGTGGCAAGCGAGCCGCGGGAGATCACCGCACGCCCGAGCTTCGGTGGGGCGCTCATCGCGTCGAACCACGCGCTGGAGTAGGTGTAGTTGTCCTCGGTGCCGTCGCTGTGGAAGGCGATGGTCTCGTCGAGCCCGACGGTGACATCGCCGTCGGCGATGAAGTAAGCGCTTTCGGTTGGTGTCATTTCGATGGTGGCGCGCAAGATGATGCCGGTCAACCCGTTACCGCCGACGGTCGCCCAGAAAAGTTCGGCCTCGGGGCCGGTCGGCGTCAGCTGGCGGACGTTTCCGTCGGCTGTGAGCAGGTCCAATGACCGCACGTGGTTGCCGAAGCTACCCGCACTATGGTGATTCTTCCCGTGGATGTCGCACGCTATCGCGCCGCCGATGGTGACTTGACGGGTGCCGGGCAGGACGGGAACCCACAGGCCCAGCGGCAGTGCGGCACGCATCAGCTGGTCGAGGTTTACCCCGGCGTCCACATCTACGAGCGCGTCGTCGGTGTTGATCGAATGGATGCGGTTCACCGCGCTCATATCGATGACGAGGCCGCCGCCGTTCTGGGCGTTGTCGCCGTAGGAGCGCCCAAGTCCCCGGGCGACCACGCCGCGCCCATGGCCCTCGCCGACGTGTTCGACCGCTTTGACGATCACCTCAGGATCCGGGGTCGACAGCACCTGGGCCACCGACGGGGCGGTGCGGCCCCAGCCGGTCAGCCGCTTCGTGGTTGTCGGAAATTCGGCGCTCAACATCGTCACAGAGGGTACCGCCTGTGGCCCGATGCCCAGCGCAGCTGGAGCATTCCCGGTCGCTACGTCCCCGGTGGGCGTGGGGTGTCCACATCTGTTAACCGGAAGATCACTAAGCGCTGGACGACGAAGTTGATCACCGTGGCGGTGCCCTGGGCGATGACGAATGCCACCGGCACCCGCCAGGGCTTGTCCTCGAACTGCATGTAGAGCAGGTAGTTGATGCCGACCTGTACCGAGTAGGTCACGGCATAGAGAAAGACCACCGCGATGAACCGCGCCCTGCTCGGAGGAGCTTGGAACGTCCACCGTCGGTTGATCAGGTAGGCGGTGGTGGTGCCCGCGATAAAACTCAGGGTCTTGGCGAAGTTGACGTGTAGCCCTGCGGCCAGGAGAGCGACGTAGAGGGTGAAGTCCACGATCGCCGACAATCCACCGGTCACGATGAACCTCCAGATCTGCGTCTTGAGACTCAGCTGGGGTGACATTGGGGGCTCGGCCACCCGGGCAGCTTACGGGTTAGGCGCGACGCCCCCGTCTCGGAAGCGGGACCGACCCTAGGGCGAACACGCATCTAGACTTGGCGTCTGACGGCTCCGAAGTGCTTGGCCAAGGTGAGGGAACCCCATGAACGCAGACAAATCTGTAAACCGGTTGTGGTTCGGAGCGTGTGCGCTCACAATCGTGGTGGTCGCGGCCGGGGGCTGTACCCGCACCGTGACCACGGGACCCGAGGAGGCCCCGGTGACGTCTGCGGAGACCTCCATCGCGCCGTCGACCACCGAAGATCCGACGGTGTCAGGCGGCAACGGGGGTCAAGGTGGCCAGGGCGGAGCCGGCGGCCAGGGGGGTCAAGGCGGCCAGGGGGGTCAAGGTGGCAAGGGTGGTCTCGGGGGCGCCGACGGAGCTGATGGAGCCGACGGGGCCGATGGCGCACCCGGAGAACCTGGCGCACCCGGAGAGCCTGGCGGCGCACCCGGAGCACCCGGACAACCTGGCGCACCCGGAGAACCTGGAGCCCCTGGAGAACCGGGTGCGGCCGGTGCGTCTGGCTGAGATATCTCCGATATCTCCGCGTGGACGCTGACGCCGCGGCAGATGGCGCACGGCTGCTGGCCGGGTGCCATGGGAAGTGCCATTGGACCCTAGGGCCGTCGGCCGCAGCCCGGCACCATCATGGGTATGGACGCGACATCTGCACCGGACACGCCGGTAACTGAGCTCACCGAGGCCGAAAGCTGGAACCTGCTGTCTGGGGTGTCACTGGGCAGACTTGTGACGACCGTGGGCGGGTGGACCGAAATCTTCCCCGTCAACTTCGTTGTTCAGCGCCACACGTTGCTGTTCCGCACCGCTGAAGGCACCAAACTTCTGACGTCGGTGCTCAACGAACATGTGCTGTTCGAGGCCGACGACCACAACGTCGAGGGAGGCTGGAGCGTAGTGGCGCGCGGGACCGCGCAGGTACTGTCCACCTCCGCTGAGATCGAGGAGGCACGGCGCGCCGGGCTCTACCCCTGGGTAGCGACCCAGAAGCTGCGCTTTGTGCGCATCACCCCGGAAACCTTGGCCGGCCGCCGATTCGTCTTCGGCCCCGAACCGGACGGCCCCCCGCTGGTAAGCTAAACGGAGGATTCACACCCAGTAAGCCACCCGAGCCCGGTATTGGCGCATTGCCAAGGCGGCGAAGATCCAGCCGATCACCGTCAGCGACAGCACCACTATCCAGTGGCGCCACTCTTGTTCAGCTCCGAGCAACGGAGCCCGGACGATGTCTAGGTAGTGCAGAATCGGGTTCAGCTCGACGATCCTGGCCCACTTCCCCGCCCCCTGAGCCTGAAGCGTCGCCTCGTTCCAGATGATCGGTGTCATGAAGAACAACAGTTGAACCAGGCTGGCCAGCAGCGGGCTGATGTCGCGGTAGCGGGTGGACAGAATGCCGAAACACAATGCGACCCAGACACAATTCAACGCGATCAGAAACAGCGCAGGGATGAACGTCAGATCCGTCCACTGCCACGGCTTGGGGTAGATAATTGCGATGATCACGAAGATGATGATGTTGTGCGCGAACAGGATCATCTGCCGCCACACCAAGCGGTAGACGTGTACCGACAGCGGCGTCGGCAGTTGCTTTATCAGCCCCTCGTTGGCGATGAACACCTCAGAGCCCTCAAGGATCGAAGCGTTGATCAGGTTCCAGACGATCAGGCCCAGCGTCACGTATGGAAGGTGTTCGGACAGTTCGAGCTTGAACAACTTCGAGTACAGCCCGCCCATCGCTACCGCCGTGGTGCCGGTCGCGATGGTGATCCAGAACGGCCCGAGCACGGACCGCCGATAGCGCTGCTTGATGTCCTGCCAGCCCAGGTGCAGCCATAGTTCGCGTTTGCCGAAGCCCTCGACGAGGTCGCCCCAGGCTCTCCCGAATGTCTTGGACTGTGCAGCAGCATCCATGAACGTCATCGGTTGTTTTTCCCGTCGCTTCGCTCGCCCCGGTTGTTTTTCCCGTCGCTTCGTCCCCCTGCGCTTCGCGCGGGTGGGCCCCCAGCTTGCGAGGGGAGTGCCCCCACGCCCCGGGAGAACATTTCGCGTCGGCCCAAGCGCCGCAACCGAATCCATTCCCGCAGCCCGGCGGGGTCTCGTTGGGAGATCAGAAAATACCAGCCGTAACGCAGCCACTCCTGAAGGAGAAGCTTGCGCATCCCCGGTTGGGACTGAAGATAGCCCCGATTCCGGTAGGTGAAGAACCGCTTCGTCTTGTTGTCGGGGTATTGCGCGTGCATGCGCCCCCCCAGGATTGGTTTGAACTCATCGCCCCCTTGGGGGTGAAGGTATACCGCATGTAGGCAGGTGCCGAACGGCAACCCGGATCTGAGTAGTCGACGGTGTAGTTCGGTTTCGTCGCCGCGGAAGAACAGTCGCAGGTCTGGCACACCCACCGCGTCCAGGGTGGACGCACGAAACAGTGCGCCGTTGAACAGGTGGGCGATGTTAGGCATGAGATCTGGAAGGCTTGCCTCCGTGCGTAACTCGCTCACCATCCGCCGCCACGCCAATCCACGCCGCAGCGGAAATGCCAGACGTTCAGGATCGGCTAGGTCACAGATCATCGGCGACACCTCGGCGAGTCCGTGCCGCTGGGCGCAAGCAAGCAGGGTGCTGAGCACCTCAGCGTCCTGTGGGCGCCCGTCGTCGTCAGCCAGCCAAACCCACTCCGTTCCCAGGCTCAGGGCGTGAAGGATGCCCAGCGCGAAACCGCCTGCACCGCCAAGGTTTCGGCGAGAACCCAGGTATGTTGTCGGAACCGGTTGGCCGACAACCAGATCACGTACCCGCCCAGTCGGGTCGTTGCCGAAGTCGTTGTCCACGACGATGAGATGATCTGGACGCCGACTTTGCGAGGTGACGGCATCTAGCGACTTAGCCAGTTCGTCGGGACGGCGGTGGGTCACAACGACGGCAACAACTGCTGGTTGCTCTTGACTCGAGCAGCCATCGCCGGCGTCATTCATGTGTGTGTGCCGTCTCTTCCAGTACCTCGCGAACGTGGCGCGCAGCGTCCTCGCCTTCGTAGGCCCGGACGACGTCCTCGATTTCGCCCTCCATTTTCACTGTGCCGTGTTCGATCCACATCGCCGTGTCACACAACCGTGCGAGGAACTCGTTGGAATGACTGGCGAACACCAGGATTCCGGAGCGCTCCACCAGGGCAGCCAACCGGGTTTGGGCCTTCTTGAGGACGTCCGCGTCGACGGCGCCGATACCCTCGTCGAGCAGCAGGATCTCGGGATCGATACTGGTTACCACGCCCATCGCCAGCCGGACCCGCATACCGGTCGAGTAGGTCCGCAAGGGCATCGACAGGTAGTCACCGAGCTCGGTGAACTCGGCGATTTCGTCCACCTTGGACGTCATCTGTTTTCGGGTCTGCCCGAGAAACAGCCCGCGGATGATGATGTTTTCGAAACCGGAGATCTCCGGATCCATCCCGACGCCCAGATCGAAAACCGGCGCGACGCGGCCCCGCACACTCGCCACCCCGCGGGTGGGTTCGTAGATGCCCGAGAGCAGACGAAGCAGCGTCGACTTGCCTGCGCCGTTATGTCCGACCAGACCGACCCGGTCGCCCATCTTCAGTGACAGCGTGATGTCGCGCAGCGCCTCGATGACGACGACGTTGGAGTCGTTGCGTCCGATCGCGCCGCCCGCCCTGCCGAGAAAGGCTTTCTTCAGCGAGCGGGCCTTGGCATCGAAGATCGGGAACTCCACCCACGCGTTCCGCGTGTCGATGCGCGGTTCCCGAGGGTTTGACGTTTCGCGGGAACGGGTCACGCCGACCTCACAGGTACTGACCGGTGCCGGGATGCCCGGGGCCACCGCGTTGCCCCGGCACGCTCACGCCAGGCGGCAGCGCGCCCTGACGCATCTGCTCGAGCTGCTGACGGGCCGCCATCTGTTGAGCGAACAAGGCTGTCTGGATACCGTGAAAGAGCCCCTCAAGCCAGCCGACCAGCTGGGCCTGAGCGATCCGCAACTCCGAGTCCGACGGGATCGCGTCCTCGGTGAACGGCAGCGTGAGCCGCTCAAGTTCTTCACGAAGCTCAGGCGCCAACCCTTCCTCCAACTCACTGATGCTGGCGTGGTGGATGTCGCGCAGGCGGCCGCGGCTCGCGTCGTCCAACGGTGCTGCCCGCACCTCCTCCAACAGTTGCTTGATCATCGTGCCGATCCGCATCACCTTGGCAGGCTGCTCGACGAGTTCGGACAGCGGATTTCCGTCCTCTTGCCCGAACTCCTGAACGTCCTCGTCGTCCCGGCCGGCGCCGATGATCTCGACATTGTCGTCGTCGGTGTTGGTTGTCATGTCCCTAGAGTGCCCCAGCATCGCTCTCCTATTGCGGCTGGGCTCCGCGCCTGCGGGTGGGTGCGGGCCAGGCCGGCGTCGTAGACGATCCTCTCCTACGACGGCGATTTGTCCAGTGAGCTTGCCGCAGCACCCTCAAGAATTACCCCGATGCAATCGGCAACCGCGCGATGGCTGGGCCTGACGCCCTCAAGATTGCTGGACTAGTATTGCTGCCCAGATGGTCCGTTCCGGTTGCTGCGGACTATAGACATGGAAGGTCGGGACTCCACGGGATCGGCCGGGATCAGGACCACTCTGACGGATCCCAAGAACGCGTTAAGGTGGGCTGACATGGCATACGACGTCGCCCGGGTGCGTGGATTGCACCCGTCGCTGGGCGATGGCTGGGTGCATATGGACGCCCAGAACGGCATGTTGCTGCCGGACTCAGTCAGCCGTGCCGTCTCTACGGCATTCCGGGGTTCGATGCCCACCCCGTCTGGTCCGCACCCTTCGGCTGCGCGCAGCTCGGCAGTGCTTGGCGCCGCCCGGCGGGCGGTGGCGGATCTAGTCAACGGCGATCCAGCCGGAGTCGTGTTGGGTGCCGACCGCGCGCTGCTGTTGACGTCGCTGGCCGACGCCGCGTCGGGCCGTGTGGGGCTGGGGTATGAGGTGGTGGTTACCCGGCTAGACGACGAGGCGAACATCGCACCCTGGTTACGCGCTGCCAATCGTTACGGGGCCAAGACGAAGTGGGCCGAGGTCGATATCGAGACCGGTGAGCTGCCGACCTGGCAGTGGGAAAGCCTGGTGACCCGGCCCACCCGCCTTGTCGCAATTGCCTCTGCCTCTTCGACTCTAGGGTCGGTCACCGAGCTTCGCGAGGTCACCAAGTTAGTACACGACGTCGGGGGGCTCGTCGTGGTCGACCATTCGGCTGCCGCACCCTATCGGCTGATCGACATCGCCGAGGTTGATGCTGATGTGGTCGCAGTCAATGCCATCGCGTGGGGTGGACCGCCGATCGGTGCCCTGGTGTTCCGCGACGCTTCGGCGATCGACACATTCGGGTCAGTGTCGCTGGACCCCTACGCCACCGGCCCAGCCCGCCTGGAGCTCGGGTCTCACCAATTCGGGATGCTGGCCGGCGTCGTCGCGAGCGTCGAGTACCTTGCGAATTTGGATGATTCGGCACAGGGAACCCGCCGTGAGCGGCTCGCAGTTTCGATGCAGTCCTCGGCGGCCTACCTCAGCGGGCTGTTCGATTACCTGCTGATGTCGTTGCGCTCGTTGCCGACCGTAACGGTGATCGGGGACCCGCAGGTACGCATCCCGGTGCTGAGCTTCGCGATGGACAATGTGCCCGCCGAGCGCGTCGTGCAGCGACTGGCCGACAACGGCATCCTGGCGATAGCGAACGCGAGTTCGCGCGTTCTGGAGGTGATCGGTGTCAACGACATCGGTGGGGCGGTGACCGTGGGTTTGGCGCACTACAGCACCACCGGCGAGGTCGATCAGCTCGTGCGGGCGCTCGCGTCCCTGGGCTAAGGATGGCCGTGGAGGTCTAATGGTCAACGCGCAGTAGCACTTTGCCCGACACATCGCCTGATGCCAGCAGCTCATGGGCGGCTTGTGCCTTGGACATCGGGAACTCGGCACCTATCACCGGGCGCACCAGGCCCTCGCTCACCATGGGCCAGACGTCGGCGACGACCCTGGCGACGATGTCCCTTTTGCCGCCGGGGCCTTCGCCGGGCCGTGACCGCAGCGCGGTCGCCAGGATGCCGCCGCGTTTGGCGAGCAGCTTGCCAATGTTCAGCTCTGCCTTGACACCGCCTTGCATGCCGATAATGACCAGTTGCCCGTCCTGGGCCAATGCGTTGATGTTGCGGTCCAGATAGGCGGCGCCGATGATGTCGAGGATGACGTCGGCTCCTCCGGCGTTGCGCACCACTTCGACGAAGTCCTCATTGTGGTAGTCGATGGTGATCTCGGCGCCCAGCTCGGCGCACAGGTCGAGCTTGTTGCGGGAGCCCGCGGTGACCGCGACTCGGCAGTTCAAGGCGCGGGCCACCTGGATGGCGTGGGTGCCGATGCCGCTGGCGCCGCCGTGTACGAGAAGCAGCTGCGACGCACGCAGGCTGGCGGTCATCACCAGGTTCGACCAGACGGTGCAGGCGACTTCGGGAAGTGCTGCGGCGTGTGGCAGCGCGACGCCGACGGGCAAGGGCAGCACCTGGCCCGCGGGAACGGCCACGTATTCGGCGTAACCGCCGCCGGCTAGCAAGGCGCAGACCTGTTGCCCCGGGGTCCAGTGCGTAACGCGGTCGCCGACAGCCTCGATTGTTCCCGAGACTTCCAGGCCCATGATCTCGCTGGCACCGGGCGGGGGCGGGTACTTGCCCGCGGCTTGCAGCAGGTCGGCGCGGTTCACCCCCGCCGCTGCGACCTTGATGAGAACTTCGCCTGCTGTGGGCGCGGGGTCCGGCACGGGTTGCCAGGCGAGTCGGTCAGGGGACTCTGCCACGATCGCGAGCATTTACTGAACGCTACTACGCTGCAGAAACACCCCGCGGTTTCCACCCCCCGCCATCTATATGCCGCCCTACTATGTGCAGATGGCGAGGACCACTGGGGGGCGTACGGCGAGCGATACGCCGGGCCTCGATATTGCCGAACAACGTGCGTGGCAGAACTTTTTAGACGCCGGGCTCAGGATGTACGCCACGATGAATCGCGCCCTCGTCGAGGAGCACCATCTCACGCTGAACGATGTGCGACTGCTCGATCTGTTGGTCAGATCACCTCGCGGGGCTGCCCGGATGGGTGACATCGCCGAGGCCTTGATGTCGTTGCCGAGCCGAGTGACCCGGCAGATTCGCCGGTTAGAAAAGCAGGGGTTGGTCGGACGCGGCGCCAGCCCCGGCGACGGCCGCGGTGTGCTAGCCAGCATCACCCCGCAGGGCAGGGAAGCCCTCGGTGCGGCGATGAAGAGCTACGGCGGGGCGGTGCGCACACACTTCCTCGACAGCCTTACCCGGCCGCAAATCTTGGCGATGGGGGAGAACTGCCGGCGGGTCAGTGCGGGACTGAAGTCCACGGCGCCGTCGGCGAAGATCGGGCCCGTTTAGACTGTCCCGCGGTGGCGTGGCAGAGCGGCCTAATGCACTCGCCTTGAAAGCGAGAGACGGCTAAAACCGTCCGGGGGTTCAAATCCCTCCGCCACCGCCAGGTCCCTCCTTGGCGAGAATTTCGGAGATTTAGGCTTGGGGCCGCGCTGCATTTTGCCGGACGGCGGTCTAGAGGGAGTCGATGGCAGCCCGCAGCTTGGCCGCGGCTTCGTCGGCGACCTGGCGTAGTCCCGGCGCGTCGGAGAGCTGAACCATCACCAGTGGGTCCATCGCGTCGATGATCACCGTTTCGCCGTCGCCGTCGCCGTTGGTGTCTGCGCGCACGACGACGTTGCACGGCAACAACAACCCGATCTGGCGGTCGGTGTTCACCGCGCGGTGGGCCAGCGGCGGGTTGCAGGCGCCGAGGATCAGATAGTCCTCCATGTCCTCGCCTAACTTGGCCTTCAGGGTCGCTTTCATGTCAATCTCGGTGAGCACACCGAAACCCTGCTCCGCCAAAGCTTTGCGGGTCCTGCTGACTGCGTCTTCGAACGTCGTGTGCAGCGTTGTCGATAATGCGTAGCTCACTGTCGGTTTCCCTTTCGTCAGTAATCGCCAGGTCAGTAATCGCCAGGTCAGGCCAGGGCCATGAACAGCTTCTCAAGCTCGGCCTCGGTCATCGGCTGCTGTCCCTCAGCGGCCTTCCCGGTCACACATTCCCGCAATCCGGTTGCAACAATCTTGAATCCGGCCTTGTCTAGAGCACGCGACACTGCAGCCAACTGCGTGACGACGTCTTTGCAGTCGCGGCCCTGTTCGATCATCGAGATCACCCCGGTGAGCTGCCCCTGTGCCCGGCGTAGCCGGTTGAGCACCGCGAGGATCGCGTCTTCGTCACCAACCATGGGTGTTAGTCCCTTCGTCGATCAGATAAACCCATGGTACCCGCGGGGGTATTCCCTGGGGTCATGAGGGGGACGGGCCAGCGGCCGTCGTCCCGACAGGCCGGTGCAGGGGGCAGTGCGCGTACCGGGAGCATGCAAATGTCAGGACACCGGCGATCGCCGTTACCGTCGCTACGGCGATTCCGAAGCTCAGGTGGACCTCCTGGGCCAGGATGACCGAGGCCATCGCGAGAACGGCCCAGCCGAAGGCCTTCCGCAACGTGTCGGGGTTGACCTTCCCCGTCAGGCGGGCGCCAATTAGGGCGCCCGCCACGGCCGCGGTGGTGACCGCCAGCGCGACCGCCCAATCGATCTGCACGCTGGACAGATATCCCGCCAGACCCGCGAACGACTTCATTGCGATCACGATCAGTGAGGTGCCCACCGCGACGGGCATCGGCAAACCGCCCAGCAGCACGAGGGCGGGCACGACCAAGAATCCACCACCCGCGCCGACCAAGCCGGTCGCGAGGCCGACGACGAAGCCCTCAGCGATGATCGTCGGTATCGGCAGGTGATGTCCGCGGCCGGAACCGCCGACCTCCTCGGTGTTCTTGCGTCCGCGCAGCATTGCGACGGCGGTGCCGATCATCATGATCGCGAACCCGATCAGCAAGACTGTGCCCGGAATGAATCGGGCCAGTAACCCGCCGCCGTACGCGCCGGCCATGGCCGCCCCGCCGAACATCAGGCCGGTGCGCCATTGCACCCGGCCTGCCCGTGCGTGCGAGATCGCGCTGACTCCGCTGGTGACTCCGACGACCAGCAGTGATGTCGCGATGGCCTGCTTGGCGTCCATGCCCGCGACGTAGGCGAGCAATGGGACGGTGAGGATGGAACCACCACCGCCGAGCATCCCCAGGGAAATGCCGACGAACACGGCAAGACCGATGGTGAGCGCCATACCTATACCTCCTGGGGTATGCCCCTCGCTATGGTACACATACCCCGAGGGGTACATGCAAGTGGGGAATTCCTTGAACGTCGGAGGACTTCTATACCCAGAGGGGTATATTCTCGATGTTCAGCACGGCCCTTTTTCGTCGCCGAAGGAAATGGAGTGCCGATATGAAGTTCATCCAGTACTACTTGGACTGCCTGTCCCATGCGTCGTACCTGATTGCTGACGAAACGACCGGGCGGGCAGCCATTGTCGACCCGCAGCGTGATGTCTCGGAGTATCTGTCCGATGGCGAGGAACTCGGCTACACGATCGAGCTCGTCATCGAGACCCACTTCCACGCCGACTTCCTGTCGGGGCACCTTGAGTTGGCAGCGGCCACCGGCGCAAAGATTGTGTACTCCTCGGTTGCCGAAACCGAGTTCGAGTCGATGGGTGTTGCTGACGGTGAACGTTATTCGCTGGGGGAGGTGACCCTCGAATTCCGCCACACACCTGGGCACACGCCGGAGTCGATGAGCATCGTGGTTTACCAGCATCGCGACGACGAAGTGCCCTACGCAGTGCTGACCGGCGATACGTTGTTCATCGGTGACGTCGGCAGGCCGGACCTGCTGGCCTCGATCGGCTTCACCCGTGACGAGTTGGCAGACAAGCTCTACGACTCGCTGCACAACAAACTCATGACGCTGCCCGACGCCACCCGGGTGTACCCGGCCCACGGCGCGGGTTCGGCCTGCGGCAAGAACCTGTCCACCGACCTGTGGTCGACCATGGGAGAGCAGAAGGAGACGAACTACGCTCTGCGTGCCCCCGACAAGGCCACGTTCATGGAGCTGGTCACCGAAGGACAACCTCCCGCACCGGGCTACTTCGTCTACAACGCCGTCCTCAACCGCAAGGACCGCGGGCTGCTGGATCAGGCCGAGATGCCGACGGCGATGGCCTACGAACAGGTGCTCGAAGCGATCGCGGCAGGCGCCGTTCTCGTCGACGGGCGTAGCCCCGAAGAGTTCGCCACCGGTTACCTGCGAGACGCCATCAACATCGGGCTCGAGGGCCGTTATGCCGAGTTCGCCGGCTCGATCCTGCCCTCCGATGTCGACATCGTGCTCGTCACCGAGCCAGGCCGGGAGCTAGAAGGTAAGAACCGGTTGGCCCGTATCGGTTTCGATCGGGTGATCGGCTACCTTGAGCGGCCATTCGAGGTGATGTTCTCTCATCGTGCCGACGTCTCCATCGCATCGAGGCTGACTGTGAAGGCATTCGATCAGCGTGTTTCAGAATTGACCGACCTGCAGATCGTCGATGTGCGCAACCCCGGCGAGGTCGAGGTCGGCGCCATTCCGAACGCGATCGCCATCCCGGTCGGCCAGCTACCGGGCCGGCTGACTGAACTGGACCCCGCCAAGCCGACCGTCGTATATTGTGCGGCCGGTTACCGCTCCTCGTTGGCGGCGAGCTTTCTGAGGCAGCGCGGCTTCGCCGACGTCAGCGACATTCTGGGCGGCTTCGTCGCGTGGGAGGCAGCACACCAGCACGCCTGAGTGCTTCGTTGGGGCGCTGCAACACCGTCACATCGTGGCAGCGGGAGGGGAAAGGCCGAAAGCCCCTAAGGCATCGGCACAATGGAACTGACGTCGCCGATCCCTCTCTGGGATGGTCGAAGTGTGAGCACCCGGAGGAAGGGGCCCCACCAGTGATGCCGACCACCTGGGGCAGACCTGATGGCTGAGTCGGTAACCGGCCCAGCGCGTGCCCAGCACGGAATCTCTGGCGAGGAGTCGGTTCTGCTGCTGGAGACTGATCCGTACCGCGGACTCACCAGCGACGAGGCGAGCGAGCGATTGCTGCGGTATGGACTCAACGTCCTCCCTGAAGCGTCCGGTGCGGGATTGTTGATGCGAATCCTGCGTCAGTTCCACCACCCACTCATCTATGTTCTGCTGGTCGCCGGCGTCGTCACCGCGCTGATGCAGGAGTACGTCGACGCCGTAGTGATCTTCGCTGTGGTGATCGTCAACGCGGTCATCGGCTTCATCCAGGAGTCCAAAGCCGAGGCGGCGCTGCAAAGTCTGCGCGCAATGGTGCACACCGGCGCCAGGGTGATTCGGGGCGGCCGTGAACACACCATTGCTTCGGAACGACTCGTGCCCGGCGACCTGGTACTCGTCGAGGCTGGCGACAAGGTGCCCGCGGACATCCGTCTTCTGCGGCAGGCCGAACTGCGTGTCGACGAATCGGCCCTGACCGGCGAATCGGTATCCGTCTCGAAAGCCGAAGTCGTGCTTCCCGACGCCACCCCGGTTGCCGACCGCCGCAACATGCTTCACTCCGCCACCTTGGTCACCGCGGGCTCGGGTGCGGGAATCGTGGTGGCCACGGGGGCCGAGACTGAGATCGGCGAGATTCACCGGCTTGTCGGCACCGCGACGACGCTGGTAACACCCTTGACGGCCAAGCTGGCGAGGTTCAGCAGGGTGCTCACTATAGGAATCCTGGCGCTGGCCGCGCTGACCTTCGCCATCGGCCTGCTGCGCAGACAGGACGCCGCGGAGACCTTCACGGCAGCCGTGGCCCTCGCGGTGGGCGCGATTCCGGAAGGTCTCCCCGCCGCCGTGACGATCACCCTCGCCATCGGAGTCGCGCGAATGGCCAAGCGTCAAGCAGTTATTCGGCGGCTACCCGCGGTAGAAACACTCGGTAGCACAACGGTCATCTGCGCTGACAAGACCGGCACCCTCACCGAGAACCAGATGACAGTGCGCGAGATCTGGACACCCGACGAATCTGTGGAGGTGACGGGATCCGGCTACGCGATGGAGGGAGAGTTGCTGTCGCGAGACGGAACGCCCGCCGCGATCGAGGAGAACGCCGCGCTACTGTGGACGCTGCTTGCGGGTGCGGCGTGTAACGACGCGACACTGACACCCGCGAGTCAGGTGTGGACCATTGCTGGCGATCCCACCGAAGCAGCCATGCTGGTCGTTGCCGCCAAAGCCGGATTCACACCAGAACGCCTCGCCGCCAGAATGTCTCGCGGCGCGACGATCCCGTTCAGTTCGGAACGTCAGTACATGGCCACCCTGCACAGATCCGAAGATGACGACCATGTCGTGCTCGTCAAAGGTGCTGTGGAACGACTGCTCGAGATATGCAGCGCCCAGATGTGCGCCGATGGCTCGCTGCAGCCCCTCGACCGTGTGGGCGTGCTGCGGGCGGCCGAAAGGTTGGCCGCCAGAGGACTACGAGTGTTGGCGACCGGTGTGCACACAACCGCCGAGGCCGCTGACTTCACCGAAGACGCACTACCGGGTTCGGTCGCTCTGACCGGCCTGCAGGCCATGCTCGACCCGCCTCGCGAGGCCGCCGCACCGGCTGTGATCGCTTGTCACTCTGCGGGGATCGCAGTGAAGATGATCACTGGCGACCACGCTGGCACAGCCAGTGCGATCGCCGGCGCCGTCGGCGTACTGGAGGACGCAAAGTCGCGAGACGAAGCCGTATTGACTGGTGCAGATCTGGCCGTGGTGGGAAGCGACGAGTTTTCCGACGCGGTTGAGCGGGCGCGGGTCTTCGCCCGGGTGTCTCCAGAGCAGAAGCTTCGGTTGGTGGAAGCGTTGCAGGACAGGGGCCATGTGGTCGCGATGACGGGC
>JAHZKD010000216.1 GCA_022600605.1 Actinomycetes bacterium
CGAATTTTTCGGCGGTTGTTGACCGTCTCTGTGGATGACGACCACGGGGTGTTGTTCCGTCGTTGATCTTGCCGATGTGCGGTCGGGGTCTGTGTGGGTTTGATCTTGGTGGTCTGCACCGTCAGTGTGTCGAGGAACTGATGGGTGCACGGCGCCCCCGCTGAATTTCCTGGCAGAGATCTCGGGGGCACCGTGCGTAGTGCGAAAGGCACTGATGGTCACGGTAGAGGTCGATTCCGAGCGCGTCGAGTCCCGGCTGGCAGGTGGGGAGGTGTCGTGTCCGTCGTGCCCGGACGGGGTGTTGGTCCGGTGGGGTTTCGCTCGGGCACGTCTGGTGGTTGGGTCGGCCGAGCCGGTGCGGCCGCGCCGGTCGCGGTGCCGCACCTGCGCGGTGACCCATGTGTTGCTTCCGGTGACGTTGTTGCTGCGTAGGGCCTATGTCGCGGAGCTGATCTGGGCTGCGGTGGTGGCCAAGGCGGCCGGTGCCGGGCACCGGGTGATCGCGGCGCAGTTGAGGGTTCCCGGATCCACGGTGCGCGGCTGGTTGCGCGTGATCACCAGTCGCGCCGAGGTGGTGCGGCACTGGTTCGTCTCGGTCGCGGTCGCCGCGGGGGTTGACGTGTCGATACCGAAGGCGACCGGCTCGGGGTGCGGGGACGTGCTGGCTGCGGTCGGTGCCGCGCGTTCGGCGATCGCGGCGCGTTTCGGCCAGGGATCGGTGATCGGGACGGTGACGTCGGCCCGGGTGGCTGTCACGTGCAGCGGTGCTCGGCTGCTGGCGCCGGGATGGCCACTGGCTCCGGGGTGGGATCGCCCAACACCAGTTGACCCTGACATCGGCGGTGTTGATGGGTCATCGTCGCGGGGATGACTGCTCGGCAACGGGTTTGGGCGGCGTCACCGAGACAGGAGTGAGTGTCATCAGTACCGACGAACAGAAGAGACGCGAAAGAGGCCACGCGGTCGGGTTGTTTCGCTACCAGTTGATCTGCCCGGCATTGGACGCCGGGCTCTCGACCAAGGCCCGCGGCCGGTTGGTCCGCGAGATCGCTGCCCGCGAGCACACCGATCCGTTCGGGGCGCAGGTGCGTTATTCGCGCGACACCCTGGATCGGTGGATCCGCCGCTATCGGGCCGGCGGGTTCGCCGAACTGATTCCCTCGCCACGGGCATTGTCTCCGCGCACCGACACCGCGACGTTGGAGTTGGCGGCCGCACTCAAGCGGGAGAACCCGGCGCGGACCGCCGCGCAAGTGGCCCGAATCCTGCGGGTCTCGGCGGGCTGGGCACCGTCGGAGTCGACGCTGCTGCGCCTGTTTCACCGCCTGGAGTTGATTGGCCCGGCTGCCGGGGACACCACGGTGGTATTCGGGCGGTTCGAAGCCGAGAACCCCAACGATCGTTGGACTGGGGATGCGTTGCACGACCCGAAGATCGGGGGTCGTAAGACGTACTTGTTCGCGTTCCTCGACGACCATTCGAGACTGATCTGCGGCTACCGGTTCGGGTTCGCCGAGGATACCGTCCGACTCGGCGTCGCTCTGGAACCGGCGTTGGCCGCCCGCGGGGTCCCGGCCAGTGTGTATGTCGACAACGGGTCGGCGTTCGTCGATGCGTGGTTGTTGCGGGCGTGCGCGAAACTCGGCATCCGACTGGTGCACTCGACCCCGCACCGCCCGCAGGGCCGCGGGAAGATCGAACGGTTCTTCCGGACCGTGCGTGAGCAGTTCCTCGTCGAGGTCACCGACACCACCGCGCAGGACTTGACTACGGCGGGCACTGATCACCGCACTGCGCTGCTGGAACTCAACGGGTTGCTGACCGCCTGGATCGAAACCGAGTACCACCGCCGTGCCCACACCGAGACCGGCCAATCCCCGCTGGACCGCTGGGACGGCGGCTGGACCCGGCTGGGGCGGACCCCGGCGATGCCGACCGCCAACGATCTGACCGAGGCGTTCCTCTGGTCAGAATTTCGGACGGTCACCAAGACCTCAACGGTGTCGTTGCACGCCAACACCTACCAAGTCGATGCGGCGTTGGTCGGACAGAAGGTCGAGTTGGTGTTCTCCCCCTTCGACATGGAAACCGTGGAAGTCCGATACCAGGACAAAAGTCACGGAAAGGCATTGCCACACAACATCACCCGCCACGTTCACCCCAAGGCTAGGCCTGAGACACCCGAGCCGGCGGTGGTGCCCGCGACGGGGATCGACTACCTGGGGCTGACCGTGCGGACCCACCACCTGCAGGTCCGCGCCGACCGGCGAATCGGCTACGACGCCCTTTTCGGCGATGGCCAAGCTCACGATGAAGGTGAGAGCGGCGGCGAGGTGGCGGGGCAATTGAGCATCACCGACATCGAGCACGTCACCGATCAGAGCGGGGCATCGGCATGAGCATCGAACGCCTGCAATCGCACTACGGTTTCACCCGCATGCCGTTCGGCCGTGGGTTGGCCCCGGCGATGCTGCACCGCCACCCCACCCACGCTGAAGCGGTCGCCCGCATCACCTGGTGTGTGGACCAACACGCCATCGGGGTCATCACCGGCGAAGTCGGCGCCGGCAAAACCGTCGCTATCCGAGCCGCGACTGCCGGTCTGGATCCGGCTCGGCACGTGATCATCTACCTACCCAACCCCTCGGTGGGAGTCCGAGGCATGTTGCACCACGTCGTGGGCGCGTTGGGCAGGGTGCCCAGCTTCTACACCGCCACCCTGGCACCCCAGGCCGCCGACGCGCTCGCCGCCGAACACGCCGAACGCGGCCGCACACCTGTGGTGATCATCGACGAGGCCCACCTGCTCGACAACGCGCAGATGGAAGCGATCCGGATGCTCACCAACCACGACATGGACTCCGGGTCACCGTTCGCCGCGCTACTAGTCGGGCAACCAACACTGCGGCATCGCCTTCGTCTCGGGGTGCTCGCCGCGCTCGATCAGCGCATCGCGGTCCGCTACGCGATCGCCGGCATGCAACCAGCAGACACCGCCGACTACATCGCCCATCACGCCAAGATCGCCGGCCGGACCGACCCGCTGTTCTCCAATGACGCAATCACGTTGATCCACAACGCCGCGCGGGGATACCCCCGAGCGGTGAACAACCTCGCGGTGCACGCCCTGACCGCAGCGTTCGCCGCGAAGTCCTCGATCGTAGACGAAAAGTCCGCCCGCATCGCCGTCACCGAAAGTGGCCGCGACTGAATCGCTGAACGTGCGACGTCACCACACCGACGACGCCGTCACCAAACCGACGAAGGCCCTGACCGCGTAGCGGGCAGGGCCTTCGTCACATCAGAAGCATCTGCATCAACCATGACGGCCACATCTGCAACCTCAGTGACGATCAACAGGCGGTTCGGCCGGCTGGTCGTGTCGTTGTTTCCCCTCTGGCTCCCGGTCCTCGTCAGGGTTCGGATCGCAGCACCTGCCAGGGTCACCCATGTGCTTCCTCCCTGACCTTGGCTATCCGCAGTAACCTGTCAGGATCGTATGCAACTGCACCTTTGGTGTGGACGAGTTTGGTGAGTCGTGCGATGACTGCCACGTGTTCCGCTGTCGATCGCGCGTTCGACTTACGAGCGAGAATCGACGGTTTAGCGGCCTGACCGCAGCGAAATCATGGTGCGCCCTTCGGGATGGACCTGATCGCCGCGTCGGCCGGGCGACGATCGTCCGAGTCACTGGGGCTCGGAGGGAAGAAATACGAACCCGTCCACAATGGCTTGACTGTCGCGCTGATAGGTCGGATTGTCGGGTTCCGTGGTCGCCACAGTCAGCGCGACCAGATAGGTCAGGCTGTCGGAACTGGCTACCGCCATCAGCATCTTGACCGATATCGGGGCGCCAACGAATTCCTCCGTCTGCGTGTAGTTGCTGATTTCGGCCGGTTGCCCGCACACGGTGGTGGGTGTGATCGATTGGATATCCACCCCTCTACCCATTTTGGTCAACACAGATCTTGCCTCATCAAACATCGATTGCGCCGACGACGACCAGTGGCTCGGCTCTGACTCCAGAACGACGAGGGCGCTGGGACTGAAATGGTTGGCGGTGAGGGCCGGGTTGCTTAGAGCGAACCCAACCCCATCGATCTGGCGATCCTCCCACCCCGGCGGTTGCGGGATCTGCATCGTGGGTGCGCCGCTTGTGTGGGAGGGGATGTCGACCAACGGGTAATCGACACTA
>JAHZKD010000217.1 GCA_022600605.1 Actinomycetes bacterium
CGGCGGCATCGACTGGTCCTCGGTCAGATGCGCGTCGAGTTCGGGCAGCGAGTAGAGGCGGTCGGTGAGCCAGGAGGCCACCCACGTCTCATGGGTGGGGTTTTTGGTCATCAGCCCTGAATAGGCCTTGTCGCCGTCCACCGAGCGACGTAGCCCCTCCACCACGGCCGCGGCATAGGCCAGGGGGCGACGACGCCCGTACTCGGTGCGGGTCACAGGCTCGGCGAGTGCCCACACCGCGTGAGCGTGGCCATTAGTCGGATTCTCGACGACCGCGTTGGGTAGCCACTCATGGCGGTGCTGCATGGCTCGTAGCAGCGCGTCGGGCTGGTCGATATCCACGACCAGCAGGTTGGAGATGGCCTGCGGATTGGCCTCGATGTAGCGCCGTTGCAGCGCGTCGCCACGGGCTGCCCGGTAGATGCCCTGGCGCAGGTCGTCAGAGGCGAGGGGGAACAGCGGCAGCCACAGCTGGTCCCACTGCTCAGTGGTCGGTGCGGGCACGGCTCCGACCGTCACATGGCCAGTGTGGAAACCCCGGGATTTCCCTTCGGCGTGTTCAAAGTAGGTCACGAAGCCAAGTCAGATGTTTCGGTGACCGCCCTGGGGAAACTTCCACACTTACGCACCCCACAACCGGCCTCTAAACGGCTTTCTGCGGCTGCTCCGTGCCCCATATGCCCCCCGTACACCCCCCTATCGCCCATATGACCCATATGACCCATATGGGCTGTTAGCTCAGTCCCTCTTTTGTCGCCTCTGTTGTCCCCAGTTCTGTACCCGTGAGTTGTTCTCCTACACACCTCTTGCACTAAGGTCACGGAACAGTCGCAATCGTCCTGACGAAACCTTGGAAAGGAGCTTTCCTGGTGGTTGCTGCGAGCACGGTTGAGTGCCCCCGGTGTGGTCGGAAGGTGACTGTTCCGGACAAGCCGCAGGGAGGCAGGAGACGGCTGTGGTGCTCGGATGGCTGCCGTCGAGCTGCCCACGCTGAGCGGCAAGCCGCCAAGCGGGCTGGAACGGCAGTGCGGGTGGTCGAGGTGCCCCGCTCACGCGGGTGGTCAGACCCGGCGCCGGAGGGGGATGGCCGGGCGGCTGAGGCTCTGCTGGACGCTCTGGCGGCGCAGGCGTTGGCCGGTGAGCTCCCCGAGAAGGTCCGAGCGGCAGCGATCCGGCTGCACCAGGCGATCGAGCAGAACATCGAGGATGTCTGCGCCGAGATGTGGGGCACCCCTCCGGCGGTCCAGAAAGAGCGGGACCAGGGCCGTGACCGCAATCGTCGCCGTCGCGCCGAGGAACGCCGCATCCGCGATGCGGAACGGGAAGCAATCGAGCACGAAGAGGCCGCCGAACTCAAGTTCGCCGCTGAGATCGACGAGCTGATCGCAATACGTCGTGCTAACGAACTGGCGTCGGACGATTTGACACCCCGGCTAGCTGGGCCCAACCGCGCTGAGCGCCGCCGCGCCGAACGCGAACGCCGCCGAATCCGGTAGAGCAGCGACGTGGCAAGCCACCGCCCTCGGCGGTGGCGCGGCAGCCTGCTTGTCAGCCCTTCGACACCGTTGTCGTAACGGTTGCGACAAAACCGCATGTCGTAGCCCCGACTACGACACGGTGGCGGGCCACCATCGGTGCTATGACGGTTTACAGCGCGACTCAAGCGGCGAACGTGTGCCAGGTCAGTCTGCGTACGGTTCAGCGGCGAATACCGCAGCTAGAAGCAGCCGGAGCCTGGAAAGACGTCGACGGCAAATGGTGCATCCCGGTCGAGGCAATGACCGCAGCAGGACTAGCTCCAGGACGACCGGCACCCCCTGACAAGCCGTTACGACAACAGCTACGACAACCCAACCTGTCGCAGGACATGTCACATGACACGACGGCGGAGGCAGAAACCGCTGAGTGGCGGTTACGGGCCGATCTGGAGGTGGCCCAGTGGCGGCGGCGAGCCGAAGTCGCCGAAGCCCTGGCCGTCGAACGCGAGCGCATCATCGCCGCCCAGGCCCTGGCCCTGAAAATGCTCGAGGCCGCGCCGCCGACAGCCCCGCACTCACCGCCCCCAACACCGCCGGCGGTTCCCGAACCGTCTCCAGACCCCGCCGCCGCCGGCCGCCGGCCTTTCTGGTTCCGTCGCCGCCGGCCGCAGCCTGTGGCGAAGTGAGACGTAAGCAGGTCTACAAGATCACTTACCCCAACGGGAAGATCTATGTCGGGATGGACCTCACCAGCTCGGTGCTGTACTTCGGTAGTCCCACCGCCGCCGAACAGATCGCCAGCGACCACGGTCTCGATCGGGGCGACTTCACGTTCACAATCCGGAAAGAGATCCTGTGGGAGTCGGAGTCGGCCACCGACGCAGAAGTACGGGCCAAAGAGAACGAACTGATCGTCGCCACCGGCGCGAACAACCCAGCCATCGGCTACAACAGAACACCCCGCTACAAACCTGGCAGCTAGCGGCGCGCACCCTTGTTCCGCTTTGCCGCCACTCAAAACCAGCTATTGGCACATTGGCAAAAGGTTTTTTGCAAGAACCTGCCGCGTCCCCGACTTGGTGGGGCTAGCGCGTTTCTTGCGTCTTTAGCGCGTTGTGCACAGTGCCGACCGAGCAGCCCAGCTCGGCGGCAATCGCCCGCATCGACATCCCGGTTGACCGCAACTCGCGGATCTTCTGCTGACGCTGTTCAGCACGTGAGAGCCATTCCGCTCGGGGTTCGGCGATGATGCGGCGGATCGTGCGGGGACTGCGGTTGAACCGCTCGCCAAGTTCTCGTGCGGTTTGAGTCCGTCGGGCCCTGGTAGGTGGGTTCATCGGAGGCTCTCTGCGTCAAGAATCCGCTGGTGAACAGCTCGCCGCGCTTGGCCGCTGGCGATCCCGCCTTTGCGGCCGCGTGCGGATTGCATGGCGATCAGGGTGGCCTCGTAGGCCGCTGCGCCGTCAGCCCACATGCGAGAGCGGGTAGTAATCCAGCGGTGAATCGAGCGAGCAATACCGGTTGCTTCGCTGGTGGGAAGCGGTTCCGAAAACTCGACGTTGCGCTCCTGGACCTCGGTGGCGATCACTTCCCGAAGGTATTCCGAAGATGCCAGGGAGCGGTCGGGGCAGTCGCGCACCCGGCGGTAGGCCCAGGTGCGGGCAGTTTCGAAGATGGCGCAGTTGCGGCCCAGGCCAACGGGGGTGCGTCGGCGGGTGCGCTGCCAGGACAGCGGCGGCATCGACTGGTCCTCGGTCAGATGCGCGTCGAGTTCGGGCAGCGAGTAGAGGCGGTCGGTGAGCCAGGAGGCCACCCACGTCTCATGGGTGGGGTTTTTGGTCATCAGCCCTGAATAGGCCTTGTCGCCGTCCAC
>JAHZKD010000218.1 GCA_022600605.1 Actinomycetes bacterium
CTCCCTCAGGAAAGGACACACCACCGTGAACAATCCGCAAGGACCCGACCACACCCGGCCCTGGGAGAGCACGCCCGCCAGCCCAGACCCACAGGTCGGCTCTGAGGATCCCACCGTCCGGCATTGGGGCCCACGGCCGCACCCAAACCCCGAGGTCGACCCCGACGGGGCCACCGTCCCCGCTCCAGGCGCACCACCGACTGCGCAGTGGGCCGCCCCGGCGGTCATCGCCGCGGCCCAGAAACCCCGCTCCAAAACGCGCTCTAAAGTGCTGCTGGGCGGTGGGGTCGCAGTCGTTGTTGCCGCCGCTGTCGTTGCAGTCACCGCACTGTGGGTGCCAGGCTTTGCACGCTCAACTACCCTGGACGCCAACGCCGCTCAAGACAGTGTCCGCCAAATCCTCACCGACCCCGTCCCCGCCGGGTACGGCGCTCAAAACGTCACCGACATCACCTGCAATGACGGCACCAACCCGCCAGTACGCACCGGCGACACCTTCACCTGCGCAGTCACCATCAACAACAACACCTACCAGGTCACTGCCACTTTCACCGATGACACCGGCGCCTACATCGTCGGCCGGCCCCACTGAGCCAGTGTCTGCACCGCGTGCGGCCACCGCCCCCCGGTGCGCCCAGAAACCTTGGGGGCGTGAGCGGCGGTGATGCCTGCAGGGGCCGATATCGGCGGATACCGCATCGCCCGGGTCATCGGCAGCGGCGCCATGGGCACCGTCTACGCCGTCCACGACCCCCAGCTGCCACGCCTAGACGCACTCAAGGTGCTCTCCGAGCACCTATCGGCCGACCCCGACTTCCGCAAACGTTTCCAGACTGAATCCGACATCGCCGCCGTGCTCGACCACCCCCACATCGTGTCGATCTATGACCGCGGCGAGACTCCAACCGGCCAGTTGTGGATCGCCATGCAATATGTCGAGGGCACCGACGCCGAGGCAGCGCTGCGCGCTGGCACAATGACACCGGTTCGCGCTGTACACATCATCACCGCCATCGCCGAAGCCCTCGACTATGCCCATCGCCGCGGGGTGTTGCACCGCGACATCAAACCCGCCAACTTCCTACTCGCCGGCACCCCCGGCCCCCAGGAACTTGTGCTGCTCACCGACTTCGGCATCGCCCGCAACGTCGATGAAACCGCCTCAACCCCAGCGGGATCGGTGATGGCCTCCTTCGCTTACGCCGCCCCCGAAACCGTCACCGGTGGCCCCATCACTAGCAGCTCTGATGTGTACTCGCTGGGCTGCTCGCTGTTTGAACTACTCACCGGCACGCTCCCTTATGCCGACACCAACGGCCCCACCGCACAGGCTCTAGCCCACGTGCGCCGCCCACCGCCGACCCCCAGCCAGCGCGCGCCCGGCCTCGGGCCCGCATTCGACGACGTCATCGCCACCGCCCTGCACAAGCACCCCGATCAGCGTTACCGCACCGGCGCCGAGCTCGCCGCCGCGGCCGCCGCGGCCCTACACACCACTGTTACCCACAACGATGACGCGAAACATTCCGCGGGCAACACCGCGACACCGGCTACCGCGGATCACCCCAACAGTGCACTGCGGCAACCCTTTGCGCCCCAGAGCTGGAACCGCCCGCCCACCACGGCCGCGAAGCCACACCGCCGCCGGGCGATCGCCGCTGGGGCCACCGTGAGCATCCTGGTCGCCGCCGCAGTGACCGCCACAGTGATCACCTCACGGGTCGACGACACCAGCTCCAGTACAGACCCGTCGGAAACCGCAGCCCCCACCACGGCAACGGGCGCTCCTGCCACGATCGCCGAGGCTGATCTGGCCGGTCTTCTGCCTCCAGTCGCCGACGCCGGCGCCATCATGGCGGCCCCGCTGAGCATGGTTGGCCAGCCGATAACGCACCTGTCCCACGACACCGTCGACGACCGCACGTGCGCTGCCCTGGTTTTTCCGATCCAGGACGACGTCTACCGCAACAGCGGCGCCACCGCCAGCTATGCACAGATACTGCAAGACGAGGACACGACCACCGGCGTCATTGCAGCTGTGACCGCCTTCCCCTCAGCTGAGTTGGCGAACACCTTCGTCAAAAGGCAGTCCCAGATGTGGCCGAGCTGCGAACGCACCACCGTAGAGACGGCCAATGCCAAAGGCCAGTTCGACACCAACTGGACGATCGGGACCACCGACACCACCGACACTGGAACGCTGACCGCACAGCTGACCCGCACCGCTACCGGCATCCCACCCCTGACTTGCCAACGAGCCCTCGCCGCGCGCAACAACATCGTCATCGACATCCGCGCCTGCCAACCAAACATCACCAACCAGGCAGTCACGCTCGCCGAGCAGATCGCCGCCGACGTTCCCGGTTGAGCCCCTAGTCACCAGCCCTTAGTCACCGAGGTCGGGGCAGGCCTTCTTGAGGGCGCCGATCGTCGAAATCGCCCCCTGGTACCCGCCCATATAGCTCTTGTCCGGCCAGCCATTGGGTGGACTGATCGGGTGGCCCTCGCTGATGAGATCGAGCTGGCTGGCCAGCTTTGTCACCTCGGCCTTCAGATCCTGGTCTTCGATTTGTGCGGCCTCACGACGAACGGCGGAGGCCGCATTGGCGACATCGGTGGACAGGGAGGTGATATCGACTGGTTCTTTGGGAATCATTGCCTCCGAAATATCGGGATAGACACTGTCCCAACGCCGAAACGCCAGATCGGCGTGCGCGCAGTCGCTACTTGCGGAGGTGTGGTGCGCCGGCGGCGCGGACGGCTCCATCAAAAACAGGGCCCCCACAAAGCCGATCGCCGAGAGCACCACGACACCGACGAGAACAAGGACAACTCCCATTCTGGGCGACATGAACCGAGATTATCGCCCCCGACAACCTCCACATTCCCCGTTCCATCAACCCAGCCGCACGCCTTCGATGCGACATTTATATGAGTTGCAGCAGGATGTTTACGCGCCATTTTGCACCACTATTGGTCACAGTGCTTCTGGGGGAACTATGGTGTTGCGCGGGTTGCGACGCGGCACATTGGGGC
Source organism: Actinomycetes bacterium (assembly GCA_022600605.1). Lineage (GTDB taxonomy): Bacteria > Actinomycetota > Actinomycetes > Mycobacteriales > Mycobacteriaceae > Mycobacterium. Next base: position 3,037 of record JAHZKD010000218.1, read on the forward strand.
GTTTGAACTGGACTGACAAGACTGCGGGCATCTTGGCAGCCCTGACGGAGCAGTGACACCCATTACATATGTGCTTCATCTTTAGAGGTTGCACTGTGTGGGTTGGGTGGTTATCGTTGGCCGCATGACATCGCCCCGGTTCACCACAGAGCACCCCCTGGCTGCACCTGCACCCATGGCGTCTTTCGACCCTGAGCGCACGGTCCTGTTGCGGGATCGCCCTATCGCCACCGGTGGCCAGGATGTGCACGCCGCACCCCGGCAGTCGTGGGCCCCGAGTGCCACGGATCCCAGGCCTGCCCCGTCGTGGCAATATCCCGGGACCCCGCCGCGGGCCCTGGGTTCGGCGCCGGGGTGGCCTCCCTCGGCGGCGCCTAGCGGGTGGGGTTACCCACCACACAACGCATTCCAGCACGCACCGGCTGCTGGACCTGGCCGCCGCAAAATCCTGCCCCAGGTGATCGCGGCGGCGGTGATGCTGATCGTGGTCGTCGTGATCGCCACCATCGGCAAAGACGGCGCCCTGACCGCCTTTAGCGCCGACAGCAAGGTTTCTGAACCCTCCTCGGCACCTTCCGCGACATCGCCCTCGACATCGACATCTTCGGCACCTTCCTCGACGGCACCGACGACCCCGCCGACGCCGCAGCCCCCTGTGCCCACCACTGCCCTCAACGGGCTCCTACTCAATGGGACCGAGATAGCCGCTGCGACCGGCTGGCCAGCAACGCGGTCCGTGCGCCCCGGCAAGAACGCCAACATGGTGCTTGTGAACCTCGAGAACGACC
>JAHZKD010000219.1 GCA_022600605.1 Actinomycetes bacterium
CACCAGTTTGATCGGGGCTTCGTAGCCCGGCACCAGGCGCTTGTAGGAGTTCACCGTCGGGTTGGTGAACGCCAGCAGCGACGGCGCGTGGTGCAGGATGCCGCCGATGTAGTGGCGCGCCATGTCTGACAGTCCGGCGTAGCCCGACTCGTCGTGGAACAGCGGCTTGCCGTCCTTCCACAGCGACTGGTGGGCGTGCATACCTGAGCCGTTGTCGCCGAACAGCGGTTTGGGCATGAAGGTGACGGTCTTGCCGTTGGCCCACGCCGTGTTCTTGATGATGTATTTGAACAGCAACACATCGTCGGCAGCGTGCAGCAGGGTGTTGAACTTGTAGTTGATCTCAGCCTGGCCTGCCGTGCCGACCTCGTGGTGACCGCGTTCGAGGGTGAATCCGGCATTCTGCAGGTTGGTCGACATTTCGTCGCGCAGGTCGACGTAATGGTCATACGGTGCTACGGGAAAGTAGCCGCCCTTGGGTCGGACCTTGTAGCCGAGGTTGGGGGACCCGTCGGCCTCGAACGGCTCGCCGGTGTTCCACCACCCTGCCTCGGAGTCGACCTCGTAGAAGGTGCCGTTAATCTTGGAGTCGAAGGACACCGAGTCAAAGATGTAGAACTCGGCCTCCGCACCGAAAAAGCAGGTGTCGGCGATGCCGGTGCTGGCTAGGTAGTTCTCCGCCTTGCGGGCGACGTTGCGGGGATCGCGGGAGTACGCCTCGCGGGTGAACGGATCGTGTACGAAGAAATTGAGGTTGAGCGTTTTGGCAGCGCGGAACGGGTCGATGCGTGCGGTTGCGGGGTCTGGCAGCAACATCATGTCCGACTCGTGGATTGACTGGAATCCACGCACCGACGACCCGTCGAATGCGAGGCCGTCTTCGAACACGCTCTTGTCGAACGCTGAAGCCGGGATCGAGAAGTGCTGGGCGACGCCAGGCAGGTCGCAGAACCGAATGTCGATGTACTCGACCTTCTCGTCCTTGATCTGCTTGATGATGTCGTCGGCAGTCTTTTCAGCCACTGATTGGTCTCCTTATTTGTGGTAAGCCGGCGTTGACGCTAAGGACACGATGTTGCATCGTCGTCAACCATATGTTGCGCCGACGTTACGCATGGGTTGCCCCCGCGCTCCCCGCGGCACCCTCGGCACCGGCATATCCTTGTCCGATGGCCCGCGCACTGGGGTCCTGGCTTTCGGGACCCGAACCCTCAGAGTCTGGCGACCCCGACTCACGCTCGTGCACCTATCCCGGTAAACGGCTCGGACTCCCGCCCAGCGGGCCAGGCTCGGTCGCCCGCCTCGGCCGCCGCGTCGCTGCCCTGTGCATCGATTGGCTGCTCTCGTACGGCGTGGCGGCGTTGGCGCTGTCGTTGGGTTTGGTGAGCCTGGGGGCACTGTCGACTGCAGTTTTGGCTATCTGGTTGGGCCTCGGCGTTATTTCGTTGCGGCTGTTCGGTTTCACCCCGGGCCAGTTGGTTTTGGACGTGAAGGTGGCGCCGGTCGACAACCGCGCAGGCGTGGGCACAGGGCGGGCGCTGCTGCGTGGACTATTGATCGCGCTCGTCATCCCGGCCCTGTTCACCGACTCCGACTTACGAGGCCTGCAAGATCTGGCGACCAAGACCGTCGTAGTCCGGCGGTAGCAGCGTTATTTTCGTCGCACGGTGCGCTGTATTCCGCGCGTCTTGGCGGCCGCCGGCAGTGGGCCCTTCGGCATCGCCGCCGGGCCGGCCTTAGTGCCTAACGCTGCCAGCCGAGACTCGAGTGAGTCCATCTGCTTGACGGTAATGTTCGCGGGCAGCTTGGTCAGATGCCGTTCCAGCTTGGCCAATGGAATTTCGCCCTCGCTGTTTCCGATCACGATGTTGTAGATCGGAACCTCCCCGACCAAACGGGCAGTGCGCTTCTTCTCCTGAGCCAGAAGCGGCCTTAGCCGAGCGGGGGACCCCTCACCGACGAAGATCACGCCCGGACGTCCGATAACGCGGTGTACCGCATCGAAATGACCGGTGGCCGCGACGCCGGGAGTTACCCGCCACTTGCCTCGCAGATTCTCTAGTGCCCAGGCTGCCGCTCCGGTCTGGCCTTCGGCCTTTCGGTACACCGACTTCTGGGCGCGGCGGCCGAAGATGATGAACGCCACCAGCGCGCCCAGCACCACGCCGAGCGGGATCATCATGTACGTCGTGAACCTGCCGGCAAAGGTTCCAGCCGCGACCGAAGCGCCCACGATCAGCACAAACGCACCGATCATGTAGGGCAGTAGGCGCTTGTCCTCTTTGCGTTGCATCTGGAACGCCTGCCACAGCTGGCTGCGGCGCTGTTTGGAAGCCGCCTTGCGGGTGGCCTTCGCCTCGGCCTTCGCTGCTTTGACTTCCGCAGGTTTACGCGATTTCGCCATTCGTTCAGGATACGGAGTCGGGTACCGCTGCCGCTGCCGCACCGTCGCTTCGAAACGCGATTGCCTGGGCATACAGCCGGCCTGCTCGATATGACGAGCGCACCAGAGGCCCGGCCAGCACGCCGGGGTAGCCCAGCTCGGCGGCGTACCGCTCGTGCTCGACGAACTCGGTGGGGTGTACCCACCGATGTACCGGGTGGTGGCGCTCGGACGGGCGCAGGTACTGGGTGATGGTGACGATGTCACACCCGGCGTCATGCAGATCCCGCAACGCGGCACGCACTTCCTGCGGCGTTTCGCCCATACCGAGGATGAGGTTGCTCTTGGTCACCAATCCGTAATCGCGTGCCATGGTGATCACCGAGAGGCTCCGCTCGTAGCGGAACCCCGGCCGGATTCGCTTGAAGATGCGCGGCACCGTCTCGACGTTGTGCGCCAATACTTCCGGCCGCGACTCGAAGACCTGATCCAGTAGAGCGGAGTCGGCATTGAAGTCGGGAATCAACAACTCCACACCGGTGTTCGGGTTGAGCGCCTTGATCTGACGGACAGTCTCGGCGTACAACCACGCGCCGCCATCAGCCTGATCATCACGGGCCACACCGGTGACTGTGGAGTAGCGCAGCCCCATCGCCTGTACGCTCTCGGCCACCCGCCGCGGCTCGTCGCGGTCCAGGTCGGCGGGCTTGCCGGTGTCGATCTGGCAGAAGTCACAGCGCCGGGTGCACTGCTCACCGCCGATCAGGAATGTGGCTTCGCGGTCTTCCCAGCACTCGAAGATGTTGGGGCAGCCCGCTTCCTCGCACACCGTGTGCAGCCCCTGGCGCTGTACCAGTGACTTCAGTTGGGTGTACTCCGGGCCCATCTTGGCTCGGGTCTTGATCCACGGTGGCTTGCGTTCTATAGGCGTCTGCGCGTTGCGGACTTCGAGCCGCAGCAGCTTGCGGTTACCGGGATTGACACTCACTGCGTCGATGCTACTGCGTCAGTGTTGATTCGACGCTGGCACAACCGGGCGTCGAGAGCGGCACAAACTGCATCGGCGACTCGGTCGATTACCTCCTCGACGCCGACTCTGCGGCCCAGCTCGGCGGTCAGCGATGTCACCCCGGCGTCGACGATGCCGCAGGGCACGATCGAGCCAAACGCGGCGAGGTCACAGTCGCAGTTGAGCGCGAAGCCGTGCAGCGTCGTGGCCCGAGCCACTCTCACGCCGATCGCCGCAACCTTGCGGGCCGGTCGGTCGGCGTCGCTTGGGACCCAGACACCGGACCGGCCCTCGACCCGGCCCGTCTGCAGGCCCAGGTCGGCGCACACCGCTATCAACGAATCTTCAAGTCGCCGTACGAATTCCACCACGTCGAGCGGTTCGGCAAGGCCGATGATTGGGTATCCGACCAGTTGTCCGGGGCCATGCCAGGTGATCTTGCCTCCCCGATCGGTTTCGATGACGGGCGTGCCGTCTACGGGACGTTCGCCGGCCTGGGTGCGCCGTCCAGCGGTGTACACGGCTGGATGCTGGAGCAGCAAGAGGGTGTCGGGGCCGCCCCGGGCGCGTGCGTCTGCCAACTCGCGCTGCAGGTCCCATGCGGCCTGGTAGTCAAGGACACCCAGTCGCTGCACCTGCACGGGCACCTTGCCCGACCGGATCGATGCCGCCATGCAAACGACGCTACTCGCCGGCCCGGTCATTCGCCGGTGTGGCAGTGGCAAAGGTCAGGGCCTCGCCGATCGTATTGTGGTGGAACTGGAAACCTGCGCGCTCCAGCGCCGCGGGAATCGCGCGCTGGCCACCCAGCAGACCCTCGTCGGCGAACTCGCCGAACACCGTCCGCAGCGCGAATGCGGGAACCATCATGGGAGTCGGCCGATTCACGGTGCGCCCGAGCGTGGTGGTGAACTCAGCGTTGGTGACCGGGGCTGGCCCGGTGAAATTGACTGGTCCGGTTAGCTCATCGTGGGTGATCGCGAACAGCAGTGCGCGCACCTGATCCTCGAGGCTGATCCAAGGCAGGTACTGGCGGCCGTTGCCCAGACGCGCGCCCAAACCCAGCGAGAACAGCGGTTTGAGCCTGCTCAGCATGCCACCCGACGGTGCCATCACCAGGCCGGTGCGGGTCAACACCACCCGCTGGCCAGCGCGCGTTACCCCGGCAGTGGCGGCTTCCCAGTCCACTGCGAGCC
>JAHZKD010000220.1 GCA_022600605.1 Actinomycetes bacterium
AAAGTCAGTTGCGCGGCCGAACAATGTGGGCAGGCTTGAGCTCATGCACATCACCTCGGCGCCCTGGTCTAGACGGGAATACATCGCCGACACGTGAGACTGCAACTCCGCAACGAGATCGGGGGCGCTGGACTCAGTGGTCGTACGCACGCCCCCGGGAATGTTTTCGACACTGCGTCTGAGCTCGCCGTGTCGCCTGAACATGTTCATGTATTGGCTCATCTCTGCGCCCGCTACCCCGCCCATCCCAGGGCCGATTGCGCGACTGGTCGGCAGGTCGATGACGTTGCGTAAAACGTATCCCAGACCCAGGAGGCCGCCCCCGGTGGCGAGCAGCGCGAGCGCCGCCCGCCTCGTCAATGTGGCCATATCCCATCATCTCCCGATGTACTCGTCAGCGTCGACAGCAGTGCTGGCAAACGAGGGTGCGCACGTCGCACCACCGACCCTGTCGCCCACGGTTCCTTGAATCTGCTGTGTCCGTAGGTAGGCAGGCTTGTCGCTCTCTAGCGCCCTGCGCGAAAGCCCACGCGCACTATCTATTTGGATGGCACCTGCACACATTGCCGCCATCGATTCCCCCTAACAGACAAAGCAACTTCTAGATGCATAAGGTCGGTACGGCGATGAGTAGGCTGGCGGTCACCACGGGGCCAAGTAGCGTGGCGCTCGCGGCCAGGGACAGTGTGATTCGGGCGCGGAGCTGATTGGGTGGGAACAGTAGCCGTTGCACCCGCTGGGTGACCCCGGACCCGGCAGCGCTCAGAGCCGGGGCTGGCATCGGGGCTACGGGGGCCGGCATCGGGGTGGGCAGGGTTAGGGCTAGTAGTGCGTCGACGACGGTGTCGGCGCTATGGCGGCGGGCTGCGGCGTCATCGGCGCACATTTCGAGCAACCGGGCGATCTCGCGCGCGCCGTGGCTGAACAAACGCAGCCGGGACAGGACACGAGACAGGACGCTGGTGACGGCGAGCACCGTGTGATGGCGTCCCGTCAGGTGGGCCTGCTCGTGGGAGATGACCGCGGCGAGTTGGGCGTCATTGAGGGCCTGAAGCGCCGCTCGGGTGATCACGATGGTCGGTTGCCGGCCGGCCAGGCAGTACACCGCGCGGCGCGGGCTCTCGATGACCAGGGCGCCTCCGGGGCCAGGGGGGGAGCCGTCGGCGGCGATCCTGGCCGCTCGGATGTGGTTGCTCGTGTCCAGGCGCGAGCGGCGCAGCGCGTTCGTCGCCCGGACAACGAGTCCCACAATGGCGAGGGTCGCCAACGCCGCCAGCAGCGCGACGGTGATCTGCACTGCGCCTCCGTAGCCGCCGCGCACGACCATGCGCAGCCCGGCCAGGCAGCCGGTCAGCACGTGACCGAGCTGGCCCCATGACTGAATTATCTGGACGGCGAACAGGGCTAACGCAGCCATCCAGGCCGCCAGGACGCTGGCCATCGCCGCGAGCCAGGCGGTGACGGCGAGCCGGGGGGCGCCGCCGTTGCGGGTCGCCCGAAGTAGCAATGCCGGACCCAACACGGCCACGATCGTGGTGTAGGCAAGAAGACATACAGCCAGATTCATCGTTTCGACCTGCTGCGGCGGCGGATCACCGTCTTGAGCCCCTCCAGCTCCTCGGGGCTCATCTCCCCAACGAAGTGGGTCAAAACCGCTGCCGTGTCCTTGTCTCCGATGGCCAGCGCCTCGCGCATCAGCCCGGCGGTGTGTTCGGCATGGGTCAGCGTGGTGCGGTAGCGGTAGGCCCTGCCCTCCTGTTTCCGATTAAGATGGCCCTTGCGGAGCAGGTTCTCCATCGTCGAAAGGACAGTGGTGTAGGCGATCTCGCGTTCGCTGCGCAGACGCTCGAACACTTCCCGGACGGTGCCGTCACCGTCCATCTCCCACAGCTGAGCCATCACCACGGTCTCCAGCTCACCGAACACCCGCATCGATATCACCCGTTCCGTTCACCGCTCCGGCGCAACACGCTCCTACTCTACTGCCTCGGTACCGAGGCAAGCAGACGGCCGCAGAGTCGGGGGGCGCCATGGCGGCGGCATCAATGAGGCCCGTTCAGTCTTCCGAAAAGCCATGTCACGCCCAAGCCGAGTGCGGTCACCGCGCCCGCCAGAACGAGCGCTCCGAAGAGCATCCACAGCCACATACCCCACGTCATCATTGTCATCACTGGTTCTCTCGTCTTTCCCGCAGACTCGCTGCACGGGCCTGGGAATCGCCACGGGCATCTGTATGCGGTGGTCCCTAATTGTAGACCGTTCTACTGTCTCGGTACAGAGCCAGTAGACAAGGATGGGGCGGCGGCATCACGAGGCGCCGCGTTTGGCCTTAGCTTTGCGCAACGCTGCCCGAAGTTCGTCCATTTCGTCGGAGTCAAGTTCGGTGACGAACGTGGCCAACACTCCTGCCCGGTCCGGCGTGTCGGCGAGTACGTCGCCGATGAGCTTGGCCGCGTACTCTTCCCGGCTACTGGTCGGTCGGTAGTGGTAGGCCCGGCCGTGCTTCTCGCGTTCCAACCATCCCTTGTGGTGCAGGATCTCCATGACTGTCTGCACCGTCGTGTATGCCGGGTTGCGGGAGTCGCACAGCGCATCCACGACGTCGCGGACGGCGACCGGATCGGTTGACCGCCAGACAACGTCCATGATGGCGGCTTCCAAATCGCCGAAACTGCGCATGTGGCTCCCGGTTGTCGCTGCGTCCGACAGAACCCTCTGATCGTAGTAGCCCCGCCGACTTCCCCCGGGACCACCATATACTAATCTACCTAGTAGTTTAGGTGTAAGAAATGCGTTGTCGACGAAGGAGGACGGCATGGGCAAAGGGGCAAGAAGGCGTGGCCCGAAACGTCCACCACAGTTTTCGCGCATGAACGCCGGCTGGCCGTGGGGCAGCATCGTTGCGGTGGTTGCGATCCTGGTGTTCGCTGGTGCGGTGTTCGGCTACATCTATGTTGGTAGTGCCGATCAACGGGAGCGCGAGGTCGCGCTGGCGCCCTTCGAGCCGAGCGGGGCCAACCAGGATCCGTCGCTGCAGATACCGGGCATCGTCGT
>JAHZKD010000221.1 GCA_022600605.1 Actinomycetes bacterium
ACACCGACCCGCCAGGATTCAACGACCCCCGATGCACCGATTCAAAGCAGTCCTCCCACAACTGCGCAGTCGAGTCCCACCGCTGGGCAGCGTCCTCTAAATGCTGAACATCCCAACCCTGAATCTGAGACAAACTCAGACCAGCTCCGACACCTGTAGCGGGCATTTACACCAACCGAGGGACCGCTATCGCGGCGATACGCCGCGCGGAATTCTCATCAGTACCGACATACTCGGTCGCGGCCCTGTCTGTCTTGGCCCCGGTAGCGTGCATCCGGGCCGCCAACGCGCCCACCGCGCCCGCCACACCAGCATCCACCGTCCGCGCCGCCGCCGCGGTGTCTTGACCCACCGGCGCCCCTGTGGCCGGGGCAATCCCGCCCGTCAACTCCCCAGCCGCGGCCTCACAATGGGCAGACCACACCCCCACAGCCGCATCATCAACCCGCACCGTGCGCACTACAAAAGTGTATCTACCCCACACACATCACGAGCAGATCGACCGGGCAATCCCCGACAAACTGGTAGGCGATGTCCATATCGTCGCACCTGGCGTAGTGCGTCTGCGTAACCCCCGCCCCCGTGTCAGGCTAGTTCAGGCCGCCGAAGAGATCGGCAATTTCGAGGCTGAACGCTATGCCCTCACAGTCTCTCCTTGACCGCCGCGGACAGGCGGGATCCGTCGGCCTGTCCGGCCGCGATCGCGGTGGCCGCCTTCATCACCTGCCCCATCTGGCGCATGCTCGGCCGTTCCCCGATTTCCTCAGCGACTTGGGCGATCGCGGTGTCGGCCACGTCCGCCACTTCGGCGTCGGTCAGCGGCGTCGGCAGGTACTCATCGATGACGCGCATCTCAGCGTGTTCGGTGGCGGCCAGTTCGCCGCGGCCGTTCTGGGTGTAGATCTCGGCCGACTCGACGCGCTTCTTCGATTCGCGGGCGAGCACCTTGACAACTTCGTCGTCGGAGAGTTCACGCGCGGATTTGCCGGAAACTTCTTCAGTCTGGACCGCCGACAACAGCATCCGCAGCGTTGCAGTTCTTAACCGGTCCTGTGACTTCATCGCCGCGGTGAGGTCTGAACGCAGCCGTGCTTTGAGTTCCGACATGGTGCAAACGCTACCCGGCGCGCAGCATCAGACTCCCCGAGGCCCGCGGATCCCTATCAAATTCCGCAGTCGTCGACAGGACGGGACAGCACGGATCTATGCGAACGCCGGCGAGGTTGTGTCTGTGAAGTGGAAAACGATGAAAGCACATTTCCGCTACACCGAGTCCGATTCCTGGGCAGCTCCCCTCCTCAAACCACAGGCCCCCGCGATTTACAACTTGTTCTCCGATCCAGGCGAGACGTTGAACCTGATGGACTCCGACCTCACGATCGCGTGGGTCGTGCGTGATGCGATGCAGCCACTCATCGAGCTGCAGCACAGTGCCGAGAAATATCCGCACGTCCCAGTCGGCGCCGAATTCACTGGCTACGAAGTCAGTCGCCGCGAACGTCCCGGCGGCGCCGCAAGTGTCGAGCCGGGATAGGCGCGCAGAGCGGCGCCGATCGTTTCGCGCGCTGGCTACGCCTGGGTCGACGGACCTGAATGCGTTGTGGTGGCTGGGCATTCGGGCGCCTGCGCCGCCGGATGCGAGATCGTCGGGACCTCGTTGATCGCCCGCACCCTGATTCGCGCGCCCCGGTGCGGCACCAATGTGACGTGCTTGAGTTGCGGGCGCTCGTCGGCTGCGCTGGTGGTGTCCAACTCGACCCGGCGCAGGGTCTCGCGCAGCACCACGCGCATCTCGACCATCGCGAAGTTCGCGCCCAGGCAGCGCCGATTACCGCCTCCGAAGGGGAACCATGTGCTGGGGCTATGGGTAGTCCCGAGCATCCGGTCTGGGTCGAACCGGTCCGGATCCGGGTACACCTCGGCGTCGGCGTGCACCAGCACGATCCCGGGCAACACCATCACTCCGGCCGGCAGCCGGTAGCCGGCCAGCTGTACCGGTTTCTGCAAGACCCGGCCCACGTCGAAGACCACCGGTCGGTTCCGCAGCGTCTCCTTTGCCACGGCATCGAGGTAGTCGTCGCCGGCAGGATCACCGGCCGCGCTGGCTTTTGCTGCCTTCACCGCCTTGTCGAGCACCCCGGGATGGCGGGTCAGCCGCTCCAGCGTCCAAGCCAATCCCGTTGCGGTGGTGTCGTGTCCAGCGGCCAGCAACGTCATCAGCTGATCGCGCAGTTCGACATCGGTCATCGCACGGCCGTCCTCGCCGGCCGCGCGAATCAGCATGGCCAGCACGTCGGTCCGGTCCGCCAAGTTGGGGTCGGCGCGATGATCGGCCATCTCGGCATACAGCAGCCGATTAGCTTCCTCGATGTTGCGGCGCAGTCTCCGCCACGGCCGACGGTGCTGCAATTTCGGTTTCGCGATGGCCAGCGTCTCCCAGGGCCCGACATTGAGCAGTCGCGGCATCACCGCGCGCAACGCGGCCAGCCGGGCCGGATCACTGGCTCCGATGACCGTTCGCAGGATCACCTCAAGCGTGATCTCGTTCATTTTGGCCGCCACCGGGAACGTTGTGCCCACCGGCCAGGAGGCAATATTCGCTGCGGCGATCTCGGCGATGACAGCGGCCTGCTGCGCGACAGCGTCGCGGTGGAACGGCGCCACCATCAGACGACGCCTGTCACGATGAATGTCTTCGTCAATCACCAGCACCGAACTCTCACCCAACATCCCGCTGAGCATCGAATTAGCCTCACCGGCGTGGAAGATCTTCGGGTCACCGGCGAACACAGTCTTGACGTCGGCAGGATCGCCCAAATACACAAGTGTGCCGACCGACGCCACCCGCAGCGTGAACACTTTGCCGTAGCGGCGCCGACAGGCCGCGACGAATCGCAGGCCGTGACGCAACATCAACCAGGCCTGGATCGACTTCGGAAGCCGAGGCCCCGGCGGCAACCTAGCCGGCGCGGTTTGGCTCATTGCCCTACCGTACGGGCGACGAGCGCAGCCGCGCCAGCTTTGGCGTGGATTTCCAGGAGGCCCCCCTAGCAGACTTTTTCGTGTTCCACCGGCCCCGATGCGGCATCGCTACAGGTACTGATCCGCCTCGCCCGATGTCATCAGTGCCCCCTTCCTGGCCGTTCGCCGCCGCGGTCAACTTGGTGCGGAGCCCAATGAAACTGCCTTCCGAAAGTGAACGTGCCACTGCTGAGCGACATCTAGGGACTTCTCTGCGCTCGTGTTGTGAGTCCTCTCACTTTTGAAGCCGGGGGCGTCGTGATCTCGTCAACTTGTGCGACCCGATACCCGTAGTGCGTGAAATGATGGACGAGCTGTCGCGCAACGTGCGCGTGTAGCCAACTCCCAGCCGAATTAGGAGCGCTGGTTTGGGAGCGATGGTCAGGAGGATCATGTGAACGTCGTTGTCGCGGTGCTCATCGCCCTAGTCGGCGGGTTCGTGCAGGCCCGGCGACATCGGGACCGACTGGCCGTCGATGTGCACATGGTCTGGTGGATGGTGTGGGTGGTGGGCGTCGCGTCGATCGTCGGCGCGGGATTCCATATCTTCGACGGTGCGAATGTGGCTGAAATGATCGGCTACACCCGCGGCAATGGCGGGTTCCAGTGGGAGAACGCGATGGGAGACCTCGCGATCGGCGTCGTCGGAATCATGGCCTACTGGTTCCGCGGCAACTTCTGGCTGGCCACGATCGTAGTACTCACCGTTCAATACCTCGGCGACGCCGCCGGGCACATCTACTACTGGGTGGTCGAAAACAACACCAGGCCCTACAACATCGGCCTACCGCTGTGGACCGACATCATGCTGCCCATCGTGATATGGATCCTGTACGCGCTTTCACGCCGCGCCAACGGTGATGCCTGCCCGAAACCCGCAGTCGCAGAAGGCCATGACTGATACCGGCTATTGGTCCCCGTCTGGGACAGAGACCGGCGCTCTGTCACGTTCCCAAGATGCACTCAACCAACGACTGAACGGCACAATCTAATGAGCTTCGCGCCGACAACACGCTTTCTTAGCCGTTCGGTGGCCGCCCTGGCTACCCTGGCCACGCTCGGATGCTTAATGGGGTCGCCCCCGCCGGCTGCAGCCGAGCCGGTCACCGGGAACTGCGGCTACGCACCGGACGATATCTACCAAAATGAATTTCAGTGCTATCGATACGGGGAGTTCTACACCCCTCCTGATCCACTGCCAGCCGGCCAACCCGGCGACCTGATCCGTTCCGAGCCGTCCCGATTGGTCCTTGAGCCATCTGGCGAGTTGGGCGCATACGTGGCAACGGGGACACGAATCATGTACCGCAGCACTGACGCCCGTGGTAATCCCACCGCGGTCACCGGTACCTACTTTGAACCTGACAACCCCTGGCCAGGAGAAGGGCCGCGGCCTTTGATCTCGTTCGCAGTCGGCACCTACGGCCAAGGTGATCAATGCGCTCCGTCTCGACTGTTCAACCAAGGGATACATTTCAGCAGCGGCCTGGACATCACTTTCGGCTACGAGGAAATGTTCATCTCCACCATGGTGGCCCGTGGTTTTGCGATCGTCGTCACCGACTACCAAGGCCTCGGCACCCCCGGCGTGCACACTTACACCAACCGCCTCGCGCAGGGCCACGCCGTCCTCGATGCTGCTCGCGCGGCCAAGCAACTACCAAACACATCGCTTGATCCCTATGGGCCCGTAGCTTTCTGGGGGTATTCACAGGGCGGTGGCGCTTCGGCATCGGCGGCCGAGCTTGCGCCTTCCTACGCTCCCGAACTCGACGTAGTCGGCGCCTACGCAGGAGCGCCACCGGCTGATCTTGTCGCACTGATGCCCTTTGCCGACGGCAGCGGACTTGTCGGTGCGGTCGGCTACGCGCTCAACGGGGCCATCGCCGCCTATCCGGAGATCGAACCGAAGGTTCGCGACGTTCTCACGATCTACGGTGAAGATCTGCTGAACAAGGTCAAGAATCAGTGCGTCATCGAAACATTTCTCACCTTTGCTTTTCACCGCCTGCAGGAGTACTTCACAGTCGATCCGTTCGAACTCATGGCCCACGAACCGATGAAGACGCTCTTCGAGCAGCAGAAGCTAGGACGGCTCCGGCCGCAGTCGCCAGTCTTTGTCGACCACAACCGATTTGACCCGCTGGTGCCCTACGTGCCCAGCCGCCAGATGGCCCTCGACTGGTGTGCCCAGGGTGCCGATGTCGAGTTCTGGACCAACGAGCAGCCACCGCTGTTGAACAAGCTGGTCGTCAACCATGGGATGGCCTACTTCGTCGACGGCGAGCGCGGCATGCAATGGATCGCCGACCGGTTCAATGGGTTCCCGACCACACCCAACTGCGCAAGCATCTGATCGTTCAGGGAATGACTCGGCCCGGCGTAGGGGCAACGCGTTGACCTGGCCCCGGAGTCTTTGTCAGCGGCGGTAGTACAGACCGTAACGGAGGCTCTGCGGCGGGCTGACAGTCGGAGGGGAGGCGAACAGCTGGGAGCTGCCGTTGGTCTGGTACAGGGTTGAGTTGGGGCCTGTTTGGGTGACACCGGGTGCTGATGTGCCACCGGATCCGTTTTGGGTGGCCGCAGCTGCCGGCGCCACGACGATCGCCAATGCACCGAGTCCCGCTAAAGCCAGCGTTGAGAAGTAGTTTCGAATGTTCATGATGTAGCGACTCCTGTGTTCGACTGCTGTTGTTCGATGTCTTCGACGCTATGCGCGCCAGGCGTCACGGGTAAGGGTGCAGCACACAATCATCGTTTGTGACGTAACAATCTCGAGTAGCAGCCGGCACTACAATCTCAAGTAGCAGCCGGCACTCAGCCGGCCGGCATGCGGCGGGGCGACATAACAGGCGCGACATAACAATTGTGCCCTCCGAGAGACCGGAAAGCACCATGGCGACGGATCCCTCAGAGAATGCAGGCGCCTTACTGTGACTTTCGCAGCGGACCGGACTTGGCCATGCCGGCGATGTGGCTCAGGAGATCTCTGACCGCCCCGGCCGGCGGCGTCCTGCTACCCAACCAGATCGCCCGCAGCGCCCGATGCAGGTTGAGGTCGGCCACCGCAACGGCCCGCAGCCTTCCGAGTTCAAGATCGTCTTGGACAGCCAGTCTGCTCAAGACGGCCGGGCCGGCATCGGCTAAGACAGCAGCGCGAATGGCAGTCGCAGTGGAGAGTTCGAGCGCCGGTGTGGCTTGGGTGACTTCCTCGCCAACTGCCGCCTTGAGAGCGGCAGCCAGGAAATCTCTGGTGCCCGAGCCGGCCTCGCGAGTCACCAACGGCGTCCGGCTGAGCTCTTCGGTGGAGATAGGCGAAGCGCGGCGCACCCATCTGTGGTCTGCAGGGACGACAACGACGAGTTCGTCACGGGCCACCACTTTGCTTTGCAGACCGCGCGGAAGACCGGGACTTTCGATGAATCCCACATCCGCCCGACTTTGATGTACCGCGGAAATCACGTGCTCGCTGTTCGCCGCAGTGAGGATCACCTCCGGTGCAACGGTTCCCCGTTTCATCGCGGCGTCGTTCAAGGTGACAAGCCACCGTGGAAACAACTGCTCGGCGACGGTCAGACTGGCACTGACCCGTACCTGAGCCCTGGTGCCCTCCCGCAGAGTGGCCAGTCCCGCATCAACCTCATGAGCGACAGCCACCAGTCGGTCAAACCACTGAGCAGCGACCGCCCCCGATGCGGTAAGCCGTGAACCGGTCTTCGTCCGGATGACCAGCCTGACCCCGGTTTGCGTCTCCATCGCCGCGACCCGCGCCGACACTGCCTGTTGACTCAGCCCACACTCGCGCCCGGCCGC
>JAHZKD010000222.1 GCA_022600605.1 Actinomycetes bacterium
CCTGAGACGATGGATTCTCTTGTGAAACAACATGAGTCAGAGGTCACCACGAAGCAGCCCGCGGTGCAGAAGGTGCTTGAGTCGGACTTGCCCCCGGGGCCTTTCCGGACCGGCGTCGAGCTCAACATGGCGTTTGGCGCTGAACGTAGGAGCACCCGGGTGTTTCTGGACCCGCAACGCGACACCGTGGTGCTGCAGTCCAGTCTGGCGGGCTGAGCGCCCGCTATGGCCCGAGGTCTGGGTTAATCCGCCTGCAGCAACCCTGCGCCGGCACGCTCGATTAGGCTCGCCGAGTGCTCATCGTGATCGAGGGGGTCGACGGCGCAGGCAAGCGGACCTTGACCAATGGTCTGCGGGAGGCGTTCCAGGCCGACGGCCACTCCGTTGCCAACCTGGCTTTCCCGCGTTATGGAGCTTCAGTGCCGGCCGACCTCGCGGCTGAGGCGTTGCATGGCAGCCACGGTGATCTCGGTGAGTCGGTGTATGCGATGGCGGTCTTGTTCGCGATGGACCGGGCCGCTGCCAAAGATGAAATAGAACACCTCGCAGCGACCCACTCGGTGGTGCTTCTCGACCGCTATGTTGCCTCCAACGCCGCCTACAGCGCGGCTCGGCTCCACCAGGGAGTCGAGGGGGATGTCGTGGCCTGGGTGGCCGATCTTGAGTACGGACGCCTACGGCTGCCCGCGCCGGATTGGCAGTTGCTGCTCGACGTACCCACAGAGCTGGCCGCCCAGCGCGCGGTCGACCGCGCCGCCGAGGACGCCGCCCGCACACGTGATGCCTACGAACGCGACGAAGGTCTGCAGCGTCGCACGTCGGCTGTCTACGCCGGGCTGGCGGCGGCCAACTGGGGCGGTCGATGGGCGGTGGCCGGTCCTGACGTTGACGCAATTGAGCTGGCAGCGGGGCTGCTGTAACGCGAAACCGCTACGTAGCGCCGACGTCGGTCGTACGGTGCAGTGAGGGGAGTCGCTTGGGCGCCAAACCCGCGCGACGCAGCCATTTGGGGGGCCAATGATCGTTCAACCTCACACCCGCGCCGAACTGCTCGCGCTGGTGGATGATCGTGTCGACGGCTTGAAGTCAACGTGCGCGCAGTTCGACGAAGGAGACCTCGCCGCGGCCCGTGGCATAGCGGTGCACATCCGTGCGCTTGTTCATCACACAACGACGTCGCCCGCGCTGATCCATCAGCTCGGTCTGGAGCGAGAACTCACCTGGGTGGATACCGCAGGAGTCACTCATCCCAAAACCGAGACTTCGGTGGCATGCCTAACGCTGATGAATGTCGGGAGCGGGCCGCAGGGTCAAGGTGGATACGTACCGAAGTTAGACCTGTACCCGCCCGTGCCGATACGCACGCGGGACGGCGGACGCATCGACCGCGGTTCGCGGATTCCCTTCGAGCACTGGTGGACAAACCGGGTTGTCAAAGACCCCGACGGGGTCGACTACTCACGTAAGCAGCTCGTGCTCGCTCTGGCCAACGATTCGGCGGGCGTTTCGGATGACCCTGAGATGCGGGCCGTATACGACATTGTGGCCCGCAGCCAGTGGCTCGGCTGGGTCGTATCGGGTGGGAATGAATCGGCGTCATCGAATTTCGGGACGAATCCGCTGATGGCCAGCGTGCGTCAGATCGGCCACGAAGCGGTCCAGTCGATCAGACAGCAGCGCGGCCTCGTTGACCCGATGTGCGCTGCCTAGCTGGTGTAACTATCTGCAGGTGGCCCCTCGGCCCCGGCAGACCTACCGACTGCGTCCCATCCCCGGTGAGCCAGTACCTTCGAACCTGTGGGGCCGATCGAGGGATTCTTGACGACGTGGTCGCGGGCGCTCCAGACCTTCGGCCAGGGGGCGCCCGCCACCGGATCGGAGTTCAGCGGCAGCGCGGTGCTTCGCGAACTGAAGGTTCAGGTCGAGTCCGCAGCCCCGTGTGACCAGTGGCTCGGTGGCGCGGCGAAGGCCTACGCCGCGGCTAACGATGAGCATGCGCTGGTGTTCGGGAAGCTGGCCGACCTCGATGCAAGGCTGGCTGCCGAGGTCGACAAGTCCGCCGGCGTTGTCACCTCGGGGCGCGTTGAACTCGACAAGGTCCGCGAATGGGTCCTCAGCGCCGCAGCATCGGTGCCGGACAACCAGGCCGGTCAGATGATGCTCATATCCATTGTGTCCAAGGGCCTGGGTCAGCTCAGCGCGATCGTGTCTAAGGCCAACGGGGAGCTCAATGCCATCGGAGCCCAGATTCAACAGGTCGGCGAAGAATACGCGGCGCTGAGCCAGCAGAAATTCGCCGGATAGCCGTCACGGTCGCAGTTCCCGGGCCGTTACCCGCCGAAACCGTACGTCGGCGGGGAGAGGCTTGAGCAGTCCCGCCGGAACGCGATTTCGGCCCGAAGAAGACCCTGCGGGCGGCGAAATAGCACCCGGGAGCCGGTGAAGAAACAAAACGCGCGGTGTGATATCCGAGCTTTATCGCATTCTGGTGACACCATGGACACCATGAGGCAAAGGATTCTGGTCGTCGATGACGACCCTTCGCTCGCCGAGATGCTCACCATCGTGCTGCGCGGGGAGGGTTTCGACACCGCGGTTGTAGCCGACGGCACCCAAGCGCTGACAGCCGTGCGGGAGCTGCGGCCCGATCTGGTGCTGCTGGATCTCATGCTGCCCGGCATGAACGGCATCGACGTGTGCCGGGTGCTGCGCGCCGACTCCGGCGTGCCCATCGTGATGCTGACCGCCAAGACCGACACCGTCGACGTGGTGCTCGGGCTGGAGTCCGGTGCCGATGACTACGTGATGAAGCCGTTCAAGCCTAAAGAGCTGGTAGCGCGAGTTCGCGCAAGGCTGCGCCGCAACGAGGACGAGCCGGCCGAAGTGCTCTCGATCGCCGATGTCGACATCGACGTGCCCGCCCACAAGGTCACCCGGCTAGGTGAACAGATCTCGCTGACGCCGCTGGAATTCGACCTGTTGGTGGCGCTGGCACGGAAACCCCGCCAGGTGTTTACTCGTGATGTGCTGCTCGAACAGGTGTGGGGTTACCGGCACCCCGCTGATACCCGTTTGGTGAACGTGCATGTCCAGCGTCTGCGGGCCAAGGTCGAGAAGGACCCGGAGAACCCGCAGGTAGTGCTCACCGTTCGAGGAGTGGGATACAAGGCCGGACCTCCGTGATTCCAGCCGCTCGGCGGTGGTCGTGATCTTCAGCTCGAGACGACGTATCCACCGGCGGTCTGCACCGTTGATCCGTGGCCTGGCTGCGATGGGTCGTGCGATGGCGCTCGCGTGGCGGCGCTCGCTGCAGCTACGCGTGGTTACGATGACGCTCGGCCTGTCGCTTGCGGTCATCATGGTGCTCGGATTCGTTCTGACCAGTCAGATCACCGGCCGCATCCTGGAGGTCAAAGTGCGTGCCGGGACCGAAGAGATCGAACGGGCCCGCCCCATCGTCAGCGGAATCGTCGGCGGTGAAGAAACTCGCTCGATGGACAGCAGCCTGCAGCTGGCCCGCAACACGCTCACCGACCGCAAGGCAGATGCCGGCGCCGTCCTGGCGGGCGCATTCGATGCGGTGCTCATCGTTCCCGGTGACGGTCCGCGAGTGGCCACCTCCGCCGGTCCGGTCGACCAGATTCCCAAAACCTTGCGCGAGTTCGTCACCGCCGGGCAAGTCAGCTACCAGTACTCGACTGTGCACATTGACGGCTTCTCCGGGCCGGCCCTGATCATCGGCAGCCCGACGCCGTCTCCGGTGGCCAACCTCGAGCTGTACCTGATCTTCCCGATGAACAACGAGGAATCCACGATCGCGCTGATGCGCGGAACGCTGTTTACCGGAGCAGTGGTACTGCTCGGTCTGCTGGCCGGGATCTCGCTGCTGGTGTCACGTCAGATCGTGCTGCCGGTGCGATCGGCGTCGCGGATCGCAGAGCATTTCGCCGAAGGTCACCTGGCTGAGCGCATGCCCGTGCGCGGCGAGGACGATATGGCGAGGCTGGCGGTGTCTTTCAATGACATGGCCGAAAGTCTGCAGCGCCAGATCGCGCAGCTCGAAGAGTTCGGCAACCTCCAACGTCGCTTCACCTCCGATGTCAGCCATGAGCTGCGCACGCCGCTGACGACAGTGCGGATGGCAGCCGATCTGATCCACGACCACGCCGAGGAGCTTGACCCGGTGCTGCGGCGCTCGACCGAGCTGATGGTCGACGAGCTGGACCGATTCGAGTCGCTGCTCAGCGATCTGCTCGAGATTTCCCGCCACGACGCCGGTGTCGCCGAGTTGGCTGTCGAGGCCGTCGACCTGCGGTCCATCGTCAAGAGTGCCCTGGACAACGTCGGGCACCTTGCCGAGACTGCCGGTGTGGAAGTGATCGTCGACATGCCCGCCGACGAGGTCGTCGCCGAGGTCGACGCCCGCCGCGTGGAACGAATCCTGCGCAACTTGATCGCCAACGCGATCGACCACGCCGAGCGCCAAGAGGTGCGCATCCGGATGGCTGCCGACGAGGACACCGTCGCGGTGACTGTCCGCGACCACGGGGTGGGTCTGCGGCCCGGCGAGGAGAAGCTGGTGTTCAGCCGCTTCTGGCGGGCGGATCCGTCACGGGTACGCCGCTCCGGCGGGACCGGTCTGGGGTTGGCTATCAGTATCGAGGACGCGCGGCTTCACCAGGGCAGGCTGGAAGCATGGGGTGAGCCCGGCAAGGGTGCCTGTTTCCGGTTGACGCTGCCGCTGGTGCGTGGTCACAAGGTCACCAGCAGCCCGCTGCCCGTCAAACCGATCGCTAACACGGCGGGTGAACCCCCGCAGCGACCGATCGGCAACCGCGAGAACGCAGAGGAGAGCGTGTGATGCGGCTCTTGACCGCGGTGTGGCTGTCGGTGGCCATGCTCGCCCTCGTCGGTTGTGCGGGGGTTACCCGTTCGTCGTCACCGCAGGCGATCGGCACCGTCAACCGGCCCGAGCCATCGAGCCTGCCCAAACCCACCCCGGGGATGGACCCCGACGTCCTGCTGCGCGAATTTCTCAAGGCGACAGGCGATCCCGCGAACCGGCATCTGGCTGCGCGGCAATTCCTCACCGAATCGGCATCCGACGGCTGGGATGACGCCGGAAGTGCGCTGCTGATCGACAACGTCGTGTTCGTCGAGACTCGCACCACCGATCGGGTTTCGGTGTCGATGCGCGCAGACATCCTGGGCTCGCTGTCAGACATTGGGGTGTTCGAGACGGGCGAGGGCGCGTTACCCGACCCGGGCCCGATCGAGCTGGTGAAGACCTCGGATGGCTGGCGCATCGACAGTCTGCCCAATGGGGTATTCCTCGACTGGGAGCAGTTCCAGTCCACGTACAAACGCAGCACCCTCTACTTCGCCGACCCGACGGGCAAGACCGTTGTGCCCGACCCGCGCTACGTCGCGGTGTCCGCCCCCGACCAGCTGGCCACCGAACTGGTCAGCAAGCTGATCGCGGGCCCGCGGCCGGAAATGGTCAAGACGGTGCGTAACCTGCTCGAGCCACCGCTGACTTTGCGCGGACCGGTGACCAGGGCCGACGGCGGGAAGGCCGGAGTCGGGCGCGGCTATGGTGGCGCACGTATCAATCTGGACAACCTGTCCACCACTGATCCCCACAGCAGACAACTGCTTGCCGCCCAGATCATCTGGACGCTTTCCCGGGCCGACATCGACGGGCCCTATGTGATTAACGCCGACGGCGCCGCGCTCGACGACCGGTTCCCCCGAGGGTGGGACACCGCCGATGTCGCCGCGACGGATCCTGGGGCGGCCGACGGCGCCGCAGCCGGGCTGCACGCGCTGGTCGGCGGGTCGCTGGTCAGGCTCGATGGTGAACTGTCGCCGCCGGTAGCAGGGTCTTTCGGGCAGCTGCCCGGACAAACCGCCGCGGCGCTCTCGCGTAACGGCCAGGCGGTCGCCTCGGTCGTGACCCTGCGCCCGGGCGCCCCCGACATGGCGCAGTCGCTGTGGATAGGCCAGCTGAACGGAGCCGCTTCCCAGGCCATCGAGGGGCGCAGCCTGACCAGGCCTACCTGGTCGCTGGACGCTGCGGTCTGGGTCGTCGTCGACGGCATCAACGTGGTGCGCGTAGTCCAGGATGCTTCCGGGCAGCCAGCCCGAATCCCCATCGACACCATCGCGGTGTCGACCCGATTCCCCGGCAAGATCACCGAATTGGAGCTGGCCCGCGGCGGCACCCGTGCTGCGATGGTGATCGAAGGGCAGGTGATCCTCGCCGGTGTCGAGCAAACGCCCGACGGTGGTTACGCGCTGACCTTTCCGCGGCGGCTGGGCTACGGGCTGGGCGACACAGTCGTGTCGTTGTCGTGGCGTACCGGCGACGACATCGTCGTCAGCCGCACCGATGCCGACAATCCAGTGTCTTACGTCAACCTCGACGGGGTGAACTCCGATGGCCCGAGCGCGAATCTGGTGATGCCGGTGACGACGGTCGCGGCCAACCCGTCGGCGGTCTATGTCGCCGACGGGCAGGGCGTACTCCAACTGTCCGGTTCAGCCGGCGACGACGATCCCGGGTGGACGCAGGTCCGGCCGCTGATGGTGCCGGGTGCGTTGCCGGTGCTGCCGGGCTGACAGTATTCGCGTTGGCAGGAAGGTTGCGAGGGGATAGAGATGGGTATCGACGAGATGCGGGTTTCCCGCAAGACGGTAATCGCGGGCGCGGGAGTCGGGTTGGGTGCAGCCGCGCTGGCTGCGTGTTCTAGCGGCGGTGATTCCGGCTCTGGGGCAGGCGAGAATTCCGCGCCCGAGGTCCTCACCCACACCGCCGATGTGCCCGTCGGGTCGGGCGTGATCGTCGGCACGGTGGTGGTGACCCAGCCCGTGGCGGGGGATTTCAAGGCATTCTCTGCTGTGTGCACCCACACTGGCTGCCTGCTCAACGAGGTGGCCGATGGGACCATCAACTGTCCCTGCCACGGCAGTAAGTTCAGCCTCGACGGTGCGGTGCTCAATGGGCCTGCGCAGCGACCATTGATCGCGGCGCCCATCACCGTGCAGGGGAATTCGATCGTGCTCAGTTGAGCACTGCGGTTGTGTTTTCGCGTTTCGCGGTGTTCTTAGCGCCGTTTTCGTCGAGTGTGAGCTTGCTCTCTTGATCGAGGGGTGCTTGCCCGCTCAATGCAGTTCGGTTGGGTCCCAGGACATGCGGTGGATGCGTGAACCAACATTTCGCGCCGGGGGTGGGGGAAGCTGCTCGGTAGAATCGCACACCATGAGCAGCATTCGCTTGAGTCGTAGGTGCAGGTAGGCCCATGTCGGTGCCGCCTATGCCACCTGGGGGTGGCCCGCCGTCGTACCCGCAGGATGGGCCGCCGCTGCCCGGTGCCGGCACTCCTCCGCCGAATTCGTCTCATCGGCGACGGTGGATCCTGTTGGGGGGTGTCCTCGTTGTTGTCGTTGCGCTGACCGTCGGTTTGGTGGTGTGGAAGTCCGCGTCGAGCCAGGGTCCAGGGGGACCTGGGCAGTCTGAGGCGGGCCTGGATCGGACGGTTGGATTGCTGCGGGAAAGGGATCCGGTGTGCGAGGAATGGGCTGCAGCGGTGAACGAACTTGTACTACAAGAAAAGAAGTGGGCTGCGCTCAACAAAGGTGTTCCCGCTACTGAATGGACACCGGAGCAGCGTGAGATTTTCAAATCTGTCGGCGAGGCCAAGAGTGCGGCGGCCGATCAATTCGAATCGATGTTGCCCAAAGCGCGCAGTGCTGTGCTGCAGGAATTGATCGCGCAGACGATTGTGTATACGCGTGCGTATGTGGAAAGGATCCCCGAGTACGTAGGGTCGGACGCTTTGATAGCCGGGGTAGCGGGAAATTTCAGTAATGCAGTGACGTATATGTGCAGCGTAGTGCCCCTGCTGCCCGCCCCGAACGGTAGGGAAAAGGTAACACGCTCCTCGGTGCCGGAGCCTGCCGCCTTGACACCGTTTATTGCTGACGGCGATCCAGCCTGCGCGAAATTATTGGAAGTGCTCGACCGCCAGAGGGCACAACTCGGTGGCTGGGCAAAGGTGGCTGACTCAAGGATTCCTGCTGCGCAATGGACTCCTGATCAGCGCGCGCTCAACAACGCGGCGCGGGAGGTGATATTGCGTGACGTCAAGGATGTTCGCGCTATCGTCGACATAGCGGAGAGTGCGATCATGGCTGATCTGCTCGTTACGCGGGCTGACTATATGCAGGCCTTCGCGGACACGATTCCGACCCACGCGCCGGATGACGCGCTGCTCTGGACTACGGTCACCTCGATCGGGGGCGGTCTGTCCGCCGCTTGTCAGGCCACATTATGAGTTGGTGGGACACCGAACCCCACAGCGGGGAGTACGGCGGGCGCACGGTTGCCCCACCTGCATGGCCGCAAGTCGATGAAGACGTCGTAGGCCAGGCGGCGCAGAAGTTCGAAACTCTCGTCACCTGCTGGCCCACTGTAGTTTGCTGCGGATATAGGACGCGGGGTGAATGCCTGGATCAGGTTCTCCTGCCTGGGGTGGGGGACGCTGCTCGGTAGAATCGCAGACCATGTGGAGCATTCGCCTGAGTCGTAGGTTCAGGTAGGCCCATGTCAATGCCGCCTACGCCGCCTGGGGGTGGCCCACCGTCGTATTCGCAAGACCCTCCGCCGCTTCCCGGTGTCGGTGCTCCTCCGTCGAGTTCGTCTCATCGGCCTCGGTGGATTGTGTTGGGTGGTGTCCTCGCTGTTGTCGTTGCGCTGGTGGTAGGGCTGGTGGTGTGGAAGTCCACGTCGAACCAGGGGGCGGGGGCAACTGCACAGTCTGACGCTGGTGTGGACCGGACGGTCGGAGTGTTGCGGGAAAAGGATCCGGTGTGTGACGAATGGCTGAACTACACGGATGAGTTGTCTCAAGCGGCAGAACAATGGACCGCGCTCGATAGGAGTGTTCCCGCTACTAAATGGACTCCGGAGCATCGGGAAATCTACGTTGCCGTCCGCGAGGCGATGACTACCGCGGCCGATCAATTCGAGTCGATCTTGCCCGAAGCGCGCAATGTTCTGCTGCAGGAACTGATCGCTCAGACAATTGTATACTTGCGGGCGTACGTTGAAAGGATCCCAGAATATGTGGAGTCGGATAGTCTGATAGCTGGAGTGGCGGCAAAATTCAGCAATGCAGTGACGGGTATGTGCGAGATGCAGCCGCAGTTGCGTGCTTCGGGCAGTGCGGAAAAGACAATGCGGTCCTCGGTACCAGAGCCTGCCGCCCTAACACCGTTTATGGCTGACGAAAATCCAGCATGCCCAAAATTCTTGGAACTGATCACGCGTCAGAAGACGTATCTTAGCGCGTGGGCAAAGGTTGACTCAACGCTTCCTGCTGAGCAATGGACTCCTGCTCAGCGTGCGCTCAACAACGCGGCGCGTG
This sequence comes from Actinomycetes bacterium, assembly GCA_022600605.1. Classification (GTDB taxonomy): domain Bacteria; phylum Actinomycetota; class Actinomycetes; order Mycobacteriales; family Mycobacteriaceae; genus Mycobacterium. Next base: position 9,429 of record JAHZKD010000222.1, read on the forward strand.
AAGTGATGTTACGAGACGCAAAAGATATTCGTGCAATCGCGGAAGTGGCAGAAGGTACGATTATGGCCGATCTCCTGGTTGCGCGAGCGGCTTATATGCAGGCGTACGCGGAGATAATCCCGACCTACATGCCGAACGACAAGTTCCTATGGAGTACGGGTACCTCGATTGGGGGCGGTCTGGCCGCTGCCTGTGAGGCCACATTGTGAGTTGGTGGGATACGGAACCTCACAGCGGGGAGTATGGCGGGCGCACGGTTGTCCCCCCTGCGTGGCCGCATGTTGATGAATATTTTGTAGCTCAGGCCGCGCAGAAGTTCGAAACTCTGGCCAGCCATATTCGGACTTCCATCGTGCCGGGGTTGCAGGCACAGATGATGGCGTTGTCCGACGCGTGGGAGGGTGCGGGCTCGGAGGCTGCTCGCGACGAAGCGCTCGCAATTATTGGTAAACACGAAGCGAACGCGACCGCTGCCGACGATATCGCCAAGAAACTCCGAGCGATGGAGACCTCGGTCGTCAAAACGAAGAACGCCGTCAATTCCACCGCGGAACAGGTTCAGCACGATTGCGAGACGTTTGCATCTGACGAGACTCTTTCCTCGGAGGCTCGGGAGGCACTGATAGAGGGACGGATCGCCGAGGGGCTCACGGAAAATGTCGGCGTCGTGTCTACCAACGCTATTGAGTTGGCAGGCAATATCGGTGTTGCACCGGGGATACCAGGAGCGGACGGGAAAATGCCGGACGGCGGTCCACCACCCGCTACTCCGGTCGGCAACGGCAAGTCGATGGACGCGGACTCTCTCGGACACAGTTTCGCCCCCGCCGTCATCAGTGCCGACAACATGAGCTCGCACGGCAGTAACCCCGAATTTCGCCGTCCTAGCGGTGTAGGTGCTCCTGCTACTACACCCGCTCCAGATGCGCCCGCGGCTCTGCCAGCTCGACAGTCCCCGCCAGTAGCACCAGCACCAGCCCAACCACCCGCAGTGAGTAGCGGCGCGACCCCGTCAGTCGCACGCTCGTCCGGTGGCGCCGGATCCTCCAGCCCCGGATCCGGGGGTGCTTCCTCGATGGGTGGGTCTGCCAATCCGAGTGGCTCTGGTAGCAGCCCTGGGGGCGCAGGCAAGTCGCCTTCGGTTTCGCCAGCTGCGGCGGGCGCCGAAAGCGCCGCGGCGTCGTCAGGCCGTTCATCGGGTGGCGGGAGCCCAGCGCAGCCGATCGCCCCGCCGTTGAGCACTCCGGCCCCGGCCACTCAGCCTGCGCAGACCCCGTCGCCTGCCCAGGCTCCGCCGCCAGCTGCCAGCTCGCCTGCGCCGCCCGCGTCGGGTTTTTCCGGTGGCGGATTCGGCGGCGCCGCGCCCGGGGGAGTAGCCGGGGGTCCCGCTCCGATGCCGCTCGCCCCACCCGCCACGCCGACGCCTGCCGCTCCTGTCGGCGGAGCGCCCTCAGCGGCCGGATTGGCGGGCCCCGGCGTTGCTCCGGCCTCGACGAGTGCGGGCGCCGGACCTGGGGCAGCGGCGCCAGTGCCGGTCTCGGCGGCGCGAGCCGAGCGTGACGCCATCGCCACGGCCGCCTCGGCGGGAGCGCTTCGCCGTCTACATGGGGGTAGTGACCCGAGCCAGCGGGCTCGCCGGATCGCGGCGGCACTCAATGTCGGGATCTCGGACTTCGGATTTTACTGGGTAACGGCAATCACCACTGAAGGCAGCATTGTCGTCGCCAACAGTTACGGTATTGGATATATCCCGGCGAATGTGCTTCTGCCAGAACAAGTTCACATGGCCACGGCGGAAGAATCCATTCCCGTCGTTGAGCGCGCTCGGTGGGCTACCTATCCGATTCTTGCGTTGCAAGGTTGGGCGCGCCATCGTGATGAACATCTGCGTTTGGTGATCGCGACCGCGGATCAGCTCCAGGGGTTCGATCCGGGAGTCGCCACGAGCATCCTGCAACCCGACGATATGCCTGACGATGGCACGATGCAGGGCCGCACAAGGTTGGAGGTACTCGCGCCGGGCTCTGCAGCGAAGCTCGCTGCGACTCGTGACGAAGGTCTCGCGGATCTCCTGCCAGCTGCTCAAGCGGAGATCAACGCAGTCAAGGACGATTTGGCGGTGTCCTGGTTCGAGGTTTGCAAGCCGCTCATGAGTACGTCCACGGCACGGGTGGGCGTTCACCTTGAGGCGATGTCGACCTATTCAGTTGAAGCGATGGAATCGGCGCTGTGCAAGGCTCAGGCCGAACCCGAGTTCGCGGCAAAACGTGCCGCAATTGCCGACTGGGTGTACTGGCAACACCAGCACAGCATTCTCGCGGACGCGCTCGAAAGCCCAGTGGCGCAGTGAGAGGCCCCCAGCCGCGGGATTGGCTCACCTAGCCAGAAGGCCCAGGTCGCAGCAATTTGCCGCAATAACCCCCCTTGAGGGGCGAATAAGCTATTGCGAGGAAGTGGACGGCCAGCGACGTGAGGAGCGAGATGACAGATTCTGTCGAGGTTGTCGTCTCGGAGCTACACGCGGCCGCGGCACGCCTGGGGGACGCGGGGCAACGGCTGCAGGACGGATTGTCCAATATGGACCTCGAAACCCGGGAGCTGCTGGGATCGGGCTGGAAAGGTTCCGCCGCGTCTGCCTACAGAACTGCGTGGGAACAGTGGCATGACGGGGCCGGACAGGTGATCCGCGGTCTGCAGACGATGTCGGATCTGTTGTCGCTGGCCGGCAACGAGTACGCCAAGACGGACGCGCAGTCCGGCGAGGCGCTGGATTCCACGATGCGGACCGGCGAGTAGGGGGCGATGGCGTTGCTGGTTGTGGACTTCGACGCGTTGCGTTCCGCAGTTGAACATATGGGCGAGTTCGACCAGCGAGTCAAGGAGTGTCTTGACGATGTCGGCCACACCATGGCCAATCTCCGGGCGTCGTGGCACGGCGGTGGTTCTGATGCTCAGGCTCAGGCTCAGCAGATGTGGGAGGACGGCGCTGACCAGATGAAGGAGGCGTTGTCGGCGCTGCAGAAGATCGCCGACCAAGCGCACGAGAACTATGCGGCTGCTGTGGCCAAGAATGGTGAGATGTGGCAGGCCTGACCGCCCTGGCTGGTTGCCGAGTCGTCGACGCGCATGCGTATCGAGGTTGAGCCGCTGGCCCTGATTGCGGCTGGTCGGCAGACAGCCGCCGTCGGGGCCCAACTTGGCAGGCTCTCTGAGGCCCTGGGCGCGGCCCTGGCCAGTGGGATCGCGTCGGGTACCGATCCGGCCGGGCTGAACTTCGGCTTGAAGTACGGCCACCAGGCCCAAGAGTTCGCCGCAGCGGTCGCCGATGCCGCTGATGCTTTCACCACGGTGGGGTTGTTGCTGGAAGCGACGGGGGTTAATTACCAGAACGCCGACGATGTATCGACGATTGGGGGTCCGGGCCCCACTGCCAGGGTGAGTGCTCGACCCGGTAGGACACTGCCTGCGCATGTCCCTCCAGGGCCCAACGGCGTCACCGTGCCACCGCCGGGGAAGTGGCGCTGGGTCCAACCCTTTCTACAAGCTGTGCCCTTGGGACAGTTCGCGGGATTCGCGATGACCTGGCCGTCGGGACACTCGGCGTTGATGGGCTTGACCGCGGCGCAGTGGCGCAACTTCGCCACCGGCTTCGCCCTGATCGAACCGCAACTGGCCGGGATCACATCTGTAGCAAGCGGGCAGTCTGTCCCCGAGCGGGATGCGATGGTGTCGGCGATCACAAGTCTCGGCGATGCCATCTCGTCCCTAGCTGACGTGGCTTCGGCAGTGGCGCAGTCAGTTTCGGACTTCGCCAGCACGGTGCAACAGACCCAAGACGCCATCCGGCGACTGTTGGATCGGCTATCGCTTGCCGGGCTGTGGGACACCGTGACCGGACTGCTTACTGGCGAGGGCGACAACATTCTGCGTGAAGTCGCCCACGATATCGGCACGGTGCTGAGCAATCTGCACCGCCAGGTCAAAGCGATTGGCGAGCTGCTGGACGAACTCGCCAACACTGTCGGGGAGCTGGCCACTGCCTTCCAGAAATGGATCCGCCCCGTGCTGGTCGAGCATTTCGGCCCCGTACTCGGCACTGCCTTGGCCGACGACATCACCTTCTTGACCGACGTGCACGTGGGTGCGGTCACCGGCTTGATCGGCACGGTGTCGGGTGCGGTGGCGCTCGCTGACCCCGACACATGGAAGGGCATGGCTGAGCTGGCGGTGTCAGTGGTCCAGGATCCCGCGACCGCGCCAGGCGTCCTGGCAAACATGGGCAAGGAGTTCGTGGCCTGGGACAAATGGTCTGGGGACCATCCTGGTCGCGCCGCCGGCGAGGCCGCATTCAACATCGGATCGCTGTTCGTGCCGGGTGGGGCACTGTCGAAGACCGGAAGCGTCGCAAAGGGATTGAACGTGACCAGGCGGATGCTGGACGAGGGGCGACTACCCCAGCTCGGCGAGGCCGGACCTTGGACACGGGGTGTTCCTGGCGCCCGGGCCGCTGCAGAGGTGCCACCACTGAAGCCCGCGGCGATACCGTCGCGCGCTGAAGCGCCGGCCGGTGCAGGGTCCGCACGCGTGGGCGAGCCCACCCCATCCGCGCCAGGTGGGCGTCCGCAAACCCCGGGTGCCGAAGGAGGACCCGGCCAACGTGCACCCGTCACGCAACCGGGGCAACCAGGCGACCCCGCAGGAACGGGAGCGCGGTCGGAGAGCTCGGGGAGTTCGCCTACCCGCGCAAACGGCGACCCGGGGACTTCTGGCGCGGCCGAACGACCGGTGAGCCCAGCTAGTGGCAGCGACGCACCACTTGGGAATGGCAGCTCATCGCAGCCATCCTCGACCCCTATTGCAGGAAGCGAGAGCCCTGGTGCCGACACGTCGAACGGGCCTGTTGACTCCCAGCCCCCCTCTCACGATGGAGGGCCAGCCGAGGATCACTCGCGCACGTACACGCTGATGGACGGGAACTCTCACACAACGGCATTCGCCCCAGAACAGCTCTCCGACAACCAACGGATATCGGATGCCTTGGACACGCATGGGGTTCGTGAGAGCGACTTCATCGACCTCATCAACAAGCCAACGGACACGCTGACTCCGGACGAACGTCGCTTGATCATTGAGGTGCGGGAGGAGCTACCCGCGCCAACGGGGGACACGGTGATGCAGAAAGCGATCCCGCCTGCCTATTTCGACGCTGACGGAAACCTCGTTCCAAGCCGGGCGGATGACTACATTCAGGGCAAGTCGAGTATCGCTCCTGATCAGGTGCGGGGCGCTGTCACGGTGGCCGGCGACACATCACATCTCTCGTCCCCATCGAGCATTTACGACGGTTTGCGGCTTGATTACGCCGATTCGCCATTCACTCGATATGACACTGGCACCCACATGATCCGTTTTCAGGCTGAGGGCTCGTACGAGGTGCCAAGGACGTCGGATTTGGGGGGCGACGGCCGGTTCGACAGGTGGGACGATCCATTCACCGGCAATGGATTTACCAAGTCCGGAGACGACGTTGTTCCAGAATACTTAGCTCAAGACATCACAATGCAGGACGGCGCCGAGATCTGGGAGGTGCTTGATGACGGGACGCAACGCCTGGTGGCGGTTTTGGACGACAAATTTTGGATACCACAGGGGAATTGATGGCTGAGGTACCAGTAGGCGGCACGATAGCGGAGTACCGCGGACGGCAATTGCGAATCGTGTTCAGCGGCAAGGATTGGGTCGCATTGCAGACTGGAGCCGGTGTAGAGATTCCAGATGCAATCGCCTACGGCGAGGCTCCAGTGGGTGATGGCCACTACGAGTCGTGGGCCAAGGTCCCCAGGACTGCTCTCGACGGCATCGTCCACTTTCGAGTGACCGGAAAGATCGCGGGACAGACTGTGTCACTGCAAAGACGGATGCCCGACGGTCGAATCAGTGTCGAGTTCATCGGCCCTCCTGCAATTGCCCGTCAGATTGGCATGGAGGGCGACCAGTACATGGGATGGTCGGGGCTGTTTGAACCTGAAGATTTTGAGGACATCGAAGTCAAGGAGACCCGTCGTGCCTGATCGCTTAGTACTGCAGAAACTCCTGACCGCTTCGCTTGCAACGGCAATCGTTGAAACCAACGATGAGCAAGTCGGCGGCTATGTCACCGACGCCACGGCAGCAGTTGGGCTGAGGACGCCGGAACAGTTGTTGGCTGCCTATGGTGTAGAAGCGGCACCGAAATTCGTCGATATCGTTCGATTCGAGCAGCCACAGCTGGCCACCCTGCGCGCCCCCCACGATGCCCCACGACCGTGGCCTACGTTCCCGAACGGTTTTCTGCTCGGGGATTCTCTCGCGCGGGTCTGGAGCATGGACCGCACCAGGTACTCCTACGGCGCCGAGTACTGGCGCATCCGCTCCGACGGCGAGCAGAAGCGACTCTCGCGCTATGAAGGCGCCGCTCGGGGTTGGGCTAACGCCAAGCAGTGGCGGGCGCCTAGCGCGATGGTGGGCACCGTGGCCCGCTGGCGAGGTGGTGAGTTCCTCGCTGATGTCGTGGCAGATAGCGTTCTGCTCACGACGATCACCGCCGACGGACCCGCCGGGTTCGAACAGATCTATTCCCGCGTCTGGTCCGCCACCGTTTCCCTGGCAGAAACCGAGGTCTTCGAACGAGTTGTCACCGCCAAACTCGACGGCATACCAGTTCGTGTGGTGCGCACCTCAGGTACGACCGCGGAGGTACTACTGCTCACCGACGACCCAGCGACAGCCGAGCGAGTCAAAGCGGGAACGGCGGAGCCGGGAGTCTACGAAGTCATCGTCGATTCCAGCCGCCTGACGGACATGCAGGGCCTCGAGAACCAACTCGGTCAGGCGAACCGATAACCGACGGACAGGTTGACGGCCCTACAGGTTGATGGCCGCAGCGTGTTCATCCGGGCGGTGCCCCTGGGTGTGCGCCGGTGGCTGCTCGCCAGCCGGGGCTTGCTCGTCGGCGTCAGTGTGGTCGTCAGCTGGTTTCTCGCCAACCGGAGGTTCCTCGCCAAGCGGCACTTGCTCCACGGCACCAGCGTCACCGTCGCCAGATGGTGCACTTTCCCCCGGCGAGTCGTGCCCCAGGAGATCGCTTTCGCCTTCTGGCTTGCCGACCTGCCCCGATAACTGACTCACCTGCTCGAAGGCGCCCTGGCCGGCTTGCATGAGACCCTGCGGAGCCGCTGCCGCCATGCCCATCAGCTGCATAGGGGCCTGCACGGCTTGGCTCGCCGCCTGCATCGCCATGCTCATCATCTGGCCAGACTGCCCGCCTGCCGATCCGGACGCCGCTGGAGTCGCGGTAGCCAGCGGATTGGCTGCGGTCCTGATCTCCTGCTCACCGGCTTGGTCTGCTGACTGGTACGCGCTCCGAGCGCCAGCGAGGTTCGCAGCGAACTGCTCTTCTCGTGCGCTCGTAGCGGCTACCTCGGTGTCAAGAGGTACGGCGAGTTCAGGCAGGATGCCCGAGATCAGCAGGCTCATCGGGTCGCCGCCCGGGGGGATCACCGGCACGGGGGGCACCGTCACCACCGCCGGGTCCCATGTCAGCGACGGGGTGTCCACGCGCAATGGGGGGTTGCCCATCAGCCGCCTCTCATCCCGCCAGGCCGCCTTGCGGCAGCAGCAATATGTTGTTCGCAGCCCAATACTGGGACGCGACAGTCCTGAAGCCGAGATTACCCGACGCTGCGGACCCCGAGCTGCGCGAACTTCCCGGGCCACGGGAACTTCCCTGGTCAAAGGCGCACCAAGGCCTGGCCGACAGTGAGCCCGCCATCGGGTCAGGACTCCGTGGCGGGGCAGATTCGGACGAGAATCCGCCGTGACGCGCACGCTCGGTCACATGTCCGGGCCTGGCGGCATACTCCCGGCACATGGGATACCCGACGTGTACCGCGATGGCCCCGCGTCTGGTCCGGTCGGGTCGGCGACGACGAGATCGCGGCACTCTGTGAGTGTGCGTGGCGACCGCTGTATCGCCTTAGAGCGGGGAAGCCGTTGAGGACATGCTGGATCTAGTCTTGCCGCTGCAGTGCGGCGGCTGCGGAATCCCCGGCGGACGCTGGTGCGCGGGCTGCGCAAAAGAACTGATCGTCAAGCCTGACCAGCCGTATGTGGTGACCCCGCGGCTGGATCCTGGTGTGCCTGTCCTGTCGCTCGGCCGCTATGCGGGCGCCCGCCGCCAGGCCATCGTCGCTGTCAAGGAACGTGGCCGGGTCGACCTGATTGCGCCGCTGGCCGAAGCTCTGCGCCAGGGGATCGACAACCTGCTCATCTGGGGCATTCTGGACTCTCCGCTGTCGGTTGTGCCCGCCCCCACCCGCCGGTCGGCGGCCAGACGCCGCGGTGGAGACCCCGTCACCCGCATCGCGGCGGCCGCAACCGCGACCCAACCCGGGCTTGCGGTTGTCCCTGCACTGCGTCTTAAGGCCTTCACCCGAGACTCGGTCGGGCTCTCCGGGGCCGACCGGCAGCGAAACATCACCGGCCGCGTCCGGATGGCCAGATCGGTGGCCGATTCAGTGGTACTGGTGGATGACGTCATCACGACGGGGGCTACCGCACGGGAATCGGTCGGGGTGCTGCAGATGTGCGGCGCCGATGTCGTCGCGGTGCTCACGCTGGCGCACGCGTAACCTCAGCGAGCTGATTAGACCCACTTCAGAACGACGTGAAGAGTTGAAAACAGTCTGCGAATTTTGTGGCACGACCGGGCGAACACGGACTACCGTCGGCACCAACCAACCGTGAACAACTCACGGCGGCGCTCAACACCGAGACGCCGGATATCGCAGTCAGCGGTAGGAGGTGAGTAGTCGACACCTTGCGCCGGCGAATGGCCGTACCAGCTATGCCGCGTCGGCGCGAATTCCTTGATGGCCCGAGCACGCGCAGGTGTGCGAACGCGAAAGAGAATCGAGTTGCCAAGTATGTCATCTAATTCCGCGGACACGGACAGCACGATGGTGGTCGAAGATAGCGACGAGACGGAGTCGCCTGACGCTAATCAGAACGCCGAGGTGGTGGTGAAGGGGCGCAACGTCGAAGTTCCCGAACACTTCCGTGCCTACGTCCTCGACAAGCTGGCCCGCCTGGAACGATTCGACCGCACCATCTACTTGTTCGACGTCGAGCTGGATCACGAAAAGAACCGGCGCCAGCGTAAGAACTGCCAGCACGTGGAGATCACCGCTCGCGGACGCGGACCCGTCGTGCGCGGCGAGGCCTGCGCCGACAGCTTCTATGCTGCGCTTGAGTCGGCGGCGGGCAAACTCGAAAGCCGTTTGCGCAAGAGCAAGGACCGCCGCAAGATCCATTACGGCGACAAGACTCCGCTGTCGCTACACGAAGCCACCTCCCTTGACCATCTGGAGGACGCTTTCACCCCGCCGGCGCAGGATGCCGTGCGGAACGACGCGGTAGCCGGGGACGACCATGAACCCGGGCGGATTGTCCGTACCAAGGAACACCCCGCAATCCCGATGACGGTCGACGACGCTCTCTATGAGATGGAGCTCGTGGGGCACGACTTTTTCCTGTTCCACGACAAGGAGAGCGACAAGCCCTGCGTGGTCTATCGGCGCCACGCCTACGACTACGGGATGATCCGGCTGGCCTGAACTCCGATCCGCCGCCCAGGGGCACCGAAGTTGTCGGCCTGGGCGGCGGATTCGTGGGCAGAGCGGCGCGCCTGACACGCCCGACCAGCGATTTCAGCGCGTCACCTACGATGGTGTCTGTCTCACTCGTGATGAGTGCCATAAATGCAAGCAAGAAAAACGAGGAAACAGCGTGCTGTCGAAGTTGCTCCGTCTCGGCGAAGGCCGCATGGTCAAACGCCTCAAGGGGGTGGCTGACTACGTCAACACCCTGTCCGAGGACACCGAGAAGCTGTCCGATGCCGAACTCCGAGGCAAGACCGACGAGTTCAAGGACCGGCTCGCGGGCGGTGCCAGTCTCGACGACATCATGCCCGAGGCGTTCGCCGTCGCCCGCGAGGCGGCGTGGCGAGTGCTCAGTCAGCGCCCCTTCGACGTCCAGGTGATGGGCGCCGCCGCGCTGCACTTCGGCAATGTCGCCGAGATGAAGACCGGTGAGGGAAAGACGCTTACCTCGGTGCTGACGGCCTACCTCAACGCGTTGGCCGGCGAGGGCGTGCACGTCATCACCGTCAATGAGTATCTGGCCAAACGCGACGCTGAACAGATGGGCCGCGTGCACCGCTTCCTGGGTCTGGAGGTCGGCGTGATCCTGGGTCAGATGACGTCTGACGAGCGGCGCGTCGCCTACAACTCTGACATCACCTACGGGACCAACTGGGAACTCGGTTTCGACTATCTGCGCGACAATATGGCCCAGAGTCTTGCGGATGTGGTGCAGCGCAGCCACAACTTCGCGATTGTCGATGAGGTCGACTCGATCCTGATCGACGAGGCCCGCACCCCGCTGATCATCTCCGGGCCGGCCGACGGCGGATCGAACTGGTACACCGAGTTCGCCCGGCTGGTGCCGATGATGAAACCCGATGTCCACTATGAGGTCGACATCAAGAAGCGGGTCGTCGGCGTGCACGAAGTCGGCGTGGAGTTCGTCGAGGATCAGCTGGGGATAGAGAATCTCTACGAGGCCGCCAACTCGCCCTTGATCAGCTACCTGAACAACGCACTCAAGGCCAAGGACCTGTTCGAACGCGACAAGCACTACATCGTTCGCAACGGCGAAGTGTTCATCGTCGACGAGTTCACCGGACGCATGCTCGTGGGACGCCGGTACAACGAGGGCCTTCACCAGGCCATCGAGGCCAAGGAACAGGTCGAGATCAAGGCGGAGAACCAGACCGTCGCCACCGTGACGCTGCAGAATTACTTCAGGCTGTACAAGAAGCTCTCCGGTATGACCGGCACTGCGGAGACCGAAGCGGCCGAGCTGCACGAGATTTACAAGCTCGGTGTGGTGACGATTCCGACGAACAAGCCGATGATCCGGTCCGATGAGTCCGACTTGATCTACAAGACCGAGGAGGCCAAATTCATCGCGGTCGTCGACGATGTCGCCGAGCGCTACGAGAAGGGCCAGCCGGTCCTCATCGGTACCACCAGCGTGGAACGTTCGGAGTTCTTGTCGCGCCAGTTCGAGAAGCGACGCATGAAGCACAACGTCCTCAACGCGAAGTTCCATGAGCAGGAGGCCGGCATCATCGCTGAGGCCGGTCGGCTGGGCGCCATCACGGTGGCCACCAACATGGCCGGGCGCGGTACCGACGTCGTGCTCGGCGGCAACGTCGACTACCTGTTGGATCACCAGCTGCGCCAGCGCAACCTCGACCCGGTCGAGACCCCCGACGAGTACGAGAAGGCCTGGCACGAAGAACTTCCCCGGGTAAGGGAGCAGGCCGCCGCTGAAGCGAAGAAGGTTGTCGCCGCCGGTGGGCTCTACGTTCTCGGCACGGAGCGTCACGAATCTCGGCGCATCGACAACCAGCTGCGCGGCCGCTCGGGCCGCCAGGGCGATCCGGGTGAGTCCCGCTTCTACCTTTCTCTGGCCGATGAACTGATGCGACGCTTCAACGGGGCGACGCTGGAGACGCTGCTCACCCGGCTGAACCTTCCAGACGATGTGCCGATCGAGGCAAAAATGGTCTCCCGGGCGATCAAGAGCGCGCAGACCCAGGTGGAGCAGCAGAACTTCGACATCCGTAAGGAAGTCCTCAAGTACGACGAGGTGATGAACCAACAGCGCCAGGTCATCTACGCCGAGCGCCGCCGCATTCTCGAAGGCGAGAACCTGGCAGAGCAGGCGCATAAACTGCTCGTCGACGTGGTCACCGCCTACGTCGATGGCGCCACGGCCGAGGGCTACACCGAGGATTGGGACC
>JAHZKD010000023.1 GCA_022600605.1 Actinomycetes bacterium
CGGCCAGGGTGAGTTGCTCGCCCCGTTCCGGGACCGGTACTTCAGCGCGATCCCCGGAGTGTGGGATAGGCGATCAAGCGAGGTTGCCCAGACGGTGGTCATCGGACTCTATCCATCCTGGGACGTCAGCCAGAACGCCTTAGATGCCGCTGATGAGTTCCTCAGCGATCCACAGCTGCCCCCGGCACTGCGCAGACTCGTGCTGGAAGGACGCGCAAGCGTCGAACGATCACTGCAAGCCAGGGAATTCGACGCCACCTAACGCGACCCCGTTGACGTGCTCCCCGGACTGAAGTCCGAGGCTTGCGCCCAAGAATCCGGTCAGGCCGGCGGCCTGCCGAGGATTAGGGTGGTCAGCGAGGCGAGACGCCGGCCGAGAGCACCCGCACGCCGCTGATCAGCCCGTCGATCAGGTTGCCTTCCTTGAACGAAGCAGCAGCAGCCGACACTCCGAGCGGGGCCGATTCCTCGATGCCGCGACCCCTGACCTCCGACCCGTAGACCACCTCGATGGCCTTCTGGTCCGGTGACACTGCCAGTAGCACCGCATTGTCGGGAGTCGGGACCTTTGCCAGCAGCGCCCGGGCGGTGGTCGCGGTATCAGCGCCGAGATCACCGATGTAGACCGCGAAGCGGGCCTTGGCGTAACGCGAGCCGTACTTCAGCGCGTTGTCCAGAACCACGAGGTCCAGGTTCGGGAATGGGTAGTTCACCGACAGTTCACCCGGCTCGATGACACTCGAGACACGGCCACTCGAGGTGACTACGCTGCCCAACGGCAGCTCAGCCAGCCCGCTGGAACCGGTAGTTGAGATCTCACCACTTGCCACTTGCGCCACCTCCCACGGTTAGGTGCGAATCGTGGCCGCCGTGACCGTGTTCGGCAGGCTCGGTAGAAGCCCACAGAATCGGGTCGTGCGTCCATTTCTCCGACATGTCATACGTTGCAGGGTGCGGCCCCTTCTTGGTGAAGATGAACAAAGAAAGAAACAGCGTCAACGCCAGCGGAATGAGCACGAAGCTGGCGTGCATCAGTGCGGTCGAGTTCACTCCGAAACCGTAACCCACGAACCGGTCAAGCCGCGCCCTCACCCAAATATCTGGCCCAAGCCGGGTCGAGTTCCTTGATGCTGGAAAGTAGCCGCCAGTGCTGTCCCTTCGGGGGCAGCGGGGTCGTGTGCAGCGTCCAGCCCAGCTCGGTCAGCAGTCGGTCGGCTTTTCGATGGTTGCACGCCGAGCACGCAGCTACGCAGTTCTCCCAAGAGTGGGCGCCGCCACGGCTGCGGGGGACCACATGATCGACGGTGTCGGCCTTGGATCCGCAGTAGGCGCATCGGAACCTGTCGCGGTGCATCAACGCTGCCCTCGTCATCGGAATCCGCGCCCGGTAGGGAACCCGCACAAATGTCCGCAGCCGGATAACCGAAGGGATGACGATGCTCCGGCTGGCCGAGTGGACCACCGGCCCCATCGGATCGTCGTGCACCACGTCGGCCTTGCCGCACATCAGCATGACCACCGCGCGGCGCATCGAGAGCGCCGTGAGGGGTTCGTAGGTGGAATTGAGCAGCAGTACCCGCCTGCGGCCCCAGATCGATGGCTCCTGCTGCGCGTCGACAACCTGGCCGACACTGTGTAGCGCGCGCGACGTGGTAGTCGGCGTCGACCCGGCTGAGCCCGCCGCCAGCCGACGGTGCCGGTGGCCGCGACTATTCTTGCGCTGCGCCATACATCCTCCGCTCGACAGTCCACCATGAATGCCCGCCTACCGCACGGCAATTCTGGTCGTGTTCGCTGGTCAGTCGAATGAGCTTCACCTGACCAGGCCCGCTGGGCGCCCCAGGGCAGTTTCGGCGCGACCGAACGAAATGCCGAGCTGGTCGAGGACTTCAGAATGGGACCGGCGGCGGCCCGCGCGTGAGGGCGGCGACGTCTATGACCCACAATGGGAGCTGATGGACTCGGAGAAACATGCATTAGGCCAGCAGCAGTCGTTCTATGAGGCCGTGGGTGGCCACCGGACATTCCGCACGATTGTGGCGCGGTTCTATGCATTGGTACGCGAGGACGAGATCCTGCGTCCGCTCTATCCCGAGGATGAACTCGCAGCCGCCGAGGAGCGGCTGCTGATGTTCTTGGAGCAGTATTGGGGTGGTCCACGCACATACTCCGACCAACGTGGCCATCCGCGGTTGCGGATGCGTCATGCGCCCTTCCGGATCGGCTATCTGGAGCGCGACGCATGGCTGCGTTGCATGCACACCGCGGTGGCAGAGATCGATCCGGAGACACTCGACGACGCCCACCGCCAGGAACTGCTCTCCTATCTGGAGATGGCAGCCCAGTCGATGGTGAACACACCGTTCTGAGGCTCGTCAGCGCAGCACTTGCGCTGGGTCCCCCCGCCGCCGGTACACAGTTCCGAAACGCGCGTCGATACGCAGCCAAGCCGGCATCACCCGTACCCGAACCACCTCCTCGGAGCTAATCGACTCCGGTGAGCAGTCGTCTGTCGCGCGCGCTTGCGGTAGGAAGCCCATCGCGGTCAAGGCAAACACGCATCGCATCGGAATACCGACGGTGTCCCCGCCGGAAGTGACTGCCACGACCTCCTGATCCAGCAGCGCCGCCGGGGGCCCGTGTGCGCCGGCATACTCCTTGGCCAGGCCCACTCCCTGGCTGGCCAAATCCAACACCACCTGTGCAGGTACATCGTCGAGATGAGCGAATCCGGTTTCGGGCGGCAGCGCGCCGCGCCACGCCGAGTCCATCCCGAAACCAGGGTTGACGTACCCTTCACGCCCTTCACGCCCTTCACGCCCTTCACGCCCTTCACGGTCCATGGCCGCCAGGCCGGACAACAGTGCGTCAACCCCCGCACACAGATCTACTGGCCGAACGCGGCCCCGGACAACCCGGCAGGCCAGCACATCGAAATCCGTCGCAACCCAGACGGCGATCAAGCCATCCCGACGCTGCCGAAGCCGGAGGACTGCCGCCTCGTCCAATCGCTGCGCCCGCTCGGCGAAGACTCTCAGGTCTTTGCCGCAGGCAGTCTGCTCCAGCCAAACGCCGCGCTCAGCGCGCGTCATCGGGTCCAACGTCGAAGATATTCTCCCTGCCGGTCTGAAAGCCGTTGCAGCCGCTGCTCCTCGATGTGAACGGCTGCCAGCTGCGTTTCGGCGATGACTGCGGGTCTGGAATCCGGTGGCGCGCCAACAGAACGCACCTCGTAGCCCACTGTGAAGTCCACCGCTCTGACCCGCTTCGACCACATCGTGACTTGCAGCGGCGAGTCGACCAATCGCAGCTGGCTCTTGTAGGCGATGTTGACCTCGGCGATCAGCAAACCGATCGTAGTAATCTCATCGCCGAAAGGCTCACGGAGAAAAGGAATCCGGGCCTCTTCAAGGATCGTCACCATCGTAGCGTGGTTGATGTGCTGGTACATGTCGATATCCGACCAGCGCACGTGCACCGGCGCGAGGAACCCGTGCTGGCCGCTCACCCGGTTTTCCCGGTTCCACTCGTCCGTGTCATGCTCCGGATCTGGCGGGCCGCCACCGACAGCGTTGCCAGGTCATGCTCACCGCTCTCGTAGAGCTCGGTCAATGTTCGGCGGGCCCGACTGACGCGGGACCTGTTCGTCAGCTCCCACTCCGCTGCCTTCTCTTCACCGGTCTCGTCGGGCTCGCCCACCGCCAGGACGTCGAAGCACAGCGCTCTCAACGACCCGTAGATGTCGTCGCGAATCGCCAGGCGCGCCAACGCGTGCCAGCGGTCATCTCGTGACAGTCGCGAAACTGCGGTGAGCAACCCGTCGGTGGCGAGATGGTCCATCAGGACGAAGTACGCATCGGCTACCTCGGCTGGATCGCGATCGACGATGTCAGCGATGTCGATCACGTCGAGCAGACTGAAACGGTAAAGACCAGTCGCGATCATGTAGGCCAGATCATCTTGCACGCCTTGGGAACTAAATTCCCCGGCCTCGTTAGCGACAATCGCCGCGTCGTCTCCACGCAGCCACTGCGACATCTGCGGTGTGAGCGCGGCGACCTTCTCGGCGAAGCGGTTCATCTCAGCACCCACCGCCAGCGGTTGTGGTCGGTAATTCAACAGCCACCGCGCCGCACGGTCGATGAGCCGCCGCAGGTCGAGGGTCATTCGGTCAGTCACCGCCACAGATACGCCAGCTGCGCCCGCGTCCCGAATCTGGCGCCATATGCGCCCGAATCCGAAGATCGCATTCGCTGCGACAAAACTGCGTACCGCATCGATGGGCGCCACCCCGACGTCCTCGGTGACACGGTAGGCATAGGAGATTCCCGCGGTGTCGACCAAGTCGTTGACCAGCATCGTGGCGACGATCTCCCGACGCAGCTGATGCGAACGGATCTCGCCACTGAACTGATCCCGCAGCGTGGAAGGGAAATAGGCGGGCAGCCGGGCGGCGAATACCTCCTGGTCAGGCAGATCGCTGGCCAGCAGGTCAGCCTTGAGCGCCAGCTTCACGTGAGCCATCAACGTAGCCAGTTCCGGCGACGTCAGACCGATACCGGCCTCACTGCGCCGCAGAATCTCCTTCTCCGACGGCAACGCCTCCAGTTCGCGGTTGAGCCCGCGTCGCTCGACGAAGTCCCTGATCATCCGGGCATGCACCGACAGCAGGCTGGCGGCGTTGGCCCGGCTGGTACCCATCAAGTCGTTTTGACCCTCGTTGTCGGCGAGCACCAGTCTGCCGACCTCATCGGTCATGGACAGCAGCAGTTCCGAGCGCCCGCTGGGCTCCACCTTGCCTGCCGCGACGAGAGAGTCGATCAGGATCTTGATGTTGACCTCGTGATCGGAGCAATCCACGCCGGCGGAGTTGTCCATGGCGTCTGTATTGACGCGCCCGCCGACGAGGTCGAACTCGATGCGGCCCAGGGACGTCACGCCGAGGTTGCCGCCCTCGCCGATCACCTTGGCGCGCACCTCGTTTCCGTTCACCCGGATCGCGTCGTTGGCCCGGTCCCCCACATCGGCGTCGGACTCGGACTCTGCCTTGATGTAGGTACCGATACCACCGTTGAAAAGTAGGTCGGCCGGGGCTTTGAGGATCGCCTTCATGAGAGCCGGAGGGGCGATATCGGAAGCTTCGTCCTCGATACCCAGGGCTGCGCGGGCCTCGGAGCTGATCGGGATCGATTTCTGTTCGCGGCTGTAGACCCCGCCGCCAGGGCTGATCAATGAGCGGTCGTAGTCCTCCCAGCTAGAACGCGGCAGCTCGAACAGCCTGTTGCGTTCTCGCCACGACGTTGCGGCGTCGGGGCTCGGATCGATGAAGATGTTCCGGTGATCGAAGGCCGCAAGCAGACGGATGTGCTTGGAAAGCAGCATCCCGTTGCCGAACACATCACCGCTCATGTCACCGACGCCGACGACGGTGAACTCTTCTGATTGGGTGTCGATGCCCATCTCCTTGAAGTGCCGCTTCACCGACTCCCACGCGCCTTTGGCGGTGATGCCCATCGCCTTATGGTCGTATCCGACAGACCCGCCAGAGGCGAACGCATCGCCCAGCCAGAAGCCGTAGGACTTGGCGACATCGTTGGCAATATCGGAGAATGTCGCGGTCCCCTTATCGGCCGCGACCACCAAATAGGCGTCTTCACCGTCGCGGCGGATCACCCCTGCCGGGGTGACGACAGCCCCGCTGCTCCTGTCCACATTGTCGGTGACGTCCAGCAGACCGGCGATGAATAGCCGATAGCAGGCTACGCCCTCTTCCCGCGTTGCAGTGCGGTCGACCGCGGGATCACCAGTGGGTGTGGGCGGCTTCTTGACCACGAACCCACCCTTGGCGCCGACCGGCACAATGACTGCGTTCTTGACGGCCTGGGCCTTGACCAGGCCCAGGATTTCGGTGCGGAAGTCCTCACGTCGATCCGACCACCGCAGACCACCGCGGGCGACGGGGCCAAACCGCAGGTGCACACCCTCAACCCGCGGAGAATAGACGAATATCTCGAATTCAGGCCGTGGTAGGGGAAGTTCGTTGATCAGGCCAGGATTGAGCTTGAACGACAACACGTTTCGAGCGCGAGCAGAATCCTGCCGATCGACGAAATAGTTGGTGCGCAGGGTGGCTTCAATCATCGATGCAAAGGCACGCAGCACGCGGTCGGTGTCCAGGCTGACCAAAGCGTCTATATCAGCCGAGACAGCAACCGCTGCCGCCTGAACATTCCGGTTCGAGATGCCCTCAACCTGGTCGGCCGGACAGAACAATGCCTCGAATAATTCCACCAGGGAGCGGGCGGTGTGAGGATTGTCGTTGAGCACGTTTCCGATGTGGGATTGACTGTAGGGGAACCCGGCCTGCCGCAAATACTTGGAGTAGGCACGCATGACACTGACCTGCCGCCAAGTCAGTCCGGCCCGCAACACGAGTTCGTTGAAGCGGTCGACCTCGGCGTAACCGTGCCAGATAGCCGCAACGGTGTCGGCGAAGCGTTCCGCGGTTTCCGCACCCTGCGGGCCCACCGGCGCCTGCGGCGTGTCGCGGTGCGGGGAGACCTTGAATCGGTAGATCCACACCGGCAGTCCGTCGCGGCGGACGACCTTGAAAGGCCGTTCCTCAAGTACCACGACCCCCATGGACTGCAGCATCGGAAGCAGCTGGCTCAGCGATGCTGACCGTCCGCCAAGATACCAATAGAGGTCCGAGATACCGTCCTCATCATGGTCGGTTAGCACAAGTTTGACCGAATCATGCTGCAGTTCTTCGATTATCGCGATGTCATCGAGGGCTGCCAGCGGCTTGGTGGCCTGCTTGTAAATCTCGGGGAAAGCGTTCGCGTAGTGCTCGGCGGAAGCCTGGTCGATCGAGCCAGTCGCGACCGCCCCGAGTAGCCGGTCTGCCCAGGTGCGAGCGGCCTCGGTGAGCAGACCCTGAATCCGCGACTCGTTGGATTGCGAAACATCAACGCGATGCCGATCCGCGTCCTCGGGCAGGAGAACAGTGAAATGCACTACAGCCCAGGGCGATTCACTGACCCTGGCCTGGTAATCAATGCTAACACCGCCAAGCTCACGGACCAGGATCTCCTGCATCGCCAGGCGCACGACGGTCGTGTAACGGTCACGCGGCAGGTACACCAGGCACGATACGAAGTGGGCAAGCAGGTCGGCCCGCATGAACAACAACGCCCGGCGGCGTGCCCCCAGCTCGATGACGGCCATCGCCATATCGAGCAGTCCCCTGGCCTTGAGTGCGAAGAGCTCCGGGCGCGGAATGGTCTGGATGACATCGAGCAGTAGCTGGCCCGGATGACTCGGGTCATCTTGGGCCATCGCCAGCGCGTCGTTGACCTGTCGAGCGATCAGCGGAATCTCAAGTACGTTGGCGTTAGACGCCGCGACCGTGAACAGGCCGACAAAGCGGTGCTCCACCGCTGCTGAGTCCTCGGAGTCAGCGACTTCCTCGCGGACCGCCACGATCTGCGGATATGCACCGTAGCGCAGAAAGCTGGGAAAAGTGGCCTGCGCCAAAACCATCAGCTCAGTCTCGTCGGTCAGCTGAGGCGTCGCGTCCGCACGCAGTCGAAGCACTCCGAGTCGGCTGGACGGATCGGCTGTCGCGTCGCCGTCACGCACGATGCAACGCTGGTAGCCCAACAGGACGAAATGCCCGTCAGCCAGCCAACGCAACAATGCCGCGACATCCGTGCGGTCCAGGCTGGGGAAGCGCTGCCCAGCATCGCTGTCCAACTCGTCGGCAAGGTCGCGCAATACCTCGGCCAGGGCGACCGAATCGATCACCACCTGACGGGCGTCGGCCAACACCCGGGGCAGCAGCCTCTCTGCCTCAGCGAGGGCGCGGCGATCCACCGAACTCGACAGCTGGACATGCACCCACGTCTCGTCGACGCCATCGCCGAAGGCCGCTTTCGAGGGAGTCGCGATCTCCAGCAGTTCCCCCGCCGCCCCGCGCCGCACACGGAACACCGGGTTCATGATCCCCAAATAGGCGACCCCGATACGGTGCAACAGCACAGTGACCGAATCCATCAGCATCGTGGCGTTGTCGGTCACGATCTGCAATGCCGGACCGAAACCGCCGGGCTCGTCGGCAGCGTAGACCGCAACGCCCGTCGACCCTGGAGATCGTTGACGACCCAATCGGTACTGCGCCTTAACCAGCGCGGGAAGTGCCATATCGGAGTTGTCTGGTCTCTGCACCGGGCCGGTGACGGCAGCCTCGGTTCCGGTGGCTCCACCATGGGGGCCCCGGTAAGTCTCCAGATAGGCGGGAATTAGCAGATCGAGGACATCAGGGGGCATCTCCCCGTCGCTTCCGCCCCCGACGGAACCCGGACTCAACGACATTCGCCGCTCCTGACTGACACTTCACACCGGCCCCCGCTGGCTGTCATCGGCGCCGGGAGGCGCCGATGCCGAGGTCCGCACGACGAGACTATCCTCGCGTGAGCTTTCTGTGGGTGACCCTGTGCGGACGAGCTGCTTCGGCGCCGAGCCGCTCCACCTTGTTCTCCTCGTAGCCGCCGAAGTTGCCCTCGAACCAGAACCACTTCGCGTCGTTGTCGCTGTCGCCTTCCCACGCCAGGATGTGCGTGCAGGTGCGATCGAGGAACCACCTGTCGTGCGAGATCACCACAGCGCAGCCCGGGAACTTTTCCAGCGCGTTCTCCAGCGAACTCAGCGTTTCGACATCCAGATCGTTGGTCGGCTCATCCAGCAAAATCAGGTTGCCGCCCTCCTTCAGCGTCAGCGCCAGATTCAAGCGGTTACGTTCGCCGCCGGAAAGCACACCAGCCGGTTTCTGCTGGTCAGGACCCTTGAACCCGAACGCCGAGACGTACGCCCGAGACGGCACTTCGTTCTGCCCCACCTCGATGTAGTCCAGACCGTCGGAAACGACCTGCCACACTGATTTCTTGGGATCGATTCCGGCTCGGCTCTGATCGACGTAGCTCAACTTGACCGTCTCGCCCACTTTGGCCGAGCCACTGTCGGGCTGCTCAAGACCCACGATCGTCTTGAACAATGTTGTCTTGCCCACGCCGTTAGGACCGATGACCCCAACGATGCCATTTCGCGGCAACGTGAACGACAGGTCCTTGATCAGCTGCCTGCCGTCGAAACCCTTGTCGAGATGCTCCACCTCGACAACGACGTTGCCCAACCGCGGCCCGGTCGGAATCTGAATTTCCTCGAAGTCGAGCTTGCGGGTCTTCTCAGCCTCGGCCGCCATCTCCTCATACCGTCCGAGGCGTGCCTTGTTCTTTGCTTGTCGCGCCTTGGCGCCCGACTGTACCCAGGCGAGTTCTTCCTGCAATCGCTTCTGCAGCTTGGCGTCCTTGCGGCCCTGGACGGCGACGCGCTCGGCCTTCTTCTCCAGGTAGGTCGAGTAGTTGCCCTCGTACGGATACGCACGACCGCGATCGAGCTCCAGGATCCACTCGGCGACATTGTCCAGGAAGTACCGGTCGTGGGTGACCGCCAGGATCGCACCCTTGTACTCGGCAAGGTGCTGTTCGAGCCACAGCACGCTTTCGGCGTCGAGGTGGTTGGTCGGCTCGTCAAGCAACAAGAGATCGGGCTTGGAGAGCAGCAGCTTGCACAGCGCCACACGACGCCGCTCACCACCGGATAAATGGGTCACCGGTTCTTCGGGCGGCGGGCAGCGCAACGCATCCATCGCCTGTTCGAGCTGTGAGTCGATATCCCACGCATCGGCAGCGTCCAGTTCCTCCTGGAGCTTGCCCATCTCATCCATCAGCTCGTCGCTGTAATCGGTGGCCATCAGCTCGGCGACCTCGTTGTACCGGTTGAGCTTGCCCTTGATCGCCACCCCGTCTTCAACGTTCTCGCGAACCGTCTTGGTCTCGTCGAGCTGAGGCTCCTGCTGCAGGATGCCCACACTCGCGCCTGGAGCCAGAAACGCGTCACCGTTGTTGGGTTGGTCCAAACCGGCCATGATCCGCAAGACGCTCGACTTGCCGGCCCCGTTGGGACCGACTACGCCGATCTTTGCACCCGGAAGGAAGTTCAGAGTGACGTCGTCAAGGATGACCTTGTCGCCGTGCGCCTTGCGGACCTTCCGCATCGTGTAGATGAATTCGGCCATTGCCGTGGTGTCGCCTTTCTCGATCTTCGCGATCTTTTACCGATCCTGCGATGGTCGGGCCCCATACTAGGCGTGGCTTTGCCCCCGGCTTCCACGGCTACGCAGTCAGCGGCAGTCCCTCGTCCTCAAGCTCAGACTCGCCATCAGAGATCTCAGCATCGGCCTCGGGCCGGGCCTCGGCGACAACCTTCGCATAGGCCGAGGAAGTGTCGGGGTGCCTGCGCTTGTCGATGCGGACGATGCACCGGGCCAGATCCGGCCCTACCGAGGTGGCCCGTATCTCAAGCGAGGAACGGCGGTTTCCGTCCCGGTCCTCGTATTCGCTCGTGTACACATTGCCGACCACGATTACCGCATCGCCCTTCCCGAGCCCAGCTCCCACCCCCGTGACAAGGCGACCCCAGCAGTTCACCGTCGCGTACAGCGAGTTGCCCGCCTCCCAGCTTCCGTCGGGGGTACGCCGGCGCGAGTTACTGGCCACGCGAAACTTGAACAGTTCCTGATCCCCCACCCAACGGCGCTCGGGGTGTGTAGCGATAGTGCCTACGACGGTGATGGGTGTCTCGAACATGTTGTGCTCCTTCTTCCTTGTTTCTGCAGCAGGCCAGGCAGGGCGCCTGCGCTGTCGGTGACATGGCCATTAACTGCCGCGCTACCGACATGCGCCCCTGGGCCGCTCCCCGGGAGCGCGGCCTGCTGTGGATGAGTTACTCATTGGGGATAACCGAGATGTCCTACCCCCGACGGTGCATCACTGTTTTCGGTGCGATTCGCGCCGGGCCAGTTCGGCCAGCATCCGGTTGTAGGCCGCCAGATCCGCGTCATCGTCGCGGTCGGCGGCTCGGTCAAGCCGCTTAGCCGTGCGCTGGTCGCTGCGCCGCCACTGGACAAACAATGCGACCAGCACCACCACGAGGGGAACTTCGCCTGCAGCCCAGGCAATTCCGCCCCCGAGGCGCTGATCGCCCAGGAGGTCGGTATGCCAATCCAGCTTCAGCGATCGATAGAAGTTTTCGCCGATCACCGACTGGGTTCCCATCAAGACCACACCAAAGAACGCATGCAGCGGGAGCGAGGCGAACACCATCGCCAGCTTGCCGATGGACGGAATCGGCCTCGGCGTCGGATCCACACCGATGACGACCCAGTAAAACAAATAGCCGCTGAGCAGGAAATGCAGGTTCATCGCGACGTGAGCGCCGTGGCTGCCGGCGGCAGCGTCGAAGATACCGCTGAAGTAGAGGCCGTAGAACCCGACAACGAACAACGCCGTCGCCACGAACGGGTTGGTCAGTACCCGAGAAAACCGGGAATGCAGGGCGGCGAGCAGCCACTCGCGGGGCCCCGGCGGATTGTCGCGTCCGGCAGCGGGCAAGGCCCGCAGTGCCAGCGTGACCGGCGCGCCGAGCACCAGCAGAATCGGCACCAGCATCGACAGCAACATGTGAGCGACCATGTGCATGCTGAACATCGCCGGCATGTACCGGCCGATCCCCGACGACGTCGTCAACAGCAGCGCCAGACAACCCAGAAGCCATGCCGCAGTCCTGCCGGCCGGCCAGCCGTCACCCCGGCGTCTCAGCCTGCCCACAGCGGCGAGATACATGATCCCGAATACCACTGCCGCGGTGCCCAAAAGCAGATCGAAGCGCCAATCGAACAACACCCTGCCCATCGTGGGAGGACCCGCCAAGTCGTACCCGATCTCGACCGCGGGAATCGACGGATTGAGGTTTCGCGGCGGCGGAGGCGGTGTGCGGCCCAAGGCGACTGCCACCCCGAACGTCAGACCGAAAACGGCCGCCTCGACCAGCGCCAAGCGGATCAACGGGCCCCGGGCCCCAACATCCTCGCGCAATGCGGCCACTCCCCTACGGCGCTGTCGCCACCCCAGGTACCCCAGCGCACACAACGCCACCACCTTGGCCACGACCAACCAGCCATAGCCGGTGCGCATCAGGTCTTCCGGCCGAATCCGCACCAGCACGTTGATCACCCCGCTGAGCGCCATCGCCACGAAACACCACAGGGCCACAGCTGAGAAACGGCGCGCGGCCAAGTCGGCGTGTTCACCCCCCCGGAGCGCGTGGACCAGCAACGCCAACAGGCCGCCGGCCCACAATGCACCGGCGATGATGTGAACAAGCAGGGAGTTGGTGGCGACGTCGTGCGACCCGCCCGAGGAGGAGTGCCCGGTCAATGCCAGCGGGAGCAGCGTCACCAGGGATCCGATGAATAGCACCGGCGTCCACGACCAGCGCAACACCGGCGCACTGACCAGGGCCACGACGAAGGCGAAAAACGCCGTCCATCGCCACGCACCCGCGACATCGATGAGGCTGGCCACCGACCAGATATCGGCCAGTCCCAGCTGCGTCGACAGCGGCTGACCGCTGACATCGGATACCGTCAGCGCCACCATCAACACCGCGCAGACCGCCCACATCCCCGAAGCCGCCGTGCCCGTGCGCAAAGCGCGGTATCCGGCAACATCGAGTACACCGTTGGTCTGGGGGGGCACCATGAAGGCGGCGAAAAGAAACGAGCCGGTTGCCGTAACCGCAGCGATTTCACCCGCGGCCTTCACGAAAGGCAGCCCGTAATTGGTGACCGGGCCGGGATCCGGCAAACCCGTGGCGGTCAGCGCGTCCGCCAACGCCAAGGCAGCCAGCGCCGCTGCGGTCACTCCGGCCAGCAGCGCCACCCCGTAGAGCACCGACCAAACCGGCGCACTGCGCACACCGGAGGTGGCGAGGCGCCCGGGGAACGTCATCCGCCTAGGGTATGGCCTCACCGAATTGGACCTACTACAGAGACTCTCCACGCATCTTCCGGCGACTCCGCTCACGCGCGAAGAACTGCTCTCGCGAGTAGTCTTCGACCGTCTCCATGTCGGTCAGGACCCCGCGAAGCTCATCACGGAAAGCGATCCGTCGGGCGGCCAGGTCATCGGCGGGCTGGAGGAGTTGCTGGTCGACGGCGACCTGTCGAGCCGTGGTGAAAAGCAACGTCGACGCCGACTCGGTGCTGCGGACCACGCCCTGCGCCACATACTGCTGACCCAACCCCAGCGCTTTTGTCGTCAGTTCCTTCTCGGAAACGTCGGCGGCGGCATCGATCAAGACGTCCGCGACGATCCGGTATGCCTCGAAGAATGGACGTAGCAGCGGCCCTGCGATCGCCGGACTTTTGGCGCGCAACAGTGCCTTGATCCGGTCGCCGCCGGCTGCCACGTCCTCCTGCCAATTCTCATGCCAGGACATCTCCTGGGCGACGTGATCTCGAAAGCTCGCGGAATCGGCGAAGTAGAAATCGAACTTCAGCAGATCCCGCAGCCGCATCACCTGAGACCAAAAGGCTTCCAAACGATCAGATTCCGCTCGAGAGGCGTGAGCGAGGGAAAGTTCCACCAGTGAGGTCTCCAGGAACGCGTCGATCAGTGAGTTCCGGTAGAACGCAGCCTCGTACTCATCGTCCGGCGCGATGTACCAGACGGGTTCCCGACCTCCGTCGATCCGGGTCACCGGGTGTCCGTTGGACAGCGCGTCGACTGCCGTGCGGACCCCGTCGAGGGTGCGCAGCCGCAGCGTGCTGTTCGTCACCGGCGTCTGCTTGCGCTCGAGGTAGTCCAGCGAATCCTGCAGGGTGTGGTGCAGCTGGTCGAGAGTCAGCGCGACACCGCGAGTGCTCAGTAGCAGCGCCGATACCAGCGCGGTCGCATTCACCGGGGTTACCTGGAGGATCCGCCAGGCAACCTCGAACGCCATCTTCTGCAGCGCAAGGCGTTTGGCGTCCTGGTCGTCTTCCATCGGGCCGTGCGGCTCACCGAGATACTCGCGCATCGAGACAGCTTCGGGAAACCGCACATAGATCTTGCCGTAATTGCGTTCGCCCTGCGCCTTGATGAAGTTGTACATCCACGACAGACCCTCGGGTGTTTTCTCCCCGCCCCGCGCGTAGGCCGCGTACTCAGCGGTCTCATGCAGTTGATCGAAGCTGATCGATACCGGCTGGAGCAGGATGTCGTCACTGCGGCCGTCCAGGTAGGCATCGGCTACGTAGGCGAGCAGACCAAGCTTGGGAGGCAACATCTTTCCGGTGCGCGACCTGGTGCCCTCGATCGACCAGCTGAGGTTGAAGCGCTTCTCCACGATGTAGCCGACGAATTCACGCAGCACATACTTGTAGAGCGGATCGTCGAGCTTGCGCCGGATGAAGATGACACCAGAGCGACGCATCAGCGGACCCATCGCGCCAAAGGACAAATTGATGCCCGCGAAGGTATGCACAGGCGGCAGTCGGTTCTCCTGCATCGCCACGGGCACAATCACACCGTCGAGATAGGACCGGTGAGAGAACAGCAGTACCGCTGGGTGTGATTCGAGCGCCTCCCGCATCGACTCGACCTCTAGGCGGTCGTAGTCGATGCTGGGATCAAACCCCCTGCTGAAAATCGCGCGGCCCAGCGCCGGGATCAGATCAACGGAGAACCGGCTCCATCCGGTGCCAAGCTCCCCGAGCATCTCGCCGGCCTTGTCGACGGTTGCGCCGGGAATCTCTTCGAGCCCTTCGCGGAACCGCGCGGAAGCCAGCATCTCGGGTTTGACCAGCCGGGGCGACTTGTACTCCGGTCCGAGCAGGCGAAGCTCGACGCGCTCGATGGCTAGTATCGCCCGACGGATGACGAATCGTGCGAATTCCCTGGGGTTTTCGGCGACCGTATCGTCGCTCCACTGCCGGCGTAGCTCAGACACTTTCGCGGGTTCGCCCGCCACGACACGGGCACGCGAGGGATCGCGCTTGAGTATGCGATGCTGCAGCAGCTTCGGCGGACGGTAAGTGTCTCGACCCGAGAGAAGTGACGCCACCTTCGATCGTGTCGGTAAGCCGCCCGGCACCCAGAACACCCGCACCGGGACCACGGAGCGGTCCTCGTCGGCTTCGAGCAGATCGATGAGCTCGTCGACCACTCGCGCCGGCGGCTCGTCGTCGGCGGGCAGCTTGAGCACCTCGATGTTCGAGCCAGGATGCTCGCGGCGTTGCAGGTGCAACCAGTCGTTGAGCATTTCTTCTTCAGCCGGGGAGGACACCGACGCGAGAACAAGGGCGTCGTCGGTGGCGGTGAAGGCCGCCATCACGTCAGTACGGGCCTTCATGGCCGCCCCTTGGCGCGGGTGTTCTTAGTAGGCGCCTTCTGAGCCGGCGTCTCGCTGGCCGCAGAAGCCGTGCCAGCGGCTTTCTTGGCCGGAGCCTTCTGCGCCGCGGCTTTCTTGGCCGGAGCCTTCTTGGCCGGAGCCTTCTTGGCCGGAGCCTTGGCCCGCTTGTAGAGGTCCGGGGTTGGCAGCTCGTCGTTCGGCCAGTCCTTGAGTGTGTCGAGATAGAGCTCGCGCACTTCGGCGATGCGCTCGGTCAAGTTCTCCTGAGTCCAGTCGTCGACCGGGATCGGTGGATAGACAGCGACGTCGACGGTGCCGGCGTTGAACGTACTTGAGTCACGCGCAGCGATTACCTCAGCATTGCGGATCACGATCGGCACGATCGGGATGCCGGCCGACATTGCGATCCGGAATGCGCCCTTCTTGAACACGCCGACCTCAGTGGTGTCCAGCCGGGTACCCTCCGGTGCGATGAGGATGGACAGACCTTTTCGTGCGAGCTCCTCGACCTTCTGGAGGCCTTCTATGGCCTTGGCCGGGTCGTCTCGATCGATGAAGGCGGCGTCCATGATCTTGCCCATGGTGCCAACGATGGGATCACTCTCCAGCTCCTTCTTGCCCACCGACGTGAAATTGTCACTGACCAGCCTTCCAGCGATCAGTGGATCCGCCTGATTGCGGTGGTTGAAGATGAAGACCGCGGGCCGCCGCGCAGTCAAGTTCTCCTTCCCCAGAACCCTCAGGTTGATCCCGATTGCGTTCAGTAGCGTCCGTCCGAAAACTGCGGTGAAGAAGTTGACGCCCGCGCGGCGGTTGCGGGTCAGCAGACCGACACCGACCGCCCCGGCTGCGACCGGCATCATCGTCGCTATTCCCGCGGCAGTGCGCAGCTGCGACAGCGGGCTCGTGCCGCTGCGGCTGCTGAACCGCAGCACTGGCCAGCCGCGTTTGGCGGCGACGGCGGCCATCTTGCCCGCGGGATTAGTCGGGCGAGGGTTGCCGACGAGGTACATCAGCGCGACATCCTCGTCGCCGTCGGCGTAGAAGTAACTCTTCGATAGATCGACGCGGTTCGCCCCAGCGAACTCTTGAACAGCACGAGCCTTACCGGGCCCCCAAATGATCGGACGCTGGACCTCGCCAGTGATCAGCCCGTCGCGGTCGGTCTCGAATTTGTTGCTCAGGACATTCTGGATGCCGAGAAACCGCGCAACGGGCTCAACCTGCACCGTCAGTGCCGATGAACTGAGTACGACGGTATGCCCGCGGGCCATGTGCGCACGAACGATCTCACGCATTTCCGGATAGATTCTGCCGACTATTTTCTGCACGAACAATCGCTCGGCCAGTTCATCAATGTCGGCGACGGAGTTGCCGCGCAGCATGCGGGCACCCTTGCCGATGAGGTCCTCGAACTCAGAACGGCCCAGCTGGTGGTTGAGTCCGGCCTGCACCATTCCGATGAACTCGCCGACAGACATCTGGCCGCGTCGGATCCGGTCCTGGGTCATCACCACGCCGGTAAAGCCGGCGACGAGTGTGCCATCGAGATCAAAGAACGCACCGACCTCACGGCCTCGCGGGCTGGCTTTGACCTCGCTGACCGAACCCGGCAGTCGCATCTGCTGACTGTTACCCGATGTCATTGTGCGGCACTTCCGTTAGATGAGAAGGGACGGGGTTCCTCTGCAGAGGTCGGTGGTGCTGAATTGAACGTCGCCGGCGAAGCGCGACCGTCGCCACCGAGAGCGAGAACTTCGTCGAAACCGGCGAGCAAGCAACTCGCGAGCAGATCCGGGTCGATGATCGATGCCCTGTCGTAGCGCAGGGTGATGGTGCAGTAACCGGACCGAGAAATAAGCACGGCCATCATCGCCACTCCGGGCAGCGGGCCCAGGCCATACTGCCGAAGTACTTTCGCACCTGCGATGAAGGTATCCCCGGCGTAGACGGGCACATTGCTGGCCTGCACGTCAGAGTTCACGATGGACCCGGCTAGGGATTCCAGCACGGTGTCGGGCAGCAGGCTCACGACCGGGGCGATAGCACCGACCATGTCCAAGGCACGCTCGTCTCGCTTGCGAGTCATCTGAGATCGGATGTTCTTGATGCGGACTCCGGGGTCGGCCAGGCCGATCGGCGCTGCGAGGTTGACACCGGCGAATCTGTTTCCGCCGGCTGGATCCGCATCGGAACGCAGGTTCACCGGGACGGCCATCGGCAGCGTGTCGAGCGGGATCCCCTTAGCCTGGTGATAGAGCCGCAGCGCGCCGCACAACCCGGCAAGATATGCATCGTTGATCGACCCGCCGGCAGCCTTGGCCGCACGGTGCAGATCTCCGAACTTGATATCAATGGCCTCACTACGCGAGGACAAGCTGCGGCGGCGCAGCAGCGGTGACGGGTCGGCAACTGGCCCGATCACCCGCACGCCCGACATCGTGTAATCGATGGCGCTGCCAAGGCGCGACACAGGATCGCGCACCGCGTGTCCCAACGCCTGCGCGGCGCCGAACAATACGTCGCGCACACCTCCGACTACGGTGCCAGGCAGCCGATTGATCCCGTAACGCATCAGATCGTTGGGCGACAGGTCGGACGGGATAGGAAGTGGCGCGGTGTCCTGCACAGGCGGGTCACGCTCAAGATCGTAGAGGTTGGCGAACATCTCCACGCCGCCGACGCCGTCGGTGACGGCATGGCTGAGATGCACCATCAGTGCCGCCTGCCCGTTCTCCACGCCCTCGACGAGGGTCGCTGTCCACAACGGGCGGGAGATGTCCAGCGGCGACTGGGCGGCAACTTCGGCGAGATCCATCACCTGGCGCAGGGTGCCCGGCTCCGGGGCACGCACCCGGCGAAGGTGGAAGTCGAGGTTGAAGTCAGGATCCACGACCCAGCGCGGAGCAGCGGTAGGCAGCGTTGGGGTCACGACCTTCTGCCGCAACCGCAGCACCTTACGGGAAGCGTTCTCGAAGCGGCTGCGAAAAAGGCCCCAGTCCGGGGTGGTGTCAAGAAGTTCCAGCGTCATGATGCCCGAGCGCGTACGCGGATTGGCCTCTCCGCGATGCAAAATCTGGTCTAGCGCGCTGAGTTCCTCCGGGAGTCCGGCCGCATCCAGGTCCGGCGCGTTGCTCATGCCTCCAAGCTAGTCGGCGACCCTGTGACACGGAGCGGCTTTTGTCGCCGCGGCAGCAGAGGTCACCGCCGCGACGTTAGATACACTCCTCGATGTTGCCTCCGTAGCTCAGTCGGATAGAGCAAGGGCCTTCTAATCCCTAGGTCGCAGGTTCGATTCCTGCCGGGGGCGCAGGTCAGATGCGCAGGTCAGAGGGTGTTTTCCGAGCGGTCGTCAGGGTCCGATCGACGCTTATTCGACGTTTATAGTCGGTCTGCCGCGAGTTCGTGGCGCGCTGCACGCCACTGCCCAGCGAAGTTGTCAAGGGTCGCGCAACGTACCGACGAACGTCAGCGCTTGCTCGCGTCATACCTCTAGATGTCTAGCCTCTTGGCTGACGCCCGTCTTCGGCTAACCGCTCGATGTGCTGGCCGATGAGGGCCATCACCGACGTCTCGAGGCTGATTGTGTCTGGCCAGGTCGGTGGGCGACGTTCTGCTGGCGCTTCAATGAGCGCGTCTTCGGCGAGTTTGCCGTGCTTGTCGTGTTCGTCGGCCGGACCTAACCGTCGGACCCTTCTGGTGACGCCGTCGCCGTCACGCTGGCGAACCAACCATTGTGATGCACAATGGTTGACTATTGAAATCACATCGGTTGTCTTAATTATTGCCGCCGCAATTTTGGGCGGTTGGGCACTGTTCAGTCCCCCCGTTTGGCGCTGGTTTTTGCTCGCTGCCGGGTTGTTTTCTGCGTTGGCGGCGATGGCGGTCGGGATTAACGCAGAGTGGCTTGCCGCACTCGACGTCTCAGTCGAGACATGGTTTCAGGCGCACAGATCCCGTAAGCGGCAGGTGGAGGCAACGGAGATATATCGCTTCCTTGGTGAACCCGTGTACGCCGCGAGCGCTGGTGTGGTTTGCGGCACGTTGCTAGCGTTGCGGGCGCGTTCGGCGATTCCGGGATTCCTGGTAGTCGGCGGGGTCGGGATTGGCTTCGTGGTAGTGCAGGTGCTCAAGGCTGTGGTTGGGCGGACGAGCACGGCGGTAGTCGAGCTTCAATTCGGCATGAATCTTTTTCTCGGCGTACATGATCCACGCAGCTTGTATCAGTTCGCACACACTTTTCCGTCTGGTCATCTCACCGGTAGTGTTGCGTTGCTCGGCATGATCGCGGTATGCCTGGGCGTGGGACGCAGCCGCGTCGTGAAGGTAGCGCTGACAGTGCCGGTTGTGGCCGGCGTTCTTTTCGTCGCCCTTCTTGCGTTGCTCAGCATGGCGCACCCCTTCACCGACGTCATCGGAGGGATGATCCTTGGTGGGGCAATCGTTTCCCTGGGCGCAGCGGTGCTGGGCGCCACCCACCACTCACGTCGAGACTCCACCGCCGCACCGACCGATGATCCTTCACCGACGTAGACCTGACTGCGGGCTCCGCGGGCGCGCCCTAGGAGATGCGGACGGGCACTAGGAGTCGTGTGTCGCGGTTCCGTAATTCGTTCTGGCGATCGGCCACCGGGAGTCGTCAGGGAAGGAATACGAACCCGTCTAAATCTAAAATGGCTTGGCGGTCACGCCGGTGGGTGGGATTGCCGGGTACCGTGGTCAGCACAAACAGGGGTGGGTTGCAGTTGTCCCAGTTGCCAATGCGAGCATGGTGACGTGACTGACATCCCCTCCGCCGGCTCCATATCCCTGTCCACGCTCACCGGCGATCCGGTCGCGCGCGTCGCCGCGGACGCCACGGTCATGGACGTTGCGAAGGCCATCGTGGCCGACGAAGTTGGGGCGGTCGTCGTAGGCGACGACGAGCGACCTGCGGCGCTGGTGAGCGAACGCGATGTTGTGCGGGTGGTTGCCGCCGGTAAGGACCCAGCTTCGGTGCCGGCCCTTGAGGCCGCCAGCACGAAGCTGGTGTGGTGCGAGGCTGAGGCTACCGTCGGAGAGGCTGCGGTCCGGATGATGGATCGCTACATTCGCCATCTCCTGGTGGAGCAGGAAGGCGCCCTGGTCGGCATAGTTTCGGCCCGCGACCTTCTGGGGGTATACAGTGCCGAAACCAAACTGAAGATCGATTCGGATTAAGGCTGCGGCCGGGGCCGCGGCCGGCCACATCTGGCAAATCTCCGCGCTCGAACAACAGGTGAAGTATCGGCTTTCCCCCCGGGCAGATGGTTACTGCATGGACCGCTGACTGGAGGCGATCGGGAAACCCCAGCTCCCCCGCGAACCTGGCCGCTTGCTCAACGCAAAATTCAAGACGACATGCAGGCCCCGGCCGCCCAACAGCACAGCCCCAAGAGCCACAACCGGCCACAACACACCGGCCAGGAAAGCCACCGCGGCTTGATCAACAGGACTGACTTCGGTACGTAGATCGGAAATCCAGATCGCACAACCAAGCGCCGCCATCGCCACAACAAGCGCGCCGCACAGGTACGCAGTCAGCACTCCAGTCCCCTCTCTGCCGGCGGCCTAGGTTGCTCCCGAACGTTCTGGGAAACCTCGCGTCAGTGTGACGGGAAACACTGTGACCAACCCAATAGATGCCTGCGGCCGGCCTGCGAACAGATAGCGAGACCCGGCTACTGCACTCACCGTCTTGGATATTGCCGGGCGCCAGGAAACTGCCAGCAGACATCCTCACCAGCGCCTTCGCCCCAGTCGGCAGAGGTCAACTGTCAGTGGCCGCCGCGACGCTGCTCCGACGCAATAGGTGGTGAAGCGCTGATGTAATAGACTGTCCAAGGCCAAGGGGGCGATGAGGTTGCGCACCCGGCCGATCGGCAAGCCGCCAGGCGGCGTCGAGGGCGTGCAGTCGAAGTGCAGACTGCTCCCCTCTGCGAGGAGCGAGTCACACGACTAGCGCTCTGAGCCAGGGCGGATACCGGCGCCTACCAGCTAGTGCGGTGCCGCAGCGCGAGCCGAGCTTCGTGATCGATGCGAGTAAATGCACACGAGAGGTTTGTATATTGACTATTTCAGGCGTAGATGCCAATGCCGAACTAACCATGTCTGAGCAGAACTACGGCGACAACCCTCTAGCCGATCGCGAGACCGACCTTTACCGCGGTGAATACATCACGGGATTCGTCGACAAATGGGATGAGCTGATCGACTGGGATGCTCGCTCACAGTCCGAGGGCAGGTTCTTCATGGACGTCCTGCGCGCCCGCGATAAAGAGACCATCCTCGACGTCGCCACGGGTACTGGATTTCATTCTGTTCGGCTCACCGAGGCCGGCTTCGACGTGACCAGCGCGGACGGCTCGGCGGCCATGCTCGCCAAGGCGTTCGAGAACAGCGCGAAACGGGGTCTCATCCTCAAGACCGTCCAGGCGGACTGGCGGGAGTTGAATAAGAACATCCAAGGCAAGTACGACGCCATCATCTGTCTTGGCAACTCGTTCACACACCTTCATGAAGAGCAGGATCGCCGTCGCGCTCTGGCCGAATTCTATGCCGCGCTGCGCCACGACGGCATTCTGATCCTCGACCAGCGCAACTACGATGAGATGCTCGATCACGGCTTCACAACGAAGCACAAGTACTACTACTGCGGGGATCAAGTATCGGCCGAACCGGTACACGTCGACGATGGCCTCGCTCGTTTCAAATACACCTTTCCGGACGGTTCCGAGTACACCCTCAATATGTTTCCGCTGCGCAAGAACTATGTCCGCCGGCTGATACGCGAGGCCGGCTTCGAACGTGTGCGCACATACGGCGACTTTCAGGAGACGTACCAAGAGAACGAGCCCGATTTCTTCGTCCATATAGCGCAGAAATCTGTCGAGGACACAGCCAGCGTCCGAGAGGTGGCGGAGGCCTATTACGACAGCGACGATGCCGATACCTTCTACTCGTTGGTCTGGGGCGGCGAAGACATCCACGTCGGCTGCTATGAGAACACTCGCGACATCGCGCAAGCCAGCATCGAGACGATCGATCGCATGGCGGCCCAGCTCACGAACCTCGACAGCGACGCAAACGTGTTGGACCTCGGTGCCGGCTACGGCGGGTCTGCACGCCGGCTGGTCAGCAAGAACGGCTGTTCGGTGACCTGTCTCAACATCTCCGAAACACAGAACGAAGCCAACCGAAACAGGAACAATCACAGCGGATTTCAGCAGAAGATCCGCGTCTTGCACGGCAGCTTTGACGATATCCCCGAGCCCAACGAAAGCTATGATGTCGTCTGGTCGCAGGATGCATTTCTGCATGCGCCAGATCGCCGTAAGGTGCTGACGGAAGCATTCCGTGTGCTCAAGCCCGGGGGCGAACTGGTCTTCACCGATCCCATGCAGGCCGATAACGTTCCCGACGACGTACTCCAGCCCGTCTACGATCGGCTGCAGCTGCCCGACCTCGCTTCGATGCGTTTCTATCGGGAAGCCGCACTAGCGCTCGGTTTTGAGGTCGTTGACCAGTTAGATCTCATCAACAACTTGCGGACACACTACGACCGCGTGCGCGAGGAACTTCAAACCCGACGTTCAGAACTCGAGCAGAGATCCTCCGCGGAGTACCTGGACAAGATGCTCGTCGGCCTGGGCAATTGGGTGAACGCCGCCGACAACGGCTACCTCGCTTGGGGAATCCTGCATTTCAGGAAGCCGCACGCCTAGCAGAATCGGACAGTCGATGTCGAGCGGTCAGGCGCCAGGCGTGCCGGGCCGGTCGACGCGCACGGGATGCGCGAGTACGGATTCATGTAGGTAGCCAAGCTCATTCCACGGTGTGGTGTCAGGCTGTGAGCGGCCTTGGTCATCGGTTGCCCGTACCCGCACCAAGCGATCGCCCGGTTCCGGATCCCAGTCGAACTCCCAGCGCACCCAGACCCCCGGAAGCGCTGTCGAGGTGAGTCGCGCGTCCTGCCACTCCCCATCGTCGATGCGGTATTCAACGCGGGTCACCCGGTTTTCGCCGGCATATGCTCGTCCTCGGATCACCTGCGGTTCCGACTCCAGGCGTGCCGGCCAGGGCAGCTCTACCAGGCTGGACACCGTCAACGCGTTGATCACCGAGCCGCGGGCCGGCGGGACGGCCGGATAGTCCGGACCGATCAGGACGTAGTCGACCGTAGTCCAGGGACTAGAGAGGGCCTCTTGAGATACTTCGATCCGCCCGAGCCACTTGATGCTGGCGGCGCCGAGCCACCCCGAGACGACCAGGCGGGCGGGGAAGCCGTGATCGGGCGGAAGGATTTCACCGTTCATCGCCAACGCCACGATTGTGTCGTCGGCCAATGCCTTTGTCAGCGGCAATGGCCGACGAGTCCGAGTCGCATCCAGCGATTCCGCCATGACATCGACTGCCCCGCAACTGATTTCCGCAGGTTCGAGCAGGTCGCGCAGTCGCACGCCCGTCCACTCCGCGGTGCCAATTGCACCGCGTCCCCATTGAGTGCCCTCGAACGTACGGCCGAGTTCCTCCCCTAGCAGGACACGCCGATTGCCAGCGCACTCGATTGTCCGCACCATAGAGGTCAGCGGGAATCGCTTCCACAGGTCCTCGTAGCCGTAGGTAAGAGGCCTTTTTAATCCGTCACCCTCGATCCGCAGATTCCACGTTGCGGAGTCCACATGCGGAGCAGGAGCGTGGCTGCGGATGAAGAAGCGGCCGGTGGGCGTGAGATCCCCCGGCATTCTGTCCGGTCTGGTCCCGTAGTCGAGACCAGACCCGGTGTCCTCCATGAGCTCTGCGGGGATGGGTTTGACAACGCCCCGCTCGGTCGAGGTTTGCATAGTCCCGTCTCCGTCTCCGTCTGCGATCATCTGGGCTGGCGGGTCAATCATCGCCGTTCGGGGCTCCATCCGCGCGGATTTGTGCCGTCCAAAGTTGACTGCCGCGGCGCTCCAATCCAAAAAGTGCCTGCCGCCGGCCTGCGAACAGATGACGAGCCCCCCCCTTAGCTGCCTGACGAATCGCCCTTTGAAGTGCCCACGATCATCGGAAGGACCTCCTGCCCGACGACATCGAGAAAGTCGGAATCGACCAGATGCGGGATGGTGAAAAGAAAATGGCCGACACCCAATTCTCGGTACTCGTTGATGCGTGCCGCGCATCTTTCCGGTGACCCGATGATCTGCCCATGCGCGGGAATTGAGGCGAATTCTGCACGGATTCGTGATTCCTGGTCGGCAGATTTCGTGGGCGCCAGCAACAACGTCGCCGACAATCGCAATGTGGCCGGGTCACGTCCAACAGAGTCGCAGGCGCGATTGAGGAAGTCGGCGCGCTGCTGCACCTGTTCTGGTGACCACCATCGGACATTCAGGCCCTCGGCTGTTCTCGCGGCGATTCGCTGGACACGGTCTCCTTCGCCGCCGATCCAAAGTGGAGGGTGTGGTTGTTGGACCGGTCGGGGATCGCAGATAGCGCCGTCCAGCGTGTAGTAGCGCCCAGTGAAGGTCGGGTTGGGCTCGGTCCACACCGCCCGAATCACGCGTAGGGACTCTTCGAGGGCCGAGACCCGGTCCCCGACCGGCGCGAAGGGGATTCCGTAGGCTTCGAACTCGCGCTGGAACCAGCCTGCGCCCAACCCGAGATCGAGGCGACCTTCGGAAATCACGTCCAAAGTGGCGGCCATTTTCGCCAGGACCGCTGGGTGACGATATGAGTTGCACAACACGCTGGTCCCCAGGCGAAGTCTGCTGGTGTCGCGAGCCAGTGCGCTGAGCGCGGTCCAGCACTCGAGAAGGGGCAGCGATTGGGGCTGCAACTGCTGGTCGTCCGCACCTATGTCGGAGGTGAGGCCGGCGTCCCTGACGTAGTCCGCTGAACTCAACGTGAGAAAGTGGTCGCACAACCAGACGGAATCGAATCCGTACGCCTCTGCGCTGTGAGAGACCGAGACCAAATCTCGATAGTTGCTCACGGCCAGGCCATTGATCGTCAACGCCAAGATGAGCCCTACATGGGGTGCCGGTGAAGACGAAGTGCCCTCAGTTCTGCTGTTCATTTCCGATGTCATCTTTCGGTCACTCCAGCCTCAGATGTCTGCTGCTTTCGGGGCGGGGTGATGGAAAACAAACATGCCAGGACAGTTCACCCGTCGGTTAGCGACGGGGTGTTGTGGTGATGTGCAGGTGGTCAAAGTGGCCGTACCCCGATCCTTGCGGACCGCCTGGTGTGTGGTAAATATCGCGCCATATTGCATCCTGCAACCCGAATCGATGCGCGTTACGTAACACGAACGCGAGAATTTCGTTGCCGAGCGCGATGCCCTCGGGGCTTTCGGGATTGGGAATCATCACGTCGATGGCCAGGCCGCTCGGATGCCACGGCTTCGAGTCCGGCCGTACCCCGTCAATGGCGGCGATCTGGGGGAATCGGGCGCTGATGGCACGGGCGGCCACGATCGTGTTGGGCTGTAGTCCAGCCTCTGAGGCGATGCCGACGGGCAACACCTCCGGGATTTCGGCGCGAGCGGCGGCAAAGGGTGGAGCAATCTCCTCCGGTGGGTGGCTTGGCATCGCAATGATCGCCGGGTCAGCTTGCACGGGGGCGCTTGCCTCCGGCGCCGGAGGCTCGGGCGGAGGCTGAAGCTCAGGCGGAGGCTGAAGCTCAGGCGGGGGCGGGGGCGGGGGCGGGGGCTCAAGCTCGGGCGGGGGCGGGTTATCGATCACCGCACGCTGACTCGGTGTCAGCGCCGCGTATTGCGCCTCCGCTGCGGCGATCTGTCGTTGTAATTCACGCCACCTGGCCTGCAGGTCCGCGCGCGCTGCGGCAGACCGCTCGGTCGCGGCGCGGGCGACGCTGGCCGACATCTCTGAGACCTGGGCGGCGGCAACCCCGCGCGCACGTGCTACCTGAAGAGCCTTCGTCTGATCGGCAATCTTTGCGGGCACCGTCCGCTGCAGCCAAATCTGGTCGATCAGCTGTTGCGGGGAGTTTGCGGTCAGCAGCGCCGCCAACCAACCGCTGCGTCCACCCATGTACATGTTCGCGGCCAC
>JAHZKD010000223.1 GCA_022600605.1 Actinomycetes bacterium
ACACATTTCTCGGGCCGATACCCCCTGCGCCCCAACCCACCTCCTTCAACACGCGACCGACAAACAGCCGGCCTCACACGCGACCACACTCACTATCAACGCCAAACACTCACTAAAGCGCGGTATCCAGCCAACAGCTACTACCCTGGGGACGTGCCCGAACTCCATCCCGACATCGCTGTCCTTGCTCCGCTCTTGGGTACCTGGGTAGGTCAGGGCGCCGGCGAGTACCCGACCATCTCGCCGTTCGGCTACACCGAGGAAGTCTCCTTCGCCCATATCGGAAAGCCATTCCTGCGTTATGACCAACGGACGAAGGCGCTCGATGATGGTCGTCCGCTGCACGCTGAGACGGGTTACGTGCGGGTACCGTCACCGGGGCGGGTCGAACTGGTTCTGGCCCATCCGACCGGTATCACCGAAATTGAAGAAGGTGCGCTGACGCTGATCGGTGCCACGATCGAGATGGAGCTGGCAGCGACGGTGATCGGTCTCACGGAATCAGCGAAAGCTGTTACCGCACTGAGTCGTTCCATTCGTATCGAAGGCGACGAGCTCACCTACACGCTATTACTCGGGGCGGCCGGGCAGCCGCTGCAACACCATCTCGCCGCGAAGCTACACAGGAAGCCCTGAGGTCGACGTCCCTACCCAGCGATGCGGGCTCCGAACCTCAACGCCCACCGGTAATTACGTGCGCTCGTTCAAGATCTTGGGGCCAGCATGCTTGTGGCGACTCTGCATGCCGCTTGCACCTGTTGGGGTGGCGCCTGGGCTCGGATACACGCCGCGACCCCGATGAGGGCGGTTGTGAAGAAGGCTGACAGCTCGTCGAGGTCGGCGTCGGAGTCGATCTCTCCGAGACGCTGCGCGTTGGCCAGGGCGTGGTGAAATGCGCTTGTGAGTCTTTCGAGGTAGGCCCCAACGTAGCGTTGGGCTCCGGGGTCGAGCGCGGCTCGCTCGACGGCGGTGTTGCACAGCAGGCATCCGCGCCCACGTGCGGGTCCCTCGCTGGCTGATGCATAGCCATTGAAGGCTTGCACGATGGCGGCCGCGCCCGCGTCGGGTGCTTCGATGGGGGCTAGGAAGGCCGAAAGGTGTTGGTGGCTGTAGCGGTCCAGCGCCGCTTCGAATAGTCCTTGTTTCGAGCCGAACTCGGCGTACATGCTCTTGCGGTTGACGCCCAATTCGTCGACCAGCTCTGCGGTACTGGTGCCGTTGAAGCCCTCTCGGCGGAACAACTCCACGGCTCGGTCGAGAAGCTCGGTTCGGTCGTACTGCTTGGCTCTGCTCATTTGTTGCTCCCCGCGCTTGACTCCAAGGTAACTGGTCGGTTACCGTATGGTCAAGTAACCAATCAGTTACCCAAGTCGTGGGTTCTTTCCTAGGGGCCTGCATTTTGATTCCACTGATCGCCTCAATGAAGCGATACAGCGAACAGAAAGAGCGGACAGAAGACGATATGACTCACTCAGCGCAGGATTTCAGCGGCAAGACGGTGCTCGTCACCGGCGCCAACTCGGGCCTTGGTTTCGAAGCGGCGGCCCAGCTTGCCGAAGTTGGCTATGGGCGCGTCATCCTGGCATGCCGCACCCTGGAAAAAGCCGAGCAGGCCAAGGCGCAGCTGGTCGAGCGGACAGCCAAGGACCCCTTCGAGACGCTGGCTGTCGATGTCTCAAGCGTGGAGTCGGCCCGCGCTGCCAGTGACGAGCTAGCC
This sequence comes from Actinomycetes bacterium, assembly GCA_022600605.1. Classification (GTDB taxonomy): domain Bacteria; phylum Actinomycetota; class Actinomycetes; order Mycobacteriales; family Mycobacteriaceae; genus Mycobacterium. The sequence continues at coordinate 1,718 of JAHZKD010000223.1, forward strand.
GGGCGCGGTACCGCGATCGACGCTGTGCTGCTCAACGCCGGAATGGTTGCAGGCGATGCCATCGGCAAGAGCGTGGACGGTCTTGAGCTGGCGTTCGCCTCCTCGATCGTGGGCCACCACGTGCTGACGACGCGACTGCACCAGGCGGGCCTGCTTCCCCAAGGTGCCCGGGTAGTGATCGCCGGATCCGAAGGCGCGCGCAACGACCTGCCTGCCATGTTCGGAATGGCGGCATATGACTTCGCCATTGGCACGCCTAGCGAATTCGGCGACAACCTCCACGATGCGATGACAGCATTCGCGCGCGGCTCCAAGCCCGACAAATATGACCCGATGCGCTACTACGCGGCCACGAAGACCTTCACGTCCTGGTGGAGTGCAGCCATGGCACGCAAACTCGGGGGCGAGGTGCAGATCTTCACCGTCTCACCCGGGTCGAACATGGGCACCAACGCCGCCCGCCACACCACCGGATTCAAACGGTTCCTGTTCACCAAAATCATGCCCACCGTCGGCTCGCTGGCCGGCATGAACATGCCGACCCCACTGGGGGCCAAGCGCTACGTGGACGTTCTGACCGGAAACGGGCAATACCGCAACGGTCAGAGCTACATGTCGAAGCCCACGAAGCTCACCGGCCCCCTCGAAGTGCAGACGACGGCGCACTTCGTTGACCAGGCGCGCCAGGACGCGGCGCTAGATGTGATCGAGGAACTGACGGGTCAGGCGACCTAGCGCCCCGTATCCGAGAGTCATTAAACCAGCTGCAGCACAACATGATTGAGGAGATCGCGATGGCAAAAATCAAGCATCGAAGCGGATCCCCGGCTGAGCCGGAGGAAGCGACGGTTACTGACGTAACGAACGGCTTGTACGGTAATGGTATGGCGGAACCAGCACCCGCGGTCACGGTCTCACATCCGGGGCCCGCGGCACTCCGTGTTATCAACCCAGTGATGCAGTTTCTGTTGCACACTCCGTTCATGGGTGCAGCACGCGATGGGTTGATGGTGCTGAGCTTCAATGGACGCAAGACCGGGCGGCGGTACACATTCCCGTTGAGCGCACACCGGATCGATGGTCATCTCTACACTCTGACCGGCGCGCCCTGGAAGCAGAACTTCCGCGACGGCGCCGATGCCGAGGTCTTCCACGCCGGGAAGGCGAGGACCATGCACGGCGAATTCATCCAAGATCGTTCGGCAGTCGCCGATCTCTACTGGCGCTGCGCCAGGTCCTACGGCGTAAAGGGTGCACAACGCAAGTTGGGATTGAAGTTCCGCGATGGGCGGATGCCCACACTCGAGGAGTTCGCCGCGGCGGTCGAGACAAACCATCTGACCGCAATCAGATTGACTCCGATTCCGTAGCAGTCAGCCCGGTGAACGAGTCAGGCTGGTTTGGGCGTCTTGCGGCTGCCTTTGAAAGAGAGGTGCGACACCCGCTGTTTTCGTCACAGTGACGAAAACAGCACGGGAATAGGGGATTGCCGGTAGCGGCACCAGGCTTGGGGCACAGGTTGCACCCCGGGCAATCTGGGGCTCTCTACCGCGAATGGTGGACGCCAACCCGAAGGTGTGGCGTCTCCGGCGCCAGTCACGCAATCCTGGAATCGGGGCACGAGTCGTCGGCGGGTTGCGTACTGAGTTGATGCGCATTGCGCCGGGCAACGGCAGTCAGATGGTTCCGGAAAACTGGCTGGAGTTGGATAGCTCTCTGGCTTTCGCGAAGGGCCGTCAGAAGCTCCGGGGTCGGACAGCTGAGGGCGCGAATCCCGGCGCGGTTCGCGGGCACACCTGTATCGAATTAGTGCCGATAAGCCACATTATGTCAAGTAAAGTACGCCGTATTGCCCGGTGGGCCAACGGTTCTCGCCTATTGTTCGGTGTCGATATAGCTGGCGGTTTTCGCAATAGACCTGGCGGAGTTCGGAGTATCGCGGGTTTCTCAGTGGAAACGGTGGCCACTACGTCGCTCCCACCGAGGCGAAATAGCCGACGATGCTGCAGAGGTAGGCGGCCAGGCGCAGCAGCAGTGTCCCCAACGCGATCGGCCAGGCCGTCGTTCGTCGCACCAGTCGGACCACCGTGATCGTCACACCGCTGACCGCGATGCCCGCGGCCACCATGATCGGAACCGCCGACTATTTCGACACAAGTGCTCGGTCCGTTGGTGCAATATTTTTGGCGATTTCCTTTATGCAGCCGCCAATTAACCTGAGACGGGACACCTATCGTGCAAGGCCTAGGAATGCCATCATCGCTCGCTCGACCTCGATGACTTGCTCCACTGTCAGCCGGCCAACCCGAACGTGGACATTCGACCTCTTGACGGTTGTGAGCTTGTCAATCATCACGTCACTGTCGTGATCAAGTCCGGATAACCGGCCTTCTCCGCGGGCTATCCGGATGCGCATCAACGGTGCATCCAACAGCGTGCGGGACATGGGAGCAACAGTTACTGAACTCGTGGCATCAAAGAGGTCATCCTGAACAATCACCGCGGGACGCGGCTTGGTCGAGTAGACACCCCCTGCTACGGTCCAGATCTCCCCTCTGTTCACTCCTCGTCCCATGGCGTCGAGATGGCCTCAATGAATCCCTGGTCATCGGAACTTTCGTCCGCTCGTGCAACCAACGAAGCTTGACGATGCGCCTCGGCGGAAAA
>JAHZKD010000224.1 GCA_022600605.1 Actinomycetes bacterium
ACCGATGGGGGCAAACTCAGGTTTGTCGAACGGGTTCAGATCGGCAGAACCGGTGAACGCCAAGGGTTCTGGTCGGGTTCGCTGCACGCTGACATAGACGGCAGGCCACTTCTGCGGCACCGTGTCGAGCTGGGCAACGGCTCACTCGCCGATGACGAGATCGCTGCTCCGTCGGCAAGTATTAGCGAGTTCCACTACCCGCGCAGCGATGTCGGGGCCGCCGGAGAGACACTCGCGCTGGCCGGGGGAGGCTGCCTGACGACTTGGCAGGGGCACCGGCTGTAAAGCCTTCCCTACAAACACAGGGGCACCGGCTGTGAAGCCTTCCCTACAACAGACGGAGGAGGTTCAACGCCCCCTGGCCGCTAACTGGCCGCCTTCTCGGTCTCCTGTACGGCTGCGGCGATCTCCTCAAGTTCTTCGATGCGGGTTCGCGCGTACGCCTGCTGTTCGGTGATGGTCAACTGGCCCCGGTTGCGCCCAATGAACGTCACCGTCCACGAAAGTAGGGTGGCGATCTTGGTCTTGAAACCGACCAGATAGATCAGGTGCAGGAATAGCCAGGCCAGCCAGGCGATGTAGCCGCTCAACTCCAGCGGTCCAATTTTGGCCACCGCGCTGAACCTCGACACCGTCGCCATGGATCCCTTGTCGAAATAACTGAATGGCTCACGTTGGGCCGGATCGGCGCCCTTGAGCCCGCCGATAATCGCCTTGGCTGCGTAGTGGGCTCCCTGAATCGCACCTTGTGCCATGCCTGGCACCCCATCGACCGCCGCCATATCACCGATGACGAAAACGTCGGGATGGCCTGGAATCGACAGATCCGGCAGCACCTTGACCCGCCCTGCGCGGTCGAGTTCGACTCCCGACTGGGCCGCCAGGTCGCGGCCAAGCGGGCTGGCAGATACTCCAGCTGACCAGACCTTGCACGCAGATTCGATACGACGCAGGGTGCCGTCGGGGTCCTTGACGGTGATTCCATTGCGGTCGACGTCGGTGACCATGGCGTTGAGCTGGATGTCGACGCCCATCTTCTCCAGTCGATCCTGAGCCTTCTTGCCGAGCTTCTCACCCATCGGGGGAAGCACCGCCGGGGCCGCGTCGAGCAGAATCACCCGCGCTTTGGTCGAATCGATATGACGGAAGGCGCCTTTGAGTGTGTTGTCAGCCAATTCGGCAATCTGCCCGGCCATCTCCACGCCCGTCGGGCCTGCTCCCACCACCACGAATGTCAGTAGTTTTTCTCGTCGTACCGGGTCACTCGAGCGTTCGGCCTGCTCGAACGCTCCCAAGATGCGGCCACGCAATTCCAGTGCGTCGTCGATCGACTTCATACCCGGCGCAAACTCGGCGAAATGGTCGTTGCCAAAGTACGACTGACCCGCGCCCGCGGCAACAACCAAGCTGTCGTAGGGCGTCACGTAAGTGTGGCCGAGCAGTTCGGAGCGAACGGTGCTGGTCTTCAAGTCGACCCCGACCACGTCGCCGAGCAGCACCTGTGCGTTCTTCTGGTTGCGCAGGATCACCCGGGTCGCTGGGGCGATCTCACCCTCAGAAATGATGCCGGTCGCCACTTGATACAGCAGGGGCTGGAACAGGTGGTTGGTGGTGCGGGCGATCAGCTTGATATCGACGTCGGCCCTCTTGAGGCCTTTGGCGGCGGTCAGCCCACCAAATCCCGACCCGATGATCACCACTTTGTGGCGATCAGCTGCTGCAGTTCCGGGTTGGCTCATCGCTGCTCCTTGACGGATCCGCTGATTGGTTACCAGTTCAGTACACCGAATACGTTAGCCGCCGCACGTACAGCTGGGCAGGCCGATACGCACACTTGGCTCCCAATCGGCTGTCAGAAGCGGCTTGAACGCCTTCCAGCGCAGCTATCTGACCCGCTGGACACGACACCCGTTAGCCGAAGTTCGCCAACGCACCGTGACTGACGTGCAACGTCTGGCCGGTGATGTGGCGAGCAGCGGGGGTGGCCAGGAACAGCGACAGCCGGGCGATCTCAGCGCTAACCGAAGGCGCAGTGGTGCCCAGCCCGTCGTAGCCGGGTTCTGCCCCGCGTCCGGCTGCCACAGCATTGACGGTGATTCCCCTGGTGCCGAAATAGTCGGCCTGGCCGGCGGCCCACTCAGAGATCGCGGCCTTGACGGCGGCCTGGGCACTGCCTTCGCGCACAGGATCGGGGATCACGGTCACCACACAGCCGCCCGAACGGAGATGGTCACCGAGGACCTGGACCGTAAGCACTGTCGACACCACGTTGGTGTCGAAGACGCCACGCCATTCGGTGGCGTGGTCGGCCAGCGTGTAGGTGCGCGGCTCGCGCTCATTGCACTTTGGGACCGGTACGTTGACGATTACGTCCAGGTGGGCGGGGATTTGACCGTGTATCGCCGCAATCGAGGCTGGGTCGGTGTTGTCGAACACGAGCACCTGAGAATCGCTGACCTGAAGGTCTTTCGCAGCAACCGCAAGGTCTTCACGTCGACCGCCGGCGAGAAATACCTGGTGGCCGTCATCGCAGAATCCCGCCGCAACTGTGCGACCCAGCTCGGTGTCGCATCCAGTGACCAGAACATCCATCGTCGGCCCTCCTGTCGTGTTCGACGCTGAACCCAGCGAGTGCGGCCAATGTTACTGGACAGTAGCAATTCGACGAAACTGCAGC
>JAHZKD010000225.1 GCA_022600605.1 Actinomycetes bacterium
CACGTCGTTGATCAAGTCGGCCGTACGCGACGTTCTCGATCGCTGAGGACTAGACTCCCATTGACGGGGTTTTGATGGGGTTCTAGATGAATTAGGTGGCACCCGGGCCGTTGTTCGGCCCCGGATCGAGTTGAGTACTACACCGGTGCGGAGGGCAGGCACAGATGGGTGAGGTCCGTGTGATCGGCATTCGAGTTGAGCAGCCCCAGAACCAACCCGTCCTGTTACTCCGCGAGTCCGACGGTGACCGCTACCTGCCGATATGGATCGGCCAGTCGGAGGCCGCCGCAATTGCGCTAGAGCAACAGGGTGTCGAGCCGACTCGTCCGCTGACCCACGATCTGATCAAAGATCTCATTGCTGCCCTTGGCCATTCGCTCAAAGAGGTACGTATCGTCGATCTGCAGGAGGGCACTTTCTACGCAGATCTCGTCTTTGATCGCGACATCACGGTGTCGGCCCGCCCCTCGGACGCGGTGGCCATCGCCTTGCGTATGGGTGTAGCGATCCATGTTGACGAGGCGGTTCTCGCCGAGGCGGGCCTGCTCATCCCCGACGAGAACGACGAAGAGGCCACCGGCGCGGTGCGCGAGGACGAGGTCGAGAAGTTCAAGGAATTCCTCGACAGCGTGTCACCCGACGATTTCAAGGCCACCTGACTTCACGGCCGCCTGACTTCACGGCCGCCTGACTTCACGGCCACCTCACTTCACGGCCACCTGACAGCGGGCGGGCCTGTCCTACGGGCCTGCCGCATCGAGGAACCGCAACGTTGCGCACCCCGCCGGGGGGGCTTGGTCACGGATGCGTCTCGTCGGACTCGACACGCGCCGCGCTTTTCTCCCGACTCCGAAATTGAAAGCCATACTTGTTCGCGACGGGCAGTCAAGGCGAGCCCTCAAGCGTATGCTCAACACAGTTTCAGGCCCGGGTGAACGTGAGCCGAGTAGGGCGGGACGCGGGTTTCAGGGCTCTTGAAGGCGAGAGGATTCGACAAGTGGGAGACACGCCAGGCCAGGAGGAACTGGACCTGACCACAGGCGCCCCGCAGGCAAGCAGTGCTCCCCGGGTGGCCACCGAGCCCGTCCAGGGCGGCCTCTTCCCCGACGATTCGGTGCCCGACGAACTCGTCGGATACCGGGGGCCCAGCGCATGCCAGGTCGCCGGAATCACCTATCGCCAACTTGACTACTGGGCCCGTACCTCGCTGGTGGTGCCATCGATCCGGGGTGCTGCGGGTTCGGGCAGCCAGCGGCTGTACTCGTTCAAAGATATCCTGGTCCTCAAGATCGTCAAGCGCCTGCTTGACACCGGCATCTCGCTGCACAATATCCGCGTCGCGGTGGATCACCTGCGGCAACGCGGCGTCCAGGATCTGGCCAACATCACGCTGTTCTCCGATGGCACCACCGTGTACGAGTGCACCTCTGCCGAGGAAGTAGTCGACCTGCTTCAAGGCGGGCAAGGCGTGTTCGGCATCGCCGTGTCGGGCGCGATGCGGGAGCTCACCGGCGCGATCGCTGAATTCCCCGGCGAGCGGGCTGATGGTGGCGAGTCGATCACCGCGCCGGAGGATGAACTGGCATCGCGGCGAAAGCACCGCGACCGCAAGATCGGCTGATCCGAACGAATCCTGCGGTAGCGTGCCTCGCTTCGTCGCACGCACCTGTAGGTAGACTGGTGGGAGCATCGCCCTTGTGCGGGAGAGTTCCGTGGCCGCCAGCCACGGGCGCCGAAGGAGCAAACCCTCTCCGTCAACCTCTCAGGCCCCAGGACCGCGTGAGGCCCCGATGCCTCTGGAAAGCGGTGCGCTCGTCCATGAACTAGCCCCCGGGCTGGCCCACGGACCGTGCACCCGCCCATGGGGAAAGGCTCTGCCAGCTGATGGCATCAGCTGTTATGGCCGAATCTCTCAGGCACCCGATCGGGTCGACGACAGAGGGAGAGGAGCCGGTTCGCATGCGCTCCTCGCGCCCGCGGCAAGCGTCGGAAGAGTCTGTCAGTGTCAAACACCAGGTCAACTACTAGGTCCGATTCCGGGTCCGATTCCAGGTCTGATTCCGGGTCCGATTCCGGGTCCGATTCCGGGTCCGATTCCAGGTCCGATTCCGGGTCTGATTCCAGGTCCGACGCACCCGGCGAACTCAGTTTCGTCAGTCGACACATCGGGCCTGATTCCCACGCTGTCGCCACGCTGCTGAACACGATTGGCGTCGAGTCTCTCGATGAGTTGGCCCGCAAGGCTGTTCCTGCCGACATCCTCGACCCGGTGACTGCGGGCGCTGAGGCGCCCGGGTTGGAGAATTTGCCACCGGCCGCCACCGAGGCTGAGGCGCTTGATGAGCTGCGAGCGCTGGCCGATACGAACACCGTCGCGGTGTCGATGATTGGGCAGGGTTACTTCGATACGGTGACGCCACCTGTATTGCGGCGCAACATCTTTGAGAACCCCGCCTGGTACACCGCTTACACGCCGTATCAGCCCGAAATCAGCCAGGGCCGGCTTGAGGCGCTGCTCAACTTCCAGACGATGGTCACTGACCTCACGGCTCTGGAGGTGGCCAATGCCTCAATGCTCGACGAAGGCACCGCAGCTGCTGAAGCGATGACACTCATGTACCGCTCCGCGGGCCGGACGGGCAATCGGCTGGCTGTCGATACCGACGTCTATGAGCAGACGGCCGCAGTGCTCGCGACCCGCGCCGAACCGCTGGGAATCGAGATCGTGGCAGCGGATTTGCGCAATGGCCTTCCCGGTGGCCTTCCCGATGGCCTTCCCTCCCTGCCCGATGAAGGCGAGTTCTTCGGTGTGATCGTCCAGTTACCCGGAGCCAGCGGCGCGGTCGTTGACTGGACCCCCCTGGTATCGCAAGCACACGAGCGGGGCGCTCTGGTGGCCATCGGCGCTGACCTGCTGGCGCTGACGCTGATCACCCCGCCCGGCGAGATGAATGCCGACATCGCGTTCGGAAGCACCCAGCGCTTCGGTGTACCAATGGGATTCGGTGGCCCGCATGCGGGTTATCTGGCCGTGCACGCCAAGCATGCCCGGCAGCTCCCGGGGCGCCTGGTGGGCGTTTCCAAGGATGCGGATGGGTCGCCGGCATACCGGCTGGCGCTGCAGACCCGCGAACAGCACATTCGCCGCGACAAGGCCACGAGCAATATCTGTACCGCACAGGTCCTCTTGGCCGTGATGGCCGCGATGTATGCGAGCTACCACGGCGCCGAGGGGCTGACCGCTGTCGGGAGACGGGTGCACGGCCATGCGCGAGCGTTGGCGGCCGGATTGCTCGCGGCGGGGATCGAGACCGTGCACGACTGTTTCTTCGACACGGTGCTGGGCCGGGTTCCAGGTCGGGCGCACGAGGTCCGCGCTGCGGCCAAAGAACGCGGCATCAACATATGGCTGGTCGACGACGACCACGTCTCCGTGACCTGTGATGAGGTGACATCCGAAGAGCACCTCGCGGCCGTGCTTGAGGCCTTCGCGGGCAGTGCAACCGATTCGCAGACCGTCCGAGCGGACCCCGCCGATCCTGACAGCTCGCAGCTGCGCGGCGCGGCCAGTACAGATTTGGCCAGGACGGGTCTGGCCAGGAAATCGGACTTCCTGACCCATCCCGCGTTCACCAGATACCGCACCGAGACCGAGATGATGCGCTACCTGCGCTCACTCGCCGACCAAGACATTGCGTTGGACCGCAGCATGATACCGCTCGGATCTTGCACGATGAAGCTCAACGCGGCCGCGGAGATGGAGCCGATCAGCTGGCCTGAGTTCGCCCGCCAGCATCCTTTCGCGCCGTCCTCGGACACCCCGGGACTGCGCCGGGTGATCACCGATCTGCAGGCGTGGCTCACCGCGATCACCGGCTACGACGCGGTGTCGCTGCAGCCGAACGCCGGGTCACAGGGGGAGTACGCGGGCCTGCTGGCCATCCGGGCCTACCATGACGCACGCGGCGACACGGGACGAGATGTGTGCCTGATCCCCTCCAGCGCGCACGGCACCAACGCCGCCTCGGCCGCCCTGTCCGGCATGAAGGTGGTTGTCGTCGGGTGCCGGTCGAACGGCGATGTCGATCTCGACGATCTGCGTGCCAAGGTGTCCGAGCACGCAGATCGGTTGTCGGCATTGATGGTGACCTATCCGTCCACGCACGGGGTGTACGAGCATGACATCGCAGACATCTGTGCGGCGGTGCACGACGCGGGTGGACAGGTCTACGTTGACGGGGCCAACCTGAACGCACTGGTGGGGCTCGCCCGCCCGGGCCGTTTCGGTGGCGATGTCAGCCACCTGAACCTGCATAAGACGTTCTGCATCCCGCACGGCGGCGGCGGCCCTGGCGTCGGGCCGGTCGCGGTTCGCGATCATCTGGCCCCCTACCTGCCCGGCCACCCGCTCGCCGCCGAATCCCCGGCAAGCGGGCGGGCCTCCAGCTCGGAAGGGGAGTCCTCTCCGACGAAGAGGCCCACGGTGTCGGCGGCCCCGTACGGTTCAGCCTCGATCCTGCCGATCACGTGGGCCTACATCAGAATGATGGGGGCGCCGGGCCTGCGCTTGGCGTCATTGGTCGCCATCGCCTCGGCCAATTACATCGCCCGCCGGCTCGACGAGTACTACCCGGTGCTCTACACCGGCGAGAACGGCATGGTGGCACATGAGTGCATCCTCGACCTGCGCGCAATCACCAAAGCTACCGGAGTCACCGTTGACGATGTGGCAAAGCGGTTGGCAGACTACGGTTTTCACGCTCCAACGATGAGTTTCCCGGTTGCGGGCACTTTGATGGTCGAACCCACTGAAAGTGAATCGCTGACCGAAATCGACGCATTCTGTGACGCGATGATCGCGATCAGGGCAGAGATTGACCAAGTCGGTACCGGGGCTTGGCCCGCCGATGACAACCCGCTCCGGGGCGCCCCGCACACTGCGCAATGCCTGTTGGTCACCGAATGGAACCACCCCTACACCCGCGAGCAGGCCGCCTACCCCCTCGGCGCCGCGTTCAGGCCGAAGGTCTGGCCGCCCGTGCGCCGCGTCGACGGTACCTACGGTGACCGCAACCTCGTCTGCTCGTGCCCACCTGTTGAGGCCTTCGCCTAAGCCTGTTCCGACCGGTCGGGAACAGTGGGCAACAGTCAGGGAAAGGTACCCTGACGTTCATGACAGCAGGCGCTGCCGGCAAAGGAAACGCACAACCGACGTTGTTCATTTTTCCCCACGCCGGGGGATCAGCGCAGTACTACCTGCCGTTCGCGAAGACCTTCTCCACGGACATCAAGCGCGTCGCGGTGCAGTATCCGGGACAACGCGGAAAGCAGGATTTCGCCTCGTTCACGAGTCTGCCGGCGTTGGCCGACGAGGTCTGCAAGAACATTTCCCCTGGTCAGGATCGCGACGGCCCAATCAGCTTCTTCGGGCACAGCATGGGCGGTTTATTGGCATTCGAGGTCGCTCGCCGGTTCGAGGCAGCGGGCAGGCCGATCACAGCGCTGTTCGTGTCGGCGTGCGCGGCTCCTGGCCGGGTGGGCTATGAAGACGTCCCAGACAGCGATGACGGGCTCCTGGCAGCCGTCAGCACGATGACCGGGGCCAGTCCAGAATTCATGCAGAACCCCGAGTTTGCGGCGGCAATCCTGCCGACCCTGCGGGGACTCAAGGCCATCGCTAACTACGATTGCCCCCCCGAAGTGACGCTCTCATGTCCGATCTCCACGTTCTACGGCGACGAGGATGAGATTGCTACGGCTGAGAAGGTGACCCCGTGGTCGGAGCGGACTACGGCACAGTTTTCGGCGCGAGCGTTCAACGGACACCACTTCTACCTCAACGACCATCTGGGCGACCTCGTGCCCGAGATCGAGCAGAAAATCTGGTCACAAAGCGGCCGATAGGCCCCCTACGACGTGGCGTTCGCCACACGTTGTTACGTCGCTGTGACCGACGCTGCCGACACGCCGGAGCGGCCGGATCTGGGTGCCGTGGCGCCCGGAACACCAGGTTAATGCCCCTAAGTCGGACGAAAAACTCAACACGGCGGTGCGTTCTCCGCAAACTCGTAACACACCCGCTTCGGCGATAGAAGCACGATTCAAAACCAACTGGGGCCCAGGCTCGCCCACCAGGCACTTGACGCGCTGAGCAACCGGAAACCCGCGGGTTAAGTGGGACGTTGGGCTCGCTGGCAAAATGATCAAGCTGCTGCAACGGAAGTGCAACACGCCCGTGCTTGCGCACGCAGATGAAATCTGGCATAAACTGCAGCCTTCCCTCTGGCAAGCAACTTATGGTGTAATCGGTAGTCGAAATAGGCCACATTGTTAGCGTGTCGGTGTTAGCCTTCGGGCGATCGGGGAATGCGCGGCCACGAAGTTGCGAAACGGTTTGCCAGAGCATGGTGGAGCCGCAGCGCGGAAAGATCGATGAAAGGACGTCGCGATGTCACTGATTGAGTCGACAATTCCTGCCCTGCTCGGCGTCCGAGCAGCCCAGCAGCCCGACGTTGCGGCCTACACCTTCATCGACTACGACGTCGACCCCGCAGGGTTTGCCGAGTCCCTCACGTGGTCGCAGGTCCACCACCGGGTCCAGATCGTGGCAGAGGAACTGCTACGGCACGGATCCAAGGGCGACCGCGCCGCGATTCTCGCGCCACAAGGCCTTGAGTATGTCATCGCCTTCTACGGTGCGATGCAGGCCGGCTTCATCGCGGTCCCACTGCCCGTTCCGGCTTTGGGCCAGCTCGACGAGCGGGTGAACGGCGCCTTGCGCGACTGCCAGCCCACCGTTGTACTGACAACTTCGGCCGCAGTGTCAGAGATCATGACCTACGTCGGGGCACAATCCGGTGGTGCCGCGCCTGAGGTCATTGAGGTCGACGCCCTTGACTTCGATTCGCCACGCACCGTCGATGTGAACGTCGGGCCCCTGCCCAGCACCGCATACCTGCAGTACACGTCGGGATCCACCCGGGCACCAGCAGGCGTGATCATGACGCACAAGAATGTGATCGCGAACCTCGACCAGATTTTCACCGACTACATGGACCAGCGGGGGGGCGTGCCGCCGCAGGACACCACGATGGTGTCGTGGCTGCCCTTCTATCACGATATGGGACTTATCCAGGGAGTCTTCGCTTCTCTGCTGTGCCCGCCGGACGGTCCGGACGGTTCCTGGGGTCGGCCGGCGGTCCTGATGAGCCCGGTGGCTTTCCTGCAGAAGCCGGCCCGCTGGATCCAGCAGCTAGCGCTCAACACCCATTCTTGGTCGGCTGCGCCGAACTTCGCGTTCGAACTCTCCGTGCGCCGCACCTCCGACGCCGACTTAGAAGGAATGGATCTCAGCGGCGTCCTAGGCATCATCAGCGGCAGTGAGCGCATCCACTCCGCCACGATCCGTCGGTTCAATACGCGCTTCTCAGCGTTCAATCTGCCCTCGACCGCCGTGCGACCCTCATACGGTCTTGCCGAAGCCACTCTGTATGTGATCTCCGCGCCCACTGATCACTCGCCGGCGACGGTGCGGTTCGACTACGAGAAGCTTTCGGCGGGTCACGCGAAGCGTTGCGGTATCGAAGGCGGCACGGAGCTCGTGAGCTATGGCGCGCCGCGTTCTTCGACGGTGCGTATCGTCGATCCCGAGACCCGTCTGGAGAACCCCGACGCCAGGGTCGGTGAAATTTGGGTGCACGGCGATCAGGTAGCGACAGGGTACTGGCGTAATCCGCAGCAGTCCGAGCGGACCTTCGGCGGCGAGATCGTCGACCCGTCACCGGGGACGCCAAAGAACACCTGGCTGCGCACCGGCGACCTCGGTGTCATGTCCGAAGGTGAGATGTTCATCATCGGCCGGATCAAGGATCTGCTGATCGTCGACGGCCGGAACCACTACCCCGATGACATCGAAGCCACCATCCAGGAGATCACCGGCGGGCGTGTTGCCGCAATCTCGGTTCTGGACGACACCAGCGAGCAACTCGTCGCGATCGCCGAGTTGAAGAAGCGTGGCGGCTCCGAGGCCGATGCACTCAACACCCTGCGCGCCGTCCGTCGCGAGGTCGCCTCGGCGATCAAGAAGACTCACAGCGTGCGGATGTCTGACCTGGTACTGGTCGCACCCGGCTCAATCCCGATCACCACCAGCGGAAAGATTCGGCGCTCGGCGTGCATAGATCGCTACCGCGAGCACGAGTTCAGCCGCTTGGATCTCACTAGATGACCCTTGCGTTCGACGAGGACGGCATACGGCATTGGCTAGTTGACTATCTCGTCACCAATATCGGCTGCAGTCCTGATGAGATCGATTTCGATGCACCACTGAACGATCTAGCCGTCGGCTCCGGCGATGCGGTAGTTCTGACCGGCGAGCTCTCGGAGTTGCTGGGACGCACCGTCTCTCCGATCGAATTCTGGCAGTACCCGACGATCAACGCGCTGGCGCGGTTCTTGACCGGGGGAGAGGTCGAAGCGGTCACCGAAACCCCGATGGCCGGGCGCGCGATGGGCGAGGACGCAATCGCGGTGATCGGTCTCGGCTGTCGTTTCCCCGGCGACATCCACGGGCCCGAAGCTCTTTGGGAATTCCTGTCGGAGGGCCGTTCGGCAGTCAGTCAAGTACCACCAACACGGTGGTCGTGGTACGACGACGGATCAGCCGAAGGCGCCGCAGCGTTGGCAGGGACCACCCGGTGGGGTTCCTACTTGTCCGACATCGACGAGTTTGATGCGGAGTTCTTCGAGATCCCGCCCAGCGAGGCCGACAAGATGGATCCTCAGCAGCGACTGCTGCTAGAGGTCACCTACGAGGCGCTCGAGCATGCCGGCATTCGGCCGGATTCTTTGCGCCGCACCCAGACCGGCGTGTTCGCCGCGGCTTGCCTGGGTGAATACGCAGTGATGGCGTCCAAGGACCTCTCGGAGGTCAACGCGTACTCCGGGACTGGCGGAGCACTGAGCATCATCGCCAACCGGGTGTCGTACTACTTCGACCTGCGCGGCCCGTCAGTCACGGTCGACACTGCATGCTCATCGTCACTGGTGGCGCTGCACCTAGCCTGCCAGAGCCTCAGGACCGGCGATTCGGACGTGGCGCTGGCAAGCGGGGTGAATGTGATCCTGTCGCCCGCCGTGACTCGGAGCTTCGACCAGGCCGAGGCGATGTCGCAGTCGGGCCGATGTCATGCCTTCGACGCGCGAGCCGACGGGTTCGTCCGCGGCGAGGGCTGCGGGGTGGCCGTGCTCAAGCGTCTGTCCGACGCACAGCGTGACGGCGACCGGGTTCTCGCGGTGGTCCGCGGTTCCGCAGTCAACCAGGATGGTCGGTCCAACGGTCTGATGGCGCCCAACCCAGCCGCCCAGATGGCGGTGCTTCGCTCGGCCTACGCAGCAGCGGGGGTCGAGCCACGCGAGGTCGACTACGTCGAGGCCCACGGCACCGGCACATTGTTGGGTGACCCGATCGAGGCCCGTGCCCTGGGCGCCGTTCTGGGACGCGGCCGGGCCGCTGATGCCCCGTTGTTGGTCGGCGCGGTCAAGACGAACCTCGGGCATACCGAGGCGGCGGCAGGGATCGTGGGCTTCACGAAGACCGTACTGGCCCTGCAGCACGGCCGGATCCCGGCCAACCTCGACTACCAGTCACCCAACCCGCACATCCCGTTCGACAATCTGCGGCTCAAAGTCGTTGGGGAGCCCACTGACTGGGCCCAGTCCAACAGTCCACGGATAGCGGGCGTGTCTTCTTTCGGGTTCGGCGGCACCAACGCTCACGTTGTCCTGCAGCAGGCGCCTGGCAGCGTGCCGCAGAGCCTTGCAGGCGGCGAACCTCGTTCACCGATGACGACGCTGGTGGTGTCCGGCAAGTCGCCCCGGCGCATCGCCTCGACTGCTGGAGCACTGGCCGAATGGATGACCGGCGCCGGTGAGCAGGTCTCGCTGGCCGACCTGGCGCACACGTTGAATCATCATCGCGCGCAGCACGCGAAGTTCGCCACGGTCTGCAGCCGCGACCGGGCCGGTGCGCTAACCGGATTGCAGGCGCTGGCCCTCGAGCAGTCCGCACCCGGGGTCGTGGCTCCGCACGTCGGGTCCTGTCGACCCGGCACTGTGTTCGTCTATTCCGGCCAGGGCTCACAGTGGACAGGTATGGGCCGCCAACTGCTGGCCGACGAGCCCGCATTCGCCGCCGCGATCGCCGATCTAGAACCCGTGTTCGTCGAGCAGGTCGGTTTCTCCTTGCAGCAGATCATCGTCGACGGCGAGACGGTGACAGGCATCGACCGCATCCAGCCTGTGCTGGTCGGGATGCAGTTGGCGCTCACCGAGCTGTGGCGCGCCTACGGTGTTCACCCCGACGCGGTCATCGGCCACTCCATGGGTGAGGTCGCCGCATCAGTAGTCGCCGGCGCGCTGTCGGTCGCCGACGGACTGAAAGTGATCGCCACCCGGTCCAAGCTGATGTCCCAGCTCTCCGGCCAAGGCGCGATGGCGTTGATCGAGCTGGATCCGGACGCCGCGACCGAGCTCATCGCCGGCTACCCGGACGTCACTCTCGCTGTCTACGCCTCGCCGCGGCAGAGCGTCATTGCCGGACCGCCTGAACAGGTGGACGCGATAATCGCCGCCGTCTCCGCGCAGGACCGGCTGGCGCGACGGATCGAAGTGGACGTCGCATCGCACCATCCGACTATTGACCCAATTTTGCCCGAACTGCGCGCCGCGCTGAGCAATCTGAGCCCCGCACGGCCCACCATTCCGATCATCAGCACGACCCGTGGGCCTGGCGGCCCCGAGCCGACGTTCGACGCCGACTATTGGGTGGACAACCTGCGCAACCCGGTCCTGTTCCAGCAGACGGTTGCAGCGGCAGGTGCCGAACTTGGCACCTTCGTCGAGGTAAGCCCGCATCCGCTGCTGACCTACGGGATCAGCGACACGTTGGGAACGACGCATCACCACAGCGTGCCTACGCTGCTGCGCGACACCGACGACGAAACGCTGTCATTCCACACCAACCTGAACAGCACTTACACCACCAAGCCGCCGGTCTCTGAGCACGCACCCGAACCGCACCCGATGCTGCCCACGAGCCCGTGGCACCACACCAAGCACTGGGTGTCCACAACGAAGACCGATCGGCAGGGACCGTCGGCACCCCAGCCGGGCACCCTGCTCGGCGACCGCACCACAATAGCTACCAGCCCGCCCACTCAAATGTGGCAGACCCGGCTACTGCGAGAGGCCAAGCCCTACCCCGGGTTTCACCGGATTCAAGGCGTGGAAGTCGTTCCGATGTCAGTGCTGCTGCGCACTCTGACAGTCGTCGCCGCCGAGTGCGGCGCGTCAACGCTATCCGATATCCGATTCCTTAACCCGGTCGTCATCGACAAACCACTGGTGATTCAAGTTGTCGCCAATGGAGACAGCATCACCATGGCATCGGCGGCATCGGCAACCGCCGAGGATGCGAACGCCACACGATGGGTGCCTCAGGCCACCGCGCTGATCTCCGCCGAACCCGACGACGCGATTCCGAGCCCACCCGACGATGTCGCAGTTGAGGACCCCGACGATGTCGCAGTTGAGGACGGGATCGCGGTTCAGGAAGTCGACGAGGGCGGCGACTACGACCGAAACACCATCGCCGAACTGCAGGCCAAATGGGGGGTCGAGGGTCAGCCGTTCCCGTGGTCGATCACCTCGTTTAAGGCCATGCCCGATGGCATCCGCGCCGAGGTCCAGTGGCAAGACGCGTCCGCAGTGGCAATGCTCGATGCTGCCGTCCAGATCGCGCGCCTGGCCGATGTCGCCGACACCCGCCTGCTGGTGCCCGCCAGCCTGGAGAGCATCACTGCGGTAGGTGACCTCAGCGACAACTCCGGCTCGGTCACAGTGCGCCGCCGGGACGATAGCGGCGACGACCTTGTTCTCGACATCTCGGTCGCAGTTCCCGACGGCAGCACGCGAGTCAGCATTCGCGGACTGCGGTACGTCGACGTGCAGGCAGGTCCGGCGAAGTCGACAACCGTTGCGGCAGCCCCGAAGGAGGTCGCGCATGCGATCACCTGACAGCCGTGGACCATCGATGCTAAGCCTGCCGCCGGAATGACCGTCGCGGTGCTCGGGTCTACCGACACGGCTGCGTCGTTGCGAAACCGTCTGGCCGACGCAGGCTATGTACTCGCTGACGAGGCCGACGCGCAGTGTGTGCTGTACGTACCCGACACCGACACGGGCACCGTTACCGGGGAAAGCGATCTCGACTGCGCCGTGCGACTTTCCGGCGAGGTGGCCGCCATCGTGGGAAGGCTCACCGCCCGGGATCATCGCGAAGAGGCCAGGTTGTGGATCCTCACCGAAGGTGTGCGCGGCGCGGAGTCCGCGAAATCACTGCGACAGAGTTGCCTGTGGGGCATCGCCGGTGTGATCGGCGCGGAGCAACCGCAGGTGTGGGGCGGGCTCGTCGACCTCTCGGTCGCCGACGATCTCGATGCCGCCGCCGAGGCGGTGGCCACCGTGCTGCCCACCGCGGCCAAGGCGATCCTGTCGCTACGTAAGGGCCGGTTCTTCACACCCGGCATTGGACCAATCACCGCAGACGTGGTCGGAGAACCTCTGCGGTGCCGACCCGATGGTGCCTACCTGATCACCGGCGGATTGGGCGCCCTAGGGTTGCTCACGGCCGACTGGCTCGCCGACCGGGGCGCTCGTCGCGTTATTCTCGCCGGCCGCACGCCCCTGCCGCCACGCCGCGAGTGGGATACCGACAGTGCCGACAGTGCCGACAGTGCCGATCGTGCCGACAGTGCCGATCGTGCCGACAGCGGCCTGCGACACAAGGTCGCCGCAATCCGCGCGCTCGAACGGCGCGGGGTCTCTGTCGAGGTCGCCGCGCTGGACATCGGCTCGCAGCAGGCCGTGCAGGCATTCGTCGCGAAGCGGGACTCAGAAGGCGCTGCACCGATCCGGGGGGTCATCCACGGTGCCGGGTTGGCCGAGAGCCAGTTGCTCACCGATCTCGATGAGGATCGCCTGCGCCGTACGCTGTGGCCCAAGGTGGGCGGTGCACGGGTCCTGCACGAGGTCTTCCCGGTCGACAGCCTGGACTTCCTTTACCTGACCGCGTCTGCGGGCACCGTCTTCGGCGTCCCGGGGCAAGGCGCATACGCGGCGGGCAATGCCTACCTGGACGGCCTGGCCCGTGAACGTCACCGCCAGGGCGGCCACGGCGCCAGCCTGGACTGGGTCGCTTGGCAGGGAGAGGGTTTCGGCGCCGAAGCGGAGGTCGTCGTCGAGGAGCTTGCACGACATGGATCTCGGCCGGTGATGCCCGCCGAGGCGTTCGCGGCGTGGGAGTACGCCAGCACGTTGGACATCGCGCACGTGCTGATGGCGCCCATGCCCTCCACTGCCGAGGAGACATCCGACCTCTCGGCGTCGCCCGTCCGGCGTACCCCGGCAAAGGCATGGGAGGACATGTCTTCGCACGAGGTTGTCTCCGAACTCGCGGACGGATTGCGGGCTGTCATGGCAGCCGAGCTGCGGATCGCCGACGCCGAGGTCGACACTGATCAGCCGTTCGCCGAGATGGGACTCAACTCGGTGATGGCAATGTCGATCCGCCGCGAGGTTGAGCAGCTAGCCGGTCTCGAATTGTCAGCGACCATGCTCTGGAATTTCCCTACCATCGGGTCTCTGGCGGCTCATCTGGCCGAGAAGGTGGTGCCGCAGACCCTAGCCACCGAGAACACCGAGGACACGTCCGACGATTCTGCGGACAGCTTGTTGGACAGCTTGTTCGACAGCGTCGACGGGGGTGCCGAAATCGATGGCGGTGTCGGAGTTGACGGTGGTGTCGGATCGCCTTCCTCGGGCAGCGAAGGCAGGATTTGATGCGGCGACCAGCCGAACGACATACTGCACACTGGAATGGCCCGCAATCAGGGACTTCGACGCTGATCGTCCCGTCACCGGTGTCACTGCAATCCCACGTGCGAGCCGAACCGAAAGGATGCCGTGATGTTGTTGACCGAGCTCTCCATACCTGCGGCGCTTGCCGAGCGAGCGCGGCAACAGCCTGACGACACTGCGTTCACGTTCGTCGACTACGAGGTCGACCCGGCCGGGGTTCCTGAGAGCCTAACCTGGTCTGAACTGCATGAACGCGCGCAGATCGTCGCCGAAAAGTTGGCGGCGTGCGGCTCCCCGGGAGACCGGGCGGTGATTCTGGCGCCGCAAAGCATGGAGTACGTCGTCGGCTTCTTCGGCGCCGTCGCGGCGGGATTCATCGCGGTGCCGCTATCGATGCCGCAGCTGCGTCAGCACGACGAGCGGGTCACCGGCGCGATGCAGGATTCGACGCCGGTGGCGGTGCTGACGACGTCGGCGGCCGTTGACAGCGTCAGAAAATACGGTCAGACCGACCCGAGGCAGCGGGCTCCGAAGTTCATCGAGGTCGACACCCTGGACTTCGATTCCCCGCCCAAGTCGGCCTCACAAGTCTCCCTACCCAAGACCGCCTACCTGCAATACACGTCGGGATCGACCCGCAGGCCCGCCGGCGTCGTGGTCACCCATCGCAATGTCGTGGTCAACGTGGGCCAGTTGCTGACCGACTACTACGAGGCGTACCCGGGTGGGCCTCCCGAGGACACCACGGTCGTGTCATGGCTGCCCTTCTATCACGATATGGGGCTCATTGTCGGGGTGTTTGTTCCGCTGATGCTCGGCCGGCCAGGGGTGTTCATGAGCCCCATCGCGTTCATGCAGCGTCCGGCCCGCTGGATGCAGCAGCTGGCCTCGGCCACCGGCGCGTTTACCGCCGCACCGAACTTCGCGTTCGAGCTGGCGGTGAAACGCACTACCGACGAGGACCTCGCCGGCTTGGATCTCGGCGGGGTGGCAGTGATGATCAACGGCGCCGAGCGCGTACACGGATCTACGGTGCGACGTTTCAACGAGCGATTCTCCGCGTTCAACCTCCCTGATTACGCCCTGCGTCCCTCCTATGGACTGGCTGAGGCAACGGTCTACGTGTCCGCCTCACCCGGCGGCGTTCCGGCGACGGCGGTGTGGTTCGACTACGAAAAGCTGGCCGCCGGTCATGCGGAGCGGTGTGAAGACGGTAGCGGTTCCGAACACGTCGGCCTCGGTACGCCGCGGTCCACCACGGTTCGAGTGGTCGATCCGCAAACATCCGCCGAAAACCCAGCGGGCAAGATCGGCGAAGTGTGGCTGCATGGCGACCACGTCGCCGGCGGCTACTGGCACAACCCTGCGCTGACCGAGGAACTTTTTGCCGGACAATTAGGGGAGCCCAGCGCGGGCACGCCGAAGGGGCCGTGGCTGCGCACCGGCGACCTGGGTGTGATATTCGATGACGAGCTCTACATCATCGGCCGGATCAAGGATTTGGTGATCGTCGACGGACGCAATCACTATCCCGACGACATCGAGGCCACAGTCGCTGAGTTCACTGGCGGCCGGGTGGCGGCGATCTCGATTCCTGATGATGCCAGCGAGATGTTGGTGGTGATCGCCGAACTGAAGAAGCAGATCGACAACGCCTCGCTGGCATCGGTGAAACAGCAGGTGACAGCTTCGATATCGATGACCCACAGCGTGCGCCTCGCTGATTTCGTGTTGGTGGGACAGGGCACCTTGCCCCTGACGACCAGCGGCAAGGTGCGCCGCGCGGCCTCAGTCGAGCTGTACCGGAACGAGAATTTCAATCGTCTGGACGTCTCTACATGACTTCAGCCCTCGACGAGGCTGCTGTTCGTCGATGGTTGGTCGACTACCTGGTCGAGAACAACGGCTGCAGTCCCGAGCACATCGATCGTGGCGCCTCGATGCACGATCTCGGTGTGGGCTCCAGGGACGCGGTGGTTCTGACCGGGGTGTTGTCGGAGTTCTTGGGCCGCGCGGTGTCGCCGGTGGATTTTTGGCAGTACCCGACGGTGGACGCACTGGCGAAGTTTCTGACCGGTGGCGAGGTCGAACCCGCCGCCACCACAACGACCGCCGCGCGGCCGATGCTGTCAATGGACGAACCGATCGCGGTGATCGGTTTGGGCTGCCGGTTCCCGGGCGGCGACGCCAACATCGAGGGCCCAGACGCGTTCTGGGACTTCCTCACTGAGGGCCGCTCGTCGATCGGTGAAGTACCCGCACAGCGCTGGACATGGGCTGACGATGGCACGCCCGAAGGACTCGCGGCACTGGCCGGTATCACCCGGTGGGGTTCGTTCCTGCACGACATCGATGCTTTCGACGCGGAGTTCTTTGAGATCATGCCGCGCGAAGCGACCCGGATGGATCCCCAGCAGCGACTGCTGCTGGAGGTCGTCCAGGAGGCGCTGGAGAACGCCGGCATTCCTGCCGATTCGCTGGCCGAGACGCAGACTGGCGTGTTCGCCGGTGCGAGCGCAGGGGACTACGCGCACCTCGCGGGTAGCGATCTGGACCAGGTCGACGCCTGGTACAGCACCGGCGGTGCGGTGAGCATCATCGCCAACCGGGTGTCCTACTACTTCGATCTGCGAGGTCCGTCGGTCACGATCGACACCGCCTGTTCATCATCGTTGGTGGCGGTGCACATGGCGTGCCAGAGCCTGCGCTCAGGCGACTCCAATCTGGCGTTGGCCGGCGGGGTGAACCTGCTACTGGCGCCGGCGGCTACCAGGAGTTTCGATCGGGCCAAGGCCATGTCGAAGACGGGCCAGTGCCATAGCTTCGATGCCGCTGCTGACGGGTTCGTCCGCGGCGAGGGCTGTGGTGTGACTGTGCTCAAACGGCTGTCCGACGCACAGCGTGACGGTGACCGGATCCTGGCGGTGATCCGCGGTTCGGCAGTCAACCAGGACGGCCGCTCCAACGGCTTGATGGCACCCAACCCAGCCGCCCAGATGGCAGTGCTTCGCTCGGCGTACGCAGCGGCGGGGACGGAGCCCAGAGAGGTCGACTACGTCGAAACCCATGGCACCGGAACATTGTTGGGCGATCCCATCGAGGCACGCGCACTGGGTACCGTGCTCGGCAAGGGCCGCGCCGCCGATGCGCCGTTGTTGATCGGGGCGGTCAAGTCCAACCTGGGACACCTGGAATCGGCGGCCGGTATCGCCGGGTTCACCAAAGCCGTGCTGGCGTTGCAGCACAACCGTATTCCGGCCAACCTGGGCTATCACGAACCTAACCCGCACATCCCATTTGACAAGCTTCGGCTGAAAGTGATTGCCGAGCACACGGATTGGGCGCCGGCGGGGCGGCCACGCCGGGCGGGGGTCTCGTCTTTCGGATTCGGCGGCACCAACGCCCACGTGGTGATCGAACAGGCACCGGTGATGGCGCCCTCGCCCGCCGAACCGATCGGGCCGGCGGTGACGACGCTGGTGGTGTCGGGCAAAACCCCCGAGCGCATCGCCGCACAGGCCGGCATGCTGGCCGACTGGATGATCGGCCCGCACGGCGCCGACATCAACCTTGGCGAGGTAGCCCACACCCTCAATCACCACCGTTCCCAGCACGCCACGTTCGCCACCGTCGCTGCCCGCGACACGACGCAGGCCATCGCGGGACTGCGCGCCCTGGCCGGGGGCCAGATGGCCATCGGGGTGGCCGGTGCAGCGGCAGGCAATCCCAAACCGGGCACCGTGTTCGTCTATCCAGGCCAGGGTTCGCAGTGGACCGGGATGGCCCGCCGACTGCTGACCGACGAGCCGGCGTTCGCCCAGGCGCTGGCTGACATCGAGCCGGTGTTCGTCGAACAGGTCGGCTTCTCACTGCACGACATCATCGCCAACGGCGAACCGATCAGCGGCGACGCCCAGGTCCAACCGGTGCTGATGGGCCTGCAGCTTGCCCTGACCGAGCTGTGGCGCGCCTACGACGTCCACCCCGACGCGGTCATCGGCCACTCGATGGGCGAAGTCACCGCCGCCGTCGTCGCCGGCGCCCTGAGCTTGTCCGACGGCCTGCGCGTCATCGCCCAACGCTCCACCATCATGTCCCGCCTGGCCGGCCAGGGCGCCGTCGCGCTGGCCAACCTCGACCCCGACACCACGGCATCTCTGATCGCGGGCTACCCAAGCATCGAGATCGCCGGCTACCTGTCGCCGCGCCAAACCGTGCTCGCCGGCCTGCCCGACGAAGTCGACGCCGTCATCGCCGCGATTACCGCGCAGAACACGTTCGCCCGGCGGGTCAACATGGTGGTCGCGTCCCACACTGCGCTGATGGACCCTGTGCTGTCCGATATCCGGGCGGCCTTGGCCGACATCACACCGAATATCCCCACGCTGCCGTTCCTGTCCACCGTCACCGACGCTGGGACGACGCCGGTGCTGGATGCCGACTACTGGGTGGCCAACGTGCGGCAGCCGGTGCAGTTCAGCCAGGCCATCACCGCGGCGGCCGAAGAACACGGAGTCTTCGTCGAGATCAGCCCGCACTCAACTCTGGGTCAGTCGATCAGCAATACCCTGGCCACTCTGGCGAGCGGCTCAGGCCATCGGACGATCGGGACCCTCGCGCGCGACTCCGACGACACGGTTACCTTCCACGCCAATCTCAATGCCACCTACACGTCTCGCCCGCCGCAGTCCGAGCACCCCGCCGAGCCACACATCGCACTGCCGACCACACCGTGGCACCACACCCGCCATTGGGTGGATATCCGGCCGGCGAAGCGCGCCGGTGACCGACAAGTTGGCGCGCTGCCTGCGGACAGCGCAGTCCCCCCCGCCTGGTTCTGTGAGCTGACCTGGCCTGTCAAGGACCTGCCGGG
This sequence comes from Actinomycetes bacterium, assembly GCA_022600605.1. GTDB lineage: Bacteria > Actinomycetota > Actinomycetes > Mycobacteriales > Mycobacteriaceae > Mycobacterium. The sequence goes on from JAHZKD010000225.1 coordinate 18,791, forward strand.
GCCGACCGAAGCCCCGCCGAGCAGTTCGCAGACCAGCTGGCTGGTCGTCGGCGACGCCGCGCTCGGAGCCGAAATGGCCCGTCTGCTCGAGGGCCATGGCGACTCTACGGTCACAACGCTGTCGTCCGCGGACGATGAGACTGCCCTTGCGCAAGCCCTCGGCACAGCCACCCACGTGCTGTACGCGCCTCCTGTCAGCGACCGCGAAGACCTTGGTTACGGCGTCTTCGAAACGGGCCGCGCCGTCGCCTCGACGGCTGCCAGGAGTGGGCCTGCGCCCAAGCTGTTCCTGCTGACCCGCAACGCGCAACCCATCACCGAGGGCGACCGCGCCAACCCCGCGCACGCCGTGCTGTGGGGCCTGGGGCGCACACTGGCGCTGGAACACCCCGAGATCTGGGGCGCAGTCCTCGATGTCGACGAATCCGTACCCGCGGCAGTCGCGGCCCGCTGGGTACTGGCCGAAGCCGATAGCTCCGACGGCGAGGACCAACTCGTGTATCGGGCAGGTGTCCGCAGGGTTGCGCGGCTGATCCATTCGCTACCGCCGGCCACCGGCCCAGAGTCGGAAACCCTGGATCCAGACGGTGCCCACCTGGTTATCGGCGCGACTGGCAACCTCGGTCCGCAGATCATCGATCAACTCGCCGCTATGGGCGCACGTACCGTCGTTGCCGTGTCCCGCAACCCGGGCACCAGGCTCGACGGGATCACCACCCGGCTTGCGTCCGCCGGCACCACGGTCGTGACCGCGGCGGCCGACGCCTCCGACGAGGTGTCGCTGAGTGCGGTGTTCGACCGGTTCGGCGTCGACCTTCCGCCACTGGCCGGAATCTATGTCGCCGCGATGAGTGGGGGCCCGGTAACGCTGGCCGAGATGACCCACGACGACGTCGTCGCGATGTTCCGCCCGAAGATCGACGCAGTGGCACTGCTGGACAAGTTGTCCCAGGGACATCCGGTGCAGCAGTTCGTGCTGTTCTCGTCGATCTCGGGGGTGCTCGGCTCTCGCTGGCTGGCCCACTATGCCGCCACCACCACCTACCTGGACACGTTCGCCTACGCCCGCCGAGCCGCGGGTCTGCCGGCCTGCGCCATCAACTGGGGGCTGTGGAAGTCGCTGGCTGACGCGCAGCCCGAATTCGAACGTCAGGCGACGATAGAGTCCGGTCTGGAACCGATGGATGACGCTGTCGCGATCACCGCGCTGCGGTCGTTCGTCGGGCCCCAGGCTCCGGCTCAGTCCACCGTGGTCGCCGCGGATTGGCCTCGACTGGCCACTGCGTACCACACCCGCGCGCGTTTGCACATCCTCGATGACCTGCTGAACACCGAATTGGGCGGGCAGCAGATTGCGCTCTCGGCGAACACACAATTCCGGGAAGAACTGCGGGAATGCGAACCTGGGGACCGGGTCGACCTGCTGGCCGATCACGTAGCAGCTCACATCGCCGCCGCAATGGGTCTGGCCTCGACAAACACCTTGGATCCCACCGTCGGGTTCTTCCAGTTCGGGATGGATTCACTGATGAGCGTCACCTTGCAGCGTTCACTGAGCGAGAGCCTCGGTGAGGTGCTGCCGGCGTCGGTGGTTTTCGATTACCCGACCCTGGAGGCGCTCACCGATTATCTGGCATCGATCCTTCCTGAGATAATCGACATCGCCGGTAACGAGAACGGGGTCGGGGACCCTGACAGCCCGGATGGCGCAGATGGTGTAGGCCGCTCCGGCGATACTGAGGATGCCTACGACGACCTGGCCGAGGACGAACTGCTTGCGCGACTGTCGGAAAGATTGAGTTAGAGCGAGATGACCCAAACATCGCCAGCATCGCCGGATCGCCGCGCGATCATCACCGAGGCCCTGCGCAAAATCGACGATCTGACCGCAAAACTTGAGGTCGCAGAGAAGGTCGAGACCGAGCCCATCGCCGTGGTGGGTATCGGCTGCCGGCTGCCCGGCGGCGTCGACGACCCCGACGGGTTCTGGAAGTTGTTGGTCGATGGCGGCAGTGGCGTCATCAGGGTGCCCGCCGAGCGGTGGGATGCCGACGAGTTCTATTCGCCCGACCACAGCGTGCCCGGCACGATCTGCAACCGGGAGGGCGGCTTCCTGACGTCCTGGCAGCCTGACGAATTCGACGCGGAGTTCTTCACCATCGCCCCGCGCGAAGCTGCCGCGATGGATCCTCAGCAGCGGTTGCTGCTCGAGGTGGCCTGGGAGGGCCTGGAGCACGCGGGGATCAACCCTCGGAGCCTTCGAGGCTCAGCGACCGGCGTCTTCATCGGTATGACAACCAACGACTACTACCACTCAGTGGTGGGCAAGCTGCGTCCAGAGGACATCGACCCGTACATCCCATTCGGCAACGCGCCGAACTTCGCCGCCGGCCGGCTGTCCTACTTTCTCGGCGTCCGGGGCCCCGCAGTGGTCAGCGACACGGCGTGCTCATCGTCGCTGGTGTCGATCCACCTGGCCTGCCAGAGCCTTCGCCGCCGGGAGAGCGACCACGCGCTGGCCGCCGGCGTCAACCTGATTCTGAGCCCGGATAACAACATCGCCTGCTCGCGCTGGGGAATGCTGGCCCCCGACGGGCTGTGTAAGACCTTCGACGCCGAGGCCAACGGATACATCCGCAGCGAGGGATGCGCCGTGGTGGTGCTCAAGCGCCTGACCGATGCGCTGCGTGACGGCGACCGCGTGTTGGCGGTCGTACGCGGCTCCGCGGTCAACCAGGACGGCGCGAGCAGCGGCCAGACCGTCCCCAACGGGCCTGCTCAGCAGGAACTGATGCGCAAGGCGCTAGAGACGTCTCGGCTGGCGCCGTCAGACATCGACTACATCGAAGCGCACGGCACGGGTACCTCGCTGGGCGATCCGATAGAGCTGGACGCGCTCAGCGCGGTGTACGGAGACCGCAAGGACTCGGCTCCGCTGGTGCTGGGATCGGTGAAGACCAACCTTGGCCACCTGGAATCGGCGGCTGGTGTCACCGGATTCGTCAAGAGCGTGCTCAGCGTTCAGCACGGCTTCATACCCAAGCAGCTGCACTTCAACAAGCTGACACCACAGGCGGGCGAGGCCGCGTCCCGCTTCCACATCGCCGCGCAACCGCTGGACTGGCCCACAGTGAGCCGGCCCCGCCGCGCGGCAGTGTCGTCGTTCGGCGTCAGCGGAACCAATGCCCACATAGTCATAGAACAGGCACCCGAAACCGAACCGGTTGCAGCCCAACCCGATCCGCCGGTGTGCACCCTAGTGGTCACCGGTAAGACCGAGCCCCGCATCGCCTCGCTGGCAGGTCGGCTGGCCGACTGGCTCGAGACGGCCGAAGGGGCTGCGGTAAGCGTTGCCGACGTCGCGGACACCCTGAACCACCGTCGCGCCCAGCACACCAAGTTCGCCACCGTCGCAGCCTGCGACCGCACGCAGGCTGTCGCCGGGCTGCGTGCGCTGGCCGGAGGGTATCCGGCGCCCGGCGTGGTCGCCGCCCGCGAAGGCCCCGCCGGGCCGGGCACGGTGTTCCTCTACTCCGGGCAGGGCTCCCAGTGGGCCGGAATGGGCAAGCGCCTGCTGGCCGACGAGCCGGCCTTCGCAGCGGCTGTCGACGAGCTGGAAGGCGACTTCCGCACCCAGGTCGGGTTCTCCCTGCGCGAGGTGCTGACCTCCGGTGAATCCGTGGTCGGGATCGATCGGATCCAGCCGGTACTGGTCGGAGTGCAGCTGGCATTGACTGCGCTCTGGCGCTCCCACGGGGTGAAACCCGATGCGGTAATCGGTCATTCGATGGGCGAGGTGACCGCGGCGGTGGTCGGCGGTGCGTTAAGCCCGGCCGACGGCCTCAAGGTCATCGCGACCCGGTCGCGGCTGATGAAACGGCTCTCCGGGCAGGGCGCGATGGCGCTGCTTGAACTCGACGCCGCGGCGGCCGAGGAATTGATCGCCGGCTATCCGGACCTGACCGTCGCGGTGTACGCCTCGCCGCACCAGACTGTGGTCGCCGGCCCACCCGATCAGGTCGACGCCGCTATTGCCGTGGTCGATTCTCAGGAGCGCCTGGCCCGCCGAGTCGACGTTGACGTCGCGTCGCACCACCCGATCATCGACCCGATCTTGGATGACCTGCGCGCGGAGCTGGCCGTTCTGCAGCCTCGGCAACCCACCATTCCGATCATCGTCACCACCGACGAACGGCGCACCGATGGTTCGTGCGTCTTCGACGCTGAACACTGGGCGGCCAACCTGCGCAACCCGGTGCGCTTCGCCAGGGCCGTCGCCACCGGCGGCGCCCAGCACGCTCTCTTTGTGGAGGTGAGCCCACACCCGCTGCTCGGCTACGCGATCAAGGACACGCTCGCCGACAGTCACCACCGCAGCCTGGCCACGCTGCAACGCGACGCCAACGACACGTTGACGTTCCGCACCAACCTCAATGCCACCCACACCGCGCGCCCGCCGAAACTGCCGCGCCGGACCGGCCCGCGGGTACAGCTCCCAACCACCCCATGGCATCACGGGCATCACTGGATCCAGCTGCCTTCAAGGCCAGAACCCCTACAGCACAACGGTTCTGATATCGGCCCGGCCCAGTCTGATGGCGCGTACCACGAGTGGTTCCACCGGCTCAGCTGGCCGGTGCGTGAGCTGAGCCCAGGCCAAGTCGACGGCTCGTGGCTGGTCCTGGCCGACGAATCGGGTGCCGACCTCGCGCAGCTGCTGGGACCGAACTCCCGCGCGCTGTCGCCCTCGGCCCTCGACAACGAAAAGACTGGATCGCTGCCCAGCGAGCTCGGCGGCGTTGATTACGTCGTCTACGCGCCATCGGCGCCGGCACGGCACCTCGACGCCGCTGCCAGCTACCGCGTGTTCGGTGAGCTGCGCCGTCTCGTGGTGGCGATGGCGGACGCGACAAGCACAGGGGAGCCGCGCCCCAGTTTGTGCCCCAAGTTGTTTGTCGTCACCCGGAACGCCCAGCCGGTCGCCGATGGCGACCGGGCTAACCCCGCCCACGCGGTGCTGTGGGGGCAGTGCCGCACGCTGGCTCTCGAGAATCCCGAGTTCTGGGGTGGTGTCATCGACGTCGACGACACGCTCCCGCCCGAGCTGCTCGCCCAATACCTCAACGCCGAGGCAGCGATCACGGGCACCGATCGCGACGATCAGGCCGGGTATCGCAGCGGAGTCCGCAGGGTGCCGCGCCTGGAACCGCATCCACTGCCCGCCGTCCCGCTGACCAGACTGGAGAGCGACACCAGCCACCTGGTGATCGGCGCGACCGGCAACGTTGGGCCCTATTTGATCCGCCAGCTAGCCGAGATGGGCGCTACGACTGTGGTCGCTGTGTCGCGGCGCGGCACCGGACTGGCCGACCTCGCCCCCGAACTCGCCACCGGTGGGACCACGCTGGTCGAGGTTGCCGCGGATGCGGCCGATGAGGCCTCGATGGCGGCGGTGTTCGAACGTTTCGGTGCCGACCTGCCACCGTTGGAGGGCATTTACCTCGCGTCACTGGCAGGCGGCGAGGCGCTCCTGACCGAGATGACCGACGACGACCTGAACCCGATGTTCCGATCGAAAATCGACGCTGCCGCTGTGCTGCACAAGCTGTCGCTGACGATGCCGGTACGCCGATTCGTACTGTTCTCCTCCATCACCGGACTACTCGGCTCGCGGGGAGTCGCGCACTACACGGCCGCCAACGCGTTCTCCGACACATTCGCCTATGCCCGCCGTGCCCTCGGCCTGCCGGCCACGGTCGTGGACTGGGGCCTGTGGAAGTCGTGGGCGGATGCCCAGCCTCAGATGAAAGCGGCCGGACTGGAACCCATGCCCAACGACGTGGCGATCCGCATGCTGCCGGCCGTGCTGAGCCCCGACGCCCGCGTCCAGACCGTGGTGGCCGGCGCCGACTGGGGTCGGCTGGCCGATGCCTACCGCATGCGCGCCCCGGTGAAGGTGCTCGACCGTGTGATATCCGGCAGCGCAGCGGCTCCGGACGCCGGCGACCTCGACTCGCTGCCTGCGCCCGCCTGGGGCACCATGCTCGGGGAGTCGGCTGCCGACACCACCCACGACCGGCTCTGGCGCGCACGCCTGCTGCCAGACGCGCGGCCGTATCCAGTCGCACACCGGGTCCGCGGCGTCGAGGTGGTCCCTGTTTCGGTTCTACTGCAGACACTTTCGGCAGCCGCGGCGCAACTCGGCGTTGCGACCGTAGGCGATATCCGTTTTGAATACCCGATCGTGGCCGATCAGCCCAAGGCCATCAACGTGGTCGCCGACAGCTCCACCGGCCCCGACAGCGCCGGCACCACTGTGACGGTGTGGTCATCTTCGGGTCCAGAGACCCCCGAACTGCGCTGGACGAGGCACGCCAGCGCTCAACTCGTCGAGGCGCCCAGCACTACCCCCCAGGGCGATCAGAGCCCCACGGGCGAGATGTTCGACGATGCGTCGATCGCCGCTCTACAACAGGCGTGGGGTGTGGAAGGTCAACCGTTCGCCTGGACGGTCACCGACTGCGTCACGACCACCGCCGGAATCCGTGCCGACGTCGAACTGCCAGAATCAGCGGAGTTTCCCGCGGCGGCATTTGTGGATGCCGCCGTGCACGTTGCCCGGCTAGCCGATGCCGCCAACACGGCGCTCCTGCTCCCTGCGGCCGTCGAGAGCATTGGCGTAGCCACTGAACTGGGCGCCGTCAGCGGCGTTGTGGAGGTGTACCGCCGAGATCCGACATCCGACGACCTCGTGGTGGACGTGCTCGTCAAAGCGGCCGATGGTACGACGAGCGTGGACATCCGGGGGCTCAGCTACACGCCGGTGGAGTCCGTACCGGCGCCATCGCCCGACGAAGCAGCCTCGACTGCAACGGAATTCGTCGACTGGTCTTCGATGACCCCCAGGGAGTCGGTGGCCGAACTGCGGGTGCGGCTGCGCGCCATCTTGGCTCGTGAACTGGGAATGCCCGACGGTGCAGTTGATTTCGACATGCCGTTCCCCGAACTGGGCCTGGACTCGATGATGGCGATGAACCTCTTGCGCGATGCCAAACAGCTGGTCCGCATCGAACTTTCCGCCACGATGTTGTGGAACCATCCGTCGATTTCGCAGATGTCGGAGTTTGTCGCCGAACTGCTGGCACCGCAGCAGCAGAAAGCAGACGAACTTGAAGAACCCGAAGGGGGCGATGCCGACTCGTTCAGTGTGCTGGACGAGTTGTTCGACAGCATCGAATCCTCTTCCGCCGAATCGGCGAATGCCGGTAGTGAGGGCACCATCTGATGAAGACCACCTTCGACCGGATC
>JAHZKD010000024.1 GCA_022600605.1 Actinomycetes bacterium
AACGTCGCGACCAGCGCGTGATCTTCACCACCCCCGAGCACCCACAGCCAAGGATCTGACCCCACCGCAGCCGCCGCACCGACGAGCGCATCGACGTCGCCGCGCAGGCCGGCAGCGGACAGGTCGACACACACACCCGAAGCGGACGCGATATGTCCCACATCGGCAAGTAGCCCATCGGAGACGTCGATCATCGAGCTCGCCCCGGCGCGCGCTGCGACGACGCCCTGACCGTAGGGCGGCTCGGGCACCAGATGGCGTTGACGAAATCCGTCAAGGTCGTCGGCGTCACTGAATCCCCCGTCATCGGATCCGCCGACCGCGGCGGTCCACAACGCGAATCCAGCCGCCGAACGGCCGAGTTCACCGGTCACTGCCACCGAGTCGCCCAGTTTCGCTCCGCTGCGGCGCACGGCGTCGAGCCCACCGAGGTCTCCGAGCGCGGCCACCGAGATGACCCACTGCGGTGCCTGCACCATGTCGCCTCCGACGATGCCCGCGCCGATCAGACCCGCCTCGTGCCACATCCCGTCGGCAAGCTCGACCGCCCGCGTCGTCGCGGTGTCGCCGGGGGCGCCGAACGCGACCACGAACGCAGTGGCGCGACCGCCCATCGCCTCGATGTCGGCGGCATTCTGCGCAATGGCTTTTCGGCCGACATCGTGGGGCGAGGACCAATCGAGCCGAAAGTGGCGGTTTTCGACGAGCATGTCGGTGCAAACCACGGTCCGGCCGTCGACGGATGCGACTACCGCGGCATCATCGCCGGGACCCAGCAAGACGAGCCCGGGTTGCGGCCGGCCGGCCACTAACCGGTCGATGACCGCGAACTCACCCGTACCGGCCAATGAATCGTCCGGGTAATCGCTCGCCATGTCCGCCATCCTTCCGGCACCTTCGGTGGCCTGGACGCGCGGCCCGCCTGCGCTGGGTTTGGTACCTGCGGCGTGCAGTCTATGCAGCCAGTGGGAAGATTGCGGCGTGGTCGACCGAGTGCAGCCCTAGCGCGTGATGGACAGCCCGACCGACGACAACCCGCCGCGGCACATGCTGATCGCGGCGCTGGTCGTGGCCGTCGGTGCCGTCGCCGTCGTCGTCGTAGTCGCGGCCGTGTTGCAGCGTCAAACGCCACAGTCGCCGATCGTCATTGCCGCTGCACCCGCGCCGCGTGCCGACAGCCCCGAATGCCACAGGCTGGTCGCTGCGCTGCCCGACCGGCTCGGCACATATTCTCGCGCGCCGGTGATGGAGCCCGCTCCGGCGGGAACAGCGGCGTGGCAGGCCGAGGACCGTAGCGAAGCAGTCATTCTGCGGTGCGGGCTCGACCGTCCACTTGAGTTCGCGGTGGGCACGCCGATGCAGATGGTCGACGCGGTCGGGTGGTTCCGAGTGGCCGACGAAGCAGACACCGGGCGGAGCACCTGGTTCGCCGTCGACCGGCCCGTGTATGTAGCGCTCACCCTGCCGGCGGGGTCGGGGCCGACCCCCATCCAGACGATCTCGGCCGTGATCTCGACGGTGCTTCCCCCCGCCGCCATCGATCCCGCACCCCCGCGCTGACTACCGTAAGCCGGTCCCGCGGCTGATCGCGGTGTCAACCAACGTGGCGAGCAACTTCGGATAATCAATTCCGCTGGCCGCCCACATCCGCGGATACATCGAGATCGTGGTGAACCCGGGCATCGTGTTGATCTCATTGACGACGGGCCCATAGTCGGTAAGGAAGAAGTCCACACGCGCCAGCCCCTGGCAATCAATCGCGCGGAATGCGCGGATCGCCAGTCCGCGGACATGCTCGGCGACGACGTCGTCGACCTTGGCCGGTACGTCGAGTTCCGCCCCGTCATCGAGGTATTTGGTCTCGAAGTCATAGAACCCGTCTTGGCGGCCGCGCACGCCGGACACGCGGATCTCGCCCAGGGTGCTCGCTTCGACCCGTCCGTCGGGGAACTCCAGAACTCCGCATTCCAATTCTCGCCCCGACATGGCTGCTTCGACAATGACCTTGGGGTCGTGGCGCCGCGCCAGCTCGACGGCATCTGCGAGGGCATCCCAGCTGCTGACCCGGCTGACACCGATGGACGAGCCACCGCGCGCGGGCTTGACGAACACTGGCAGCCCGAGGCGTTCCCGATCCTCCAGCGACAGCATGGCCTGTTGGGGATGCAGCACCACCTGATCGCCAATCGGCAGACCCTCTACAGCGAGCAGCTTCTTGGTGAACTCTTTGTCCATGCCGGCCGCGCTGGCCAGCACTCCCGCCCCGACGTATGGCACCCCGGCGAGTTCCAGTAGGCCCTGGATGGTGCCGTCCTCGCCATAGGGTCCGTGAAGTACCGGAAAGACCACGTCGACGGCGGCGAGCAGGTCGCCGGCGCCTTCACCCAGCGACACGAGTTGGCCGCGCCGTGCCGGATCGGCGCTCAGCGCCAATGCGGTGCCCGAGGATTCACCGACCCGTGGCAGTGCGCCGTCGGTGATGGCCAAAGTCTCCGGCCGACCGTCGGTGAGCACCCATGAACCCTGCGGTGAAATCCCCACCGGGACCACCTCAAAGCGGTCCGGATCAAGGTTACGCAGGATGCTTCCTGCGGAAACACACGAAATCGCGTGTTCTGAGCTGCGTCCGCCGTACACAACGGCAACGCGGATGCGGGCGGTCACAACCTAGAGAGGCTACCGCCCTGCCTAGGAGAGGGCCTGCTCGATATCGCTAGGAGAGGGCCTGCTCGATATCGCTGAGCAGATCGTCGGTGTCCTCGATACCCAGCGAGAGCCGCGCAAATCCATCCGGGACCGAGTCTCCCCACCTCGCCCTACGGTCCACCGACGAGTGAATCCCGCCGAAACTCGTTGCTGCCACCAGCAACGCGCTTCTACTGACCAATTCGTGCACCGCAGCAGCGCTCGCCAACTCGATCGCCAGCACGCCACCGAATCGCCGCATCTGTGTCGACGCGGTTACGTGTGACGGATCCTCGGGAGGGCGGGGATCGCGGACCGACCGAACCGCCGGGTGGGAACGCAACATCAGCGCCACCGCCGCGGCGTTCTGGCACTGCCGCTCGAAACGAAGCCCGAAACTTCCGAGGCTGCGCAGCACGAGCCAGGCTTCGAATGGGCCCAGGATGGGTCCCGACAGCAAGCGCTCGCGTTCCAACCGTTGCATCATCTCGGGGTGGCTGCCCGCGACATAACCGGCCAGCACATCGTGGTGTCCTGCCAGTGCCTTGGTGGCGCTGGCCACCGTCAGGTCGGCGCCCAGCGATAGGGGTTGCTGCCCTAACGGGGTGGCGGTGGTGTTGTCGACGACCAGAATCGAGCCGCGAGCGCGGCAAGCCGTCGCCAGCTGATGCAGATCCACAACGTCAAGCCCAGGATTCGACGGTGACTCAGCTAGCACCACGTCGCCCGGGCCGACGTCGCTAGCGGCGTCACACATCTGGGCGCATCCCGCCGAGACCACAGTCACCCCTCGCCGGGCCAGGAACTCGTTGGCGTAGGCGCGCACCTGGTAGTAACCGTCAGCGGGGACGACGATCTTGTGACCCGGTTCGGCGACGGTCCGCAACACCGAGGTAATGGCGGCCATTCCGGAGGCGAATGTCAGCGCGGTGGCCGCACCCTCAAGCTGAGCGAGCGCTGATTCCAGTTGCCGCCAAGTCGGATTCGATCTACGGCCGTAGCTGTCCAGTGAGTCGTCTTCGTCGGAGGGAATATGATATGCCGCCGCGGGAACCGGTGGTGCAGCAATCGGCTCTCCCGGAATCGGCTTCGAGCCAACGGCTTTGAGGCTGCGGGTCGAGTCACCGTAAGTATCGGTCACGGTGTCATTCCGACTTGGTTGTACGGCCGAGCAATAGCGCCACCGCATCGTCGACGGACAGGCCTTTGTGGCAGACCCGGTGCACCGCCTCGGTGAGTGGCATCTCCACGTCATAACTGGACGCCAGCGCCAGCACCGATTCACACGATGTGACGCCTTCGGCGACATGACCGCTCGTCGCGGCCAGGGCAGCCTCCATGCTGCCTCCGTTGCCCAACCGCTCACCGAAACAGCGATTGCGCGAGTGCGGCGACATGCACGTCGCCACGAGATCGCCGATGCCCGCGAGCCCGGCCAGAGTGGCGGGCATGGCGCCCAACGCGATTCCGAGCCGCATGATCTCGGCCAAACCGCGAGTGATGATCGCGGCCGCGGTGTTCTCACCCAGCCCGCAACCGGCGGCCATGCCGCAGGCCAGAGCGATAACGTTTTTGCAGGCGCCCCCAATTTCGGCGCCGATCACATCGGCGTTGGTATATGGCCGGAAGTAACCGGTGGCCAATGCCCGCTGAATCGTCACCGCTCTTGCCGAGTCACTGCACGCGACGACGGTTGCGGCGGGCTGCTCTCGCGCGATCTCGCTAGCCAGGTTCGGTCCGGTAAGAACCGCAACCTGCGACGGGTCGACACCGGTGACCTGCACAATGACCTGACTCATCCGCATCAGCGTGCCCAGCTCGACGCCCTTGGCCAGGCTCACCAGGGTTGCGCCGGGGTCGATTGAGTCCTTCCACTGACTGAGATTGGCGCGCAGGGTCTGCGACGGCACTGCCAGCAGCACCGTGCAGGCGCCGTCCAGGGCAGCGGTGTAGTCGCTGGTAGCGCGGATGGAATCGGAAAGCGGCGCGTCGAGATACCCCGCGTTTCGATGGGTGCGGTTGATCTCGTCGGCCAGATCGGGCCGGCGAGCCCACAGCCGGACGTTGTTGCCGGCATCTGCCAGCACTTTGGCCAGCGCCGTCCCCCACGCCCCGGCACCCATCACCGCCGCCTCAACCACGGCTTCAGCGTAGCCGCGATGACGATCAAGCGGCGAGGCACGAGCCGCGCTGAGGAACCCGGCCATCCAGCCCAGCCGCCCAGCCCGGCCGGGTTGGGCTGGGCTGGCAGGATGGCACCGGTGAGCGGTATGACCGGCGGCACTACCAGCGATATCGGCCTGGTGATCGCGGTGAAGCGACTCACAACGGCCAAGACACGATTGGCGCCGGCATTCTCAACGTCGAATCGAGAGAACATCGTGCTGGCGATGCTGGTCGACACCATTGACGCAGCCTCAGCGGTGACGGCGTTGCAGTCGGTAACCGTCGTCACCCCCGACGACACTGCGGCGGCAGCCGCCAGAGGCCTGGGCGCGCTCGTGCTCACCGACCCGACGCCAGAAGGTCATCACGACCCGCTCAACAACGCTTTGCTGGCAGCCGAGGCCGTGGTGCGCAGGCACACCTCGAACATCGTTGCATTGCAAGGCGATCTGCCGGCGATGCAGACCCAGGAACTCGACGAGGCAATCACCGCCGCGCGGGGCTGGCCACGCAGTTTCGTCGCCGATCGACACGGCACCGGTACATCGGCGCTCTTCTCGTTCGGGGGGGCGCTTGACCCGCACTTCGGGCCCGACTCCGCGGAGCGCCATCGTCGCTCGGGTGCGATTGAACTCGCCGGCGATTGGCCCGGTCTGCGCTGCGACATCGACACACCGGAGGACTTGAGCGCCGGTCGCGGGCTCAGCATTGGATCGGCAACACTGCAGGCCATCCGCGCGGAGAAATGACGTAGAAAATGTGACAGGCCGATCCGTTGACGCGACACGGTGGCAGGAGCATCACCGATAGGGAATCATCACAGAAATGACCGAAGCCCCAACCCGACCCAACAGCTCGGACACTTCGGAAACGGCGACTGCCGCGCCGGTGCTGACAGGTCCAGACGATTCGGCACCCGAAGCGCCGCCGGCAGCGACCCCACCCACCGTCGATAACCCACTGCCTGATGACCGATACCTCAATCGCGAGCTGAGCTGGCTCGACTTCAACGCCCGCGTGCTCGCGCTTTCGGCTGATCCGTCGCTGCCTCTGCTGGAACGCGCGAAGTTCCTGGCGATATTCGCCTCCAACCTCGACGAGTTCTACATGGTGCGCGTCGCCGGACTCAAGCGGCGCGACGAGATGGGGTTATCGGTCCGGTCTGCTGACGGGCTGTCGCCGCGCGAGCAATTGCGCCGGATCAGCGAACGTACCCAGCAGATCGCCAGCCGCCATGCCCACGTGTTCCTCGACTCGGTGAGGCCCGCGCTGGCCGACCAGGGCGTCAGCATCGTGACGTGGTCCGAGCTCGACGAGGCCGAACGGCAGCGGTTGTCCGCGTATTTCCATGAGCAGGTATTTCCGGTTCTGACACCGTTGGCTGTCGACCCCGCACACCCGTTCCCGTTCGTCAGCGGGCTGGCCCTGAATCTGGCCATCACCGTCAAACACCCCGACGACGGCGGCCAGCACTTCGCCCGAATCAAAGTGCCCGACAACGTCGACCGGTTCGTCGAGCTGTTCAGCCGCGAGGACTCGCCCAACCTTGTGCGCTTCCTTCCGATGGAGGAGTTGATCGCCGCGTTCCTGCCGGTGCTGTTCCCCGGTCTGGAGATCGTCGAGCACCACGCGTTCCGAATCACCCGTAATGCTGACTTCGAAGTCGAAGAGGACCGCGACGAGGACCTGCTGCAGGCACTCGAACGGGAATTGGCCCGTCGGCGCTTCGGTTCGCCGGTCAGGTTGGAAGTCTCCGACGATATGACCGAAGGGATGCTCGAGCTGCTGTTGCGCGAGCTGGACGTCGCGCCCGGCGACGTCGTCGAAGTGCCTGGGTTGTTGGACCTCTCGGCGCTATGGCAGGTCTACGGTGTCGATCGGCCGGCGCTGAAGGACCCGCCATTCGTGCCTGCCACGCCGCCGGCGTTCGGTGAACGCGAAACACCCAAGAGCATCTTCTCGACACTTCGCGACGGCGATGTGCTCGTCCACCATCCCTACGATTCGTTCTCCACCACGGTGCAGCGGTTCATCGAGCAGGCCGCCGCTGATCCCAACGTGCTTGCGATCAAACAGACCCTGTACCGCACCTCGGGCGACTCACCGATCGTCGACGCGCTCATCGACGCTGCCGAAGCCGGCAAGCAAGTCGTTGCGCTCGTCGAAATCAAGGCCAGATTCGACGAGCATGCCAACATCAAGTGGGCGCGCGCATTGGAACAGGCCGGCGTGCACGTGGTCTACGGACTGGTCGGGTTGAAGACACACTGCAAGACATGTCTGGTGGTACGTCGAGAGGGTTCGATGATTCGTCGGTACTGCCATATCGGAACTGGCAACTACAATCCCAAGACAGCGCGATTGTACGAAGACATCGGATTGCTGACGGCTGCCCCTGAAATCGGCGCTGACCTGACCGACCTCTTCAACTCGTTGACTGGCTATTCCCGCAAAGAGTCCTACCGCAACCTCCTTGTCGCTCCGTATGGCGTGCGCAGGGGCATAGTCGAACGGATCGAACGAGAGATCGCGGTTACCCGCGACGGTGCGGAGGGCCGGATCCGGATGAAAGCCAACGCGTTGGTCGACGAGCAGGTCATCGATTCGCTTTACCGGGCGTCGCAGGCGGGCGTGCATGTGGAGGTAGTGGTACGGGGAATCTGTGCGTTACGCCCCGGCGCACCCGGCTTTTCGGAGAACATCCAGGTGCGCTCGATTCTTGGCCGATTCCTGGAGCATTCCCGGATTATCAGTTTCCACGCCATCAACGAATACTGGATCGGCAGCGCCGACATGATGCATCGCAACCTCGACCGGCGTGTGGAGGTGATGGCACAGGTTACGGATCCGCGACTGGCTGCACAGTTGAATGCCGTGTTCGAATCGGCTACCGACAAGAAGACCCGTTGCTGGGAGCTCGGTGCCGACGGTCACTGGACGGCAGCGCCTCATGAGGGTCAAACCGTTCGCGACCACCAGATGTCGTTGATGGACGGCCATCGCCATCGGTAGACAGGGAGCCTCCCTGGCCGCGATGATCCGCAGGAGTTGAGGTGCAGACACAGAACCCATCGGATCGGGCCCCGGTTACGCGGCCGACGCTGGCCGCCGGTGCTGTGCTGTGGCGCCCTAGCGACCTCGCGGGCGCGCCCGAGATCGCGGTCATCCACCGTCCCCGCTATGACGACTGGTCATTACCCAAGGGCAAAGTCGATCCCGGTGAGACCGAACCAGTGACCGCCATCCGTGAGATCGAGGAAGAAACCGGCTTTCACGCACATCTGGGTCGCCGCCTGACGACGGTGAGTTACCCCGTCCATCAGGGCATCAAGACGGTGCGTTACTGGGCGGCTCGTTGTGTCAACGGGCAGTTCAGCACCAATGACGAGGTCGATGAGCTCCAATGGCTACCTCCGGCCCAGGCGATCAAGGCGCTCACCTATCCGCACGACCGCAAAGTGCTGCGCCGCTTCTTGAAATCACCTGCCAACACCCAGACGGTGATGATCGTGCGTCATGCCAGGGCGGGAAGCAAAGCCAGGTACAAAGGGGACGATCGAATGCGTCCCCTCGATAGCCACGGTCGGGCGCAGGCCGAGTCGCTTGTCGGGCAGCTTCTCTCATTCGGAGCGGGCGAACTGTATGCAGCCGACAGGACTCGGTGCCGGCAGACATTAGATCCGCTGGCCGAGGAGCTGGACAGGGTGATCCGCAATGAGCCTGCACTCACCGAGGAAGCCTACGCAGACAACCGTAAGGCAGCCCGCCAACGCATTCTCAAGATCGCAGCGACATCGGTGAACCCGGTGATCTGCACTCAGGGAAAGGTGATTCCCGACCTCATCGCATGGTGGTGTGAGCGCGACGGTGTCCGGCCAGACAAATCGCGAAACCGGAAGGGCAGCACGTGGGTCATGTCGCTTTCCGACGGGCGGCTCATCGCCGCTGACCACATCGGCAGCCCGCTGGCCCCGAAGAAGTGATACCGCAATTAAATTCAAACTTCACGCATAAACACGCCGCGGATCGTTTTCGATCCGCGGCGTGATTATCGCGTTGATTACTTGCGACCGCGTTTGGCCGGAGCCTTCTTGGCAGCCTTCTTGACCGCGGCCTTCTTGGCCGGAGCCTTCTTAGCGGCCTTCTTGACGGCAGCCTTCTTGGCTACAGGCTTCTTGGCCGCGGTCTTCTTGGCTACAGTCTTCTTCACTGCAGCCTTCTTGGCGGCCTTCTTGACTGCGGCCTTCTTAGCTACAGTCTTCTTGGCCGCAGCCTTCTTGGCTACAGACTTCTTCACTGCAGCCTTCTTGGCGGCCTTCTTGACTGCAACCTTCTTGGCTACAGTCTTCTTCGCCGCAGCCTTCTTGGCTACAGACTTCTTCACTGCAGCCTTCTTGGCGGCCTTCTTGACCGCAGCCTTCTTGGCTACAGTCTTCTTCGCCGCAGCCTTCTTCGCTGCACTCTTCTTCGCGGCCTTACGCGCGGGACCACCGGCCGTCACGCCGCGTTTCACAGCCGGACCAGCGGCTGGGAGTCGCTGCGCGCCAGAGACAACGGCCTTGAACTGAGCGCCCGGACGAAACGCTGGCACAGAGGTCGGCTTGACCTTCACCGTCTCGCCGGTGCGCGGGTTGCGCGCGACTCGAGCGGCGCGACGACGCTGTTCAAAGACGCCGAAGCCGGTGATCGTGACACTCTCCCCCCGGTGAACCGCGCGTACGATGGTGTCAACGACATTCTCAACCGCCTCAGTCGCTTGCCGGCGATCCGAGCCCAATTTCTCTGTGAGTACGTCGATGAGCTCTGCTTTATTCATGCAAAACCTCCGAATACTAGTGGTCCTCTTTGAACCCACTAAAACACACGGTAAACCCATTCGCTGCTGATTTCCAAGAGCCACGCGCAATTTCAAGCCAAGCCGGCCAGATATTTTCAATCTGCTTGCCGCCCTTGACGTCCTGCCGGACGTGGCAAATATCAGATCGGAGAGGGGGCAATTCCAGCCGTTGACACAGCTTTTCAGGCGGGCAAAGTACGCGGTTTCCAGTCCGGCCGGCGGCTCTCATACTCCTCGATCTGACCGCGTTTCCGCAGCGTAAGGCCTATATCGTCAAGCCCCTCGACCAGCCGCCAAGCGGTGTAGTCGTCAATGTTGAACGGCACCATGACCGTTCCCGCGGAGACAGTCCGATCCTGAAGGTTCACAGTGATTTCCAGACCGGGCTGCTGCTCGATAAGTTTCCACAGCAGTTCGACGTCGTCCTGTGCGACTTCTGCCGCCAGCAGCCCCGCCTTGCCGGAGTTGCCGCGGAAGATGTCGCCAAACCGGGAGGAGATCACCACCCGGAATCCGAAGTCCATGAGCGCCCAGACCGCGTGTTCGCGCGATGACCCGGTGCCGAAGTCAGGCCCGGCCACCAACACGGAGCCGTGGTCAAACGGCGCCTGATTGAGAACGAACGAAGGATCGGTACGCCATTCGGCGAACAAACCGTCCTCGAAGCCTGTTCGGGCCACGCGCTTGAGATAGACCGCGGGAATGATCTGATCGGTATCGACATTGGAGCGGCGCAGCGGCACGCCGACTCCGGTGTGGGTGCAAAACGCTTCCATCACGGCCTCCTGTTGAGTATCAGTGCTTGTTTCAGCGGGTCGTCACTGCGGGCAGGTCGGCCGGGGAGGCGAGCGTGCCGCGGACCGCGGTCGCGGCCGCCACGGCTGGCGACACCAGGTGTGTGCGTCCACCTTTGCCTTGCCTGCCCTCGAAATTCCGGTTGGACGTTGAGGCGCAGCGCTGGCCGGGCGAGAGCTGGTCGGGGTTCATGCCCAGGCACATCGAACAGCCGGCCAGCCGCCACTGCGCACCCGCCGCCGTGAAAATTTCACCCAACCCTTCGGATTCCGCCTGAGCGCGCACCCGCATCGAGCCGGGCACTATCAGCATTCGGACGTCGGCGGACACCTTGCGGCCACGCAGTACATCGGCGACTACCCGCAGGTCCTCGATTCGGCCGTTAGTGCAGGACCCGACGAATACGGTGTCAACCGATATCTCGCGCATCGCGGTGCCGGCACGAAGGTCCATGTAGGCCAAC
>JAHZKD010000226.1 GCA_022600605.1 Actinomycetes bacterium
GTCGCTAGAAGCGCGAGAACAACCCGCTCAGGGGCACCATGGCGGCGATCGCCGCGCAGTCGAGCTACCGGCGGTCCACCGCTTCAATCAGCATGAATCGTCGTTCAGGCCAGACCGTCGTTCAGGCCAGACCGTCGTTCAGGCCAGACCGTCGTTCAGGCCAGACCGTCGTTCAAGTAGGCGACCGCATCCCGCGTCCGTTCGGCGGCCTCGCGCAGCAGGACGACATCGGGCCCACACTGCAGCACCTCCCGCGACACCGCCGGCAGAAGCTGTCCAGGCAGAGCCCCGCCGAGGCCTCCCAGCGCATCAGGACGCCCGCCCTGGGCGCCCACCCCCGGGACCAGTACAGGCCCACAGAGGGCGCTGACATCCGGCGGATCGGCCAGAGTCGCTCCGACAACCACACCGACCATGCCATTCATACCCGGCGCCCCCAGGTGTTCGTTGACAGCCGCCGCCGCATCCACGATCGACTGGGCCACGGTGCCGCCGGTCGCTCGTCCAGCCACGGTGCCGCCGGTCGCTTGTCCAGCCACGGTGGCGCGCTGCACCGACGCACCTTCGGGATTGGATGTGGCGGCGAGAACGAAAACCCCGCGGTTGCGCTCACGGGCCTTGTCCAGCAGCGGCTGCAACGACCCGAAGCCCAGATACGGCGAGGCGGTCACGGCATCGGCGGCGAGCGGCGAGTCCCCCGCCCAGGCGTCCGCGTAGGCGGCCATGGTCGAGCCGATATCGCCCCGCTTGGCGTCGGCAAGCACAAGCACGCCGCGCTCCCGCAGCGCGGCAATCGTGTGCTCGAGCACCGCGAATCCCGCCGAACCGAATGCCTCGAAGAACGCCACTTGGGGTTTGACGATGGCAAAGCCCTCGAACGCCGCCAGACATATGTCGCTGAACCGAGCGAGCCCGTCGGGATTGGTCTCCAACCCCCAGGCGCTCAGCAATGCGGGGTGAGGATCGATACCCAGGCACAGCGGACCCCGCTGCGCAATTGCGCGAGACAGGCGGTGACCGAACCCGCCCACCGTCAGGACCCCCAGGCGCTGTGTAACTCCTGCAGCGACATCACGCCGATGTCGCCGCGGATGCCGGCCTCGATGCCCTGCACCGCCGCCGACGCACCCTGCACAGTCGTCACGCAGGGAATGTTCATCGATACGGCCGCCGAGCGGATCTCGTACCCGTCGATGCGGGGTCCCGAGTTGCCGTACGGAGTGTTGATCACCATGTCGACCTCGCCGGCCCGGATCGCGTCGACCGCCGACAAAATCGGATGGACTCCACCCGGCTCTTCGAAGTGCTTACGCACCTCATCGCACGGAATTCCGTTGCGCCGCAGCATATCCGCAGTACCCCCGGTAGCCAGCACCCGGAAGCCAAGATCGGCGAGGCGCTTGACCGGGAAAACCAGCGAGCGTTTGTCCCGGTTGGCCACCGAGACGAACACGGTGCCCCGCACGGGCAGCGAACCGTAGGCGGCCGTCTGGCTTTTGGCGAAGGCCGTGCCGAAGTCACGGTCGATACCCATCACTTCACCGGTGGACTTCATCTCCGGGCTCAAAAGCGAGTCGATCTGGCTGCCGTCGGCCTTGCGGAACCGGTGGAACGGCAGCACGGCCTCCTTGACTGCGACCGGGGTATCTCGCGCTGTGGTCCCGCCATCACCGATACGTGCCAGCACGCCTTCCTCGCGAAGCTGGGCGATGGTGGCGCCCAGCATGACGCGCGCACAGGCTTTAGCCAGCGGAATAGCGGTGGCTTTGGATACGAACGGCACCGTGCGACTCGCCCGCGGGTTGGCCTCCAACACGTAGAGCACATCGTCCTTGAGTGCGTACTGCACATTGAGCAGACCGATCACGCCGACGCCGAAGGCAATGGCCTCGGTGGCCCGTCGTACCGCCTCGATGTCACTGCGGCCCAAGGTCACCGGCGGCAGCGCGCACGCCGAGTCCCCCGAATGGATGCCAGCCTCCTCGATGTGCTCCATGACGCCGCCGAGGTAGACCTCGGTGCCGTCGCAGAGGGCATCCACGTCGATCTCGATCGCATCTTCTAGGAAGCGGTCCACCAGGACAGGATGTGCAGGCGACAACTCGGTAGCACGGGTGATATAGCCCCGCAGGGTCTCATCGTCGTAGACGATCTCCATGCCGCGTCCGCCCAGCACATAGGACGGTCGCACCAGCACCGGGTAGCCGATGTCAGCCGCGATCCGACGGGCCTGCTCGAAGCTCGTCGCGGTGCCGAATCGGGGCGCAGGCAAACCGGCGGCACTCAGTACCTCGCCGAAGCGGCCGCGATCCTCGGCCAGGTCGATCGCCTCGGGCGGGGTACCGACAATCGGCACCCCAGCCTTCTCCAAACGTTCAGCCAGACCCAGCGGCGTTTGGCCGCCGAGTTGCACGATGACGCCGACCACACCGGGACCGCCTCGACCAGAGGCCTGCTCGGCGTAGTAGATCTCCCGGACGTCCTCGAAGGTCAAGGGTTCGAAGTAGAGGCGGTCAGCGGTGTCGTAGTCGGTGGAGACCGTCTCCGGATTGCAATTGATCATCACCGTCTCGAAGCCGACCTGACTCAGTGTCATCGCGGCATGCACGCAGCTGTAGTCGAACTCGATGCCCTGACCGATGCGGTTGGGTCCCGATCCGAGGATCAGGACCTTGGGCCGGTCGGCCTGCGGTGCGACTTCGGTTTCCGCGGCTGGGTCCAGTTCGTAGCTGCTGTAGTGGTAGGGAGTCTTGGCCTCGAACTCCGCAGCGCAGGTGTCGACGGTCTTGAACACCGGATGGATCCCCAAGCGCCGGCGCAGGGACCGTACTCCCATCTCGCCGGCCAATTCCGGCCGCAAGGCCGCAATTTGACGATCCGACAAACCGTGGTGCTTGCAGCGGCGCAGCAACTCCGCTTCCAGGACCGGCGCGTCGATCACCTCGGCGCGAAGTTCGACCAGCCCGGCAATCTGCTCGACGAACCATGGGTCCACACCGGAGGCCTGCGAGACCTGACCGACGTCCGCACCCAACCGCAGTGCGTACTCGATGTCGTACAACCTGCCCTCGGTGGGGGTTCGCAGCCGCTCCAGCACCCGGTCTTTTTCGAGATCGGCATCGTCGATATCAGGATCGGCGACAGTCCAGAATCCGGCCCGGCTCGTCTCCAATGAGCGCAGAACCTTACCCAACGCCTCGACGAAGTTGCGGCCCAACGACATCGCCTCGCCGACTGATTTCATCGTGGTGGTCAGCGTGGTGTCGGCGCCCGGAAATTTCTCGAACACAAACCTCGGCGCCTTGACCACCACGTAGTCCAGCGTCGGCTCAAAGCACGCGGGGGTCTCCTTGGTGATGTCGTTGACAATCTCGTCCAACGTGTAGCCGATGGCCAGCTTCGCGGCCATCTTGGCGATCGGAAACCCCGTGGCCTTGGACGCCAGTGCACTGGAACGCGACACGCGGGGGTTCATCTCGATGACGACCAGCCGGCCATCGGCGGGGTTGACGGCGAACTGGATGTTGCAACCGCCGGTGTCCACGCCCACTTCGCGCAAGATGTCAATGCCCAGCGAGCGCATCGTCTGATACTCGCGGTCTGTCAGCGTCATCGCCGGGGCGACGGTCACCGAGTCGCCCGTATGAACGCCCATCGGGTCGACGTTTTCGATCGAGCACACCACCACGACGTTGTCGCGACCATCTCGCATCAGTTCGAGCTCGTACTCTTTCCACCCGTAGATGGACTCCTCAATCAGCACGTTCGCCGTCGGGGATGCAGCCAGCCCGTCGCCGGCCATCCGCTCCACGTCCGCGGCCGAATACGCCATCCCCGACCCGAGGCCGCCCATGGTGAAGCTCGGCCGCACGACCACCGGCAGGCCAAGGTCATCGACCGCTTCCCGCACCTCGTCCATCGTGAAACAGACTCGACTGCGCGCTGATTCGCCGCCAACCTTGCTGACGATGTCCTTGAACTTCTGCCGATCCTCACCACGCTGAATGGCCTCGAAATCCGCCCCGATCAACTCAAGGTCATACCTTTCGAGGACGCCGTTCTCGGAAAGTTCGACTGCGGCGTTGAGCGCGGTCTGTCCCCCCAGGGTCGCCAGCAGCGCATCGATCTTGTTTCCGCGCTCTGCCTGCTGGGCGATGACCCGCTCGAGGAACTCGGCGGTGATGGGCTCCACATAGGTGTGATCGGCGAACTCCGGGTCTGTCATGATCGTCGCGGGGTTCGAGTTCACGAGGCTGACCTGCAACCCCTCGGCCCGCAGCACCCGGCACGCTTGGGTACCCGAGTAGTCGAACTCGCATGCCTGTCCGATAACGATCGGGCCGGAACCGATCACCAGGACATGGCTGAGGTCAGTACGACGCGGCATCTACTTCTCCTGTGCGCCAGCGCGCATGTCTGCCCACGTCACCCCGCGGGAATGGATAGAAAACTGCGCTCTCCCGCTCATGCGGCCCCTGCCATCAGGTCGACGAACTGATCGAACAGGTACTCGGCATCGCGGGGACCCGCGGCCGCTTCCGGGTGGTACTGCACTGAGAACGCCCGCCCATTGAGCAGTTTGATTCCTTCCACCACACCGTCATTGGCGCAGGTGTGGCTGACCACCGCGCGCCCGTACGGTGTGTCGAACTCCTCGCCGGCCTCACCCTCCAGCGCAAAGCCGTGGTTCTGCGCGGTTATCGCGACCCGACCGGTCGTGTGGTCCATCACGGGGATGTTGATGCCCCGGTGTCCAAAGGTCATCTTGTAGGTGCCGCGGCCCAACGCGCGGCCCAAGATCTGGTTACCGAAACAGATACCGAACAGCGGAATTCCGGCGCCAAGCACCTCTTGAGTCACGGCCACCACATGGTCGGCGGTCGCCGGATCTCCCGGCCCATTAGACAGAAACACTCCGTCGGGGCGCAGATCGGCGATTTCGCCGAAGCTGGCCGACGACGACAGCACGTGGGTGCGAATACCGCGCTGTGTGAAGTTTCGCGGCGTATTGGTCTTGATGCCCAGATCCAGAGCGGCAACGGTGAACTTATGCAGCTCTGCGGGTTCGACGATATAGCTGCTCGCAGTACTGACCTCGCCCGCCAAGTCCGCGCCGAGCATCGCTGCCTGCCCGCGCACCCGAGTCAGCAACTCCTCGGCGTCGGCCAGCGAGGCACCACTGAACACTCCGGCCTTCATCGAACCTCGGCTGCGCAGGTGACGAACCACTGCGCGGGTGTCGATACCGGCGATACCGACGACGCCCTGGCGTTCCAGTTCGCTCTGAAGAGTCCCGGTGGCACGCCAGCTCGACGCCCGTGGCGACGGATCGCGCACGGCGTAACCGGCTACCCAGATCTTGTCGCCGCGACTCTCGCTGTCCTCAAGATTCCAGCCGGTGTTGCCGATCTGAGGTGCCGTGGCCACCACGATCTGCCGATGATAGCTGGGGTCGGTGAGGGTCTCCTGGTACCCCGACATGCCGGTGGAGAACACGGCCTCACCAAGCGTCTCACCGACTGCCCCGAACTCGGTGCCGGTGAAGATCCGGCCGTCCTCGAGCACAAGGACGGCTTTGTGTGCGGTCATCCGACCTCCTCTGAAAGCCATTTCGAGTATTCCCGACGATCGTCGGCACGAAAACCGGTGTCGATCTCGGCACCTGTCGGCAACCGCCATCGGATAGCCAGAATGCCCTCGTGCGTCAGCACTTTACCGGCCAGGTTCTTTTCAGTTCTGATCTCAACGACCGCATCGTCAGGTATCCAGATTGGCCCGGCACCCTTGCGCTGCAGCATGATTCCCTCCGGATAACGGGTAACGACCGCCTTGGCGCGGTACCCCAGATCTGCGGCGGCGACACGGTCGTTCCACTTCGGAGCCAGCGTGCTGCCGACGTACAGACCTTTGGTCGCAGAGACGACCGCCTGACCTACGGTGTCGGGCAGCGAAGGCAGCGTGCCGATGATCTTGGCCTGTCGCTGGGCACGGTGCCGCCAACCGCGCACCATCTGCTGGCTCAGCACCGCGATCGCCAGCACCAAGAGACTGGCCATGACCAACCAGGTCACCAGCGTCGGCGTGTTCACCAGCGCACCTCCCCGTTACGGGTGGTGACCTTGCCGCGCAGCATGGTCGCCGTGACCACAGCCGGTAGCGTCATGTCCTCGTACGGAGTGTTGTCCGACCGGCTGGCCAGCGCAGGTCCGGTCACCGTCCAGGTGGCGGTGGGATCGACTACCGTCAGATTCGCCGGCTCCCCGACCTCTAACGGCCTTCCCTGATCGGGTAACCCGACGATGCGGGCGGGGCTTTCACTCATGACGCGGGCGACGTCGCGCCACGTCAGCAGACCGGGGGCAACCATGGTCTCCACGACCACCGACAGCGCCGTCTGCAATCCCAGCATGCCCGGTCGGGCAATGTTGAACTCGCAGCACTTCTCGTGCTCGGCGTGCGGTGCATGATCAGTGGCCACACAGTCGATGACGCCATCGGCCAGCGCCTGACGCAGCGCGACGGCATCGCTGGCCTCCCGCAGCGGCGGGTTCACCCGGTTGCGCCCGTCGTAGCTGTACAGCCTGGTGTCATCGAGCAGTAGATGATGCGGGGTGACCTCCGCTGTGATCGAAATCCCTTGCTCTTTAGCCCATTTGAGGAGTTCGACAGTTCCCGCAGTGGACGCATGGCAGATGTGCACGCGAGCGCCGGCGTCGCGAGCCAGCAGCGCATCGCGGACCACAATCGATTCCTCGGCGGTACGCGGCCAACCGGCCAGCCCGAGCTTGGCGGCATTCGGGCCTTCGTGTGCGACAGCACCAACGGTCAGCCGGGGCTCCTCGGCGTGCTGGGCAATCAGGACCCCGAGGCCGGTGGCGTACTCCAGCGCCCTGCGCATCACCAACGGGTCGTCTACGCACAGGCCGTCGTCGGAGAACATCTTGACTTGCCCGACACCGGCAGACATCAGGCCCATCTCGGTTAGCTGCTTACCCTCCAAGCCGATGGTTACCCCGCCGACCGGGTGCACGTCAACCAGGCCTACTTGCTGGCCGCGGTGCCACACGTGGTCTGTGACCACAGCACTGTCGGCGACCGGATCGGTGTTAGCCATCGCGAAGACCGCAGTATATCCGCCGAGAGCCGCTGCAGCCGAACCGGTTTCGATATCCTCGGCGTACTCTCGGCCGGGCTCACGCAGGTGGGTGTGCAGGTCCACAAAGCCCGGCAACAGGATCTGGCCGTGGGCGTCGATGACCTCCGAGCCGACATCCCAGCCCTTCTCGGACCGGCCGTCCCCTGCGAGGTCTGCGCCAATGGCATGGATCTGGCCATCGGCCACGAGCACATCGACAGCGTCGCCCTCACCGTAGGCGCGCACGCCTCTGATCAACACCGGCGGGTGGTCAATCGACCCGAGATCAGATTCGGTCATGCGCTGCCCCCTTCTCCCCCGCGAGCTGGATGTACCCCCGCCTCGGTCCCGGCCAACAGATGGAACAGCACGGCCATCCGAACGTGCACACCATTGGAGACCTGTTGCAGTACCGCCGATTGCGACGAGTCCGCCACCGAATGCGCAATCTCCATGCCCCGCAACATCGGACCCGGGTGCAACACCACCGCATGCTCAGCCAGGCGTGCCTGGCGCTTCTCGGACAGGCCGTAGCGCACCGAGTACTCGCGCGACGAGGGGAAGAATGCGCCGTTCATCCGTTCAGCCTGAACGCGCAGCATCAACACGGTGTCAGCCAGCGGGAGTTCTGCGTCAAGGTCATGGGAGACCGTGACCGGCCAGCGGTCGACACCAACCGGCAACAAAGTCGGTGGGGCGACGAGGACCACCTCCGCGCCGAGCGTGTGCAGCAATGCGACATTGGAACGGGCTACCCGGCTGTGCAGTACGTCCCCAACGATCACCACCCGCTTGCCCTCGATGGCGCCCAGTCGCTGCCGGATCGTCAACGCGTCGAGCAGTGCCTGCGTGGGATGTTCGTGTGTGCCGTCGCCGGCATTGATAACCGAGGGACTCGCCGAAGGCTCATCCGCCAATGCAGTCCAGGCCGCAAGCTGCTGCGCGGCACCGGAGGCAGGATGCCGCACAATCAACGCATCGGCACCGGCGGCGCGCAGGGTCAGCGCTGTATCGCGCAGTGACTCTCCTTTGGCCGCAGACGATCCCGAAGCGCTGACGTTGATCACGTCTGCACTCATCCACTTTCCGGCCACCTCGAAAGACACCCGCGTGCGGGTGGAGTTCTCGTAGAACATCGTGATGATGGTGCGCCCCCGCAGAGTGGGCAACTTCTTGACCTCCCTGCCCAACAGCGCCTCCCGGAACCGGTCGGCGTTGTCAAGAATGGCGGTGGCGTCGTCTCGTCCGAGGTCGGCCGCGGCAAGTAGATGCTTCACGGTCGTCTCTTCTTCGCGCAAGCGCTCACCATCAGCGGGCCGGCCCTCCGTAGGGCGCGATCCGGACACCCTCGTGGCCGTCATCCTCGGTGAGGCGGACCTTGACGTTATCCGCGCGAGAAGTAGGCACGTTCTTTCCGGCATAGTCGGCGCGGATAGGTAGCTCCCGATGCCCGCGGTCCACAAGTACCGCCAACTGGACCGCCCGGGGCCTGCCCAGATCCCGCAGAGCGTCCAGCGCCGCACGCACCGACCGGCCGGAGTACAGCACATCATCGACGAGGATGACCAGCGCGTCATCGATGCCGCTTTCGGGAATCTCGGTGGCCGCTAGCGCGCGGGGGGGCTTACTCATCAGATCGTCACGGTAGAGAGTTATGTCGAGGGCACCGCACGCGACCTCGGTGCCGCTGAATTCAGCGATATTGCGAGCCAGCCGACTCGCCAGTGTGACGCCGCGGGTAGGAATGCCCAGCAGCACGACTTGGGGGGCATCGGGGGCGTCGAGCGCCGTCTTCTCGATGATCTGATGAGCGATGCGAGCAATGGTTCGGCTGACGTCCGCTGCGGACATCAGCTCCCGGTCAGCAGCACCGGCGTGATCAGGCGAGCCCACGAGTGAGCCGGACCTCCTTCTCCGCCTCACGGGACGGATCGTTAAAGGATGTCGAAACTGCGGGCAGCCTAGCACCTGCGCCACGGCTGAGCGAGATGGCCACATACTCTGCGGGGTGGGGATACTCGAAATCCAGCGGGCAGGTCGACTGCCCTAATCTGGCGCGATGAACTTCGACCGCAACAAGGCCTCACTCGTCGAGGCGATCGACGCCGGCCTGCTGGCCGGGGCAGTCACGCTGGTTTGGCAATCCGGTGAGGTGCTGCAGGTCAACGAACTGGGCTACCGGGATGTCGACGCAGGGCTGCCGATGCAGCGCGACACGATCTTCCGGATCGCCTCGATGACCAAACCGGTCACCGTAGCCGCAGCGATGTCGCTGATCGAGGAAGGCAAGCTCACCCTGACCGACCCCGTCGCGACGTGGCTTCCTGAGCTCGCAGACATGCGTGTGCTGGCGCAACCCGGAGGCCGCCTGGATCACACCGTGCCCGCTCTGCGACTCATCACGGTCGAGGATCTGATGACACACCGCAGCGGGTTGGCCTATATGTTCTCGGTGCGCGGACCGCTCTCGGAGGCATACCGCAAGCTGCCCAAGCGCCAAGATCAGGACCGGTGGCTAGCCGACCTCGCCACCCTCCCCCTCGCTCACCAGCCGGGCGAGCGACTCACCTACAGCCACGCCACCGACGTCCTGGGTATCGCGCTGTCACGAATCGAGGGCAAGCCGTTGAGCGAGGTGCTCCACCAACGGATCTTGGCGCCACTGGGGATGTCGGACACCGGGTTCAATGTCGGAGCCGCCGGCCGACGTCGCGCCGCCACGATGTATCAGATCGACGGCGACAGCAAGCTACGTGACGATGCGATGGGACCCGCACCCGTCGTCGACCCGCCGTTCTGCGCCGGTGGCGCCGGACTCTGGTCCACCGCCGACGACTACCTGCGTTTCGCCCGCATGCTGCTTGCCGGCGGGACGCTCGATGGCGCCCGGGTGCTGTCCGAACAGTCGGTGGCGTTGATGCGTACCGACCGACTCACCGATGAGCAGAAACGTCACGATTTCTTGGGAGCGCCGTTCTGGATCGGCCGTGGCTTCGGGCTCAACCTTTCCGTCGTGACCGACCCGGCAAAGTCGCGCCAACTCTTTGGTCCAGGCGGACCCGGAGCCTTCTCCTGGCCGGGCGCTTACGGCACCTGGTGGCAGGCCGACCCCTCAGCAGACGTCATCCTGATCTATCTCATCCAGAATTTCCCAAACTTGACCGCCGACGCCGCCACGGCCGTCGCCGGCAACAGCTCACTGGCGAAACTGCAAAGCGCACAACCGAAGTTCGTTCGCCGAACCTATGCGGCGCTGGACCTGTGACCCGAACCTATGCGGCGCTGGACCTGTGACAGAGCAATTAGGTCTGGTCACCACACGTTGAAGTGCGCTTGGCGCAAGATGTTTAGCGGCGCTTAACGAGTCACTACCGTATCGAATCGGTAAGACTGGCCGTCGGTAACGATTTTGCCGGCGACGGGCTCTGCGAAGTGGGTGCCGATGAAGTACGTCGCGGAATCGGCGAGTTCAGCGAGGATGTTGCGCCTGGTCTGAGTGCTGGCGTCTTGGTCGGTGTCAGGATCGGCGGCCCATTCGGGGTGCGCAATTTGGCACGGGTGGTGGAAGCTGTCACCGCTGATGAGGGCTTTCCGCCCGTCGGCGTCGATCTCGACGGATACGTGGGCCGGAGTGTGTCCGGGTGTCGCAACCAGCTTCACCCCGGGCATCAGCGTGTGCGACGAGTCAACGAATAGCGCGAGCCCCGCATCGAGAATCGGCTTGACCGACTGTTCGTAGATAGCGGCTTGGGTCTGTTGAAATGCGGTCTTGTACTCGTCTGATTCGCCGGTGAGACCGCCTTGGCCGGAGACCGGCTTCGCGATTTCGCTAGTCCAGTACCGCAGCTCATCGCTGACGAATATGTGGCGGGCGTTGGGGAATGTCGGCTTCCAGTGGCCCTCGTGCAGGTAGGTGTTCCACCCGACGTGGTCCATGTGCATGTGTGTACACACCACGTAGTCGACAGAGGCGGGTTGGAAGCCGGCTTCGGCGAAGCGCTGGAGAAAGTCGCTATTCATGTGCGCCCACTCTGGGATCGAGAAGTTTTCCTTGCCGTTGCCGACGCAGGTGTCCACCACAATGCGGGCGCCGCCGTGTTCGATCAGAAACGACTGAACGAGGCCGAGCATCCCGTTGTCTGCGTCGACGAAATGAGGTTTGAGCCAGGGCAGCCCTGCTAAATCCGATGGCCGCGCGTTCGGGACGACTTCTGAAAGGAACGTGAGGTCCTGCTCGACGATGGACGTGATAGTCGTGCTACCAATACTGAGTTTCACGTTGGGTTCCTCCGAGCGCCGGGTTCCAGCCAGGCACGCTACCCGCAGCCGATGAGTATCAGCCCAAACCCCATACTTTGCCGACCTTGTCGGCGACGTCCTGGCCGATCAGGTCGGCCGCCCAGCTGTTCATCGAGGTGAATCCAGTCGCGTAGACGAGCAGGTCGGCTGGCAGCTCGGTGCCGCCGGCCAAGATCACCGAGCCTCGGTCCCCGTGGGCCGCA
>JAHZKD010000227.1 GCA_022600605.1 Actinomycetes bacterium
AGGCAGCCGGCGAACTGGGTGGGCTGGTTGGCGACGATGCCGACGGGGCGACCGTCGACGCGGCCGAACCCGATGATGATGTTGCCTGCGTAGTCCGCCTGGACCTCCAGAAATTCGTCGTCGTCGAGGATGCGGGTGATGACTTCGTGCATGTCGTAGGGTTGATTCGGCGAGTCCGGGATCAGCGTGTCCAGTTCGATGTCCTCGTCAGTGAGGCTCTCTTCGATGGGACCGGGATGCGGCGCCGGGTACCGCGGCGGCTCGGCGTAGCTGTTCGGCGGCAGGTAGCCCAGTAGATCGCGGACGTAGTCCAGGGCATCCTGCTCACCGGAGGCGACGTAGTGCACGGTGCCCGACTTCGCCATGTGGGTGTGCGCACCGCCTAGTTCCTCCATCGTGACGTCCTCGCCGGTGACGGTCTTGATCACGTCGGGTCCGGTGATGAACATCTGGCTGGTCTGGTCGACCATGATGACGAAGTCGGTGAGTGCGGGGGAGTAGACGTGTCCGCCGGCGGCGGCGCCCATGATCAGCGAGATCTGCGGGACGACACCGGAGGCCATAATGTTGTTGCGGAAGATCCGGCTGTACAGGCCCAGTGAGACGACACCCTCCTGGATGCGGGCGCCCGCGCCGTCGTTGATGCCGATGAGCGGGCGACCCGTCTTGATGGCCAGCTCCTGGACCTTCACGATCTTCTCGCCGTACACCTCACCGAGGCTGCCCCCGAACACGGTGGCGTCCTGGCTGAATATGCATACGTCGCGGCCGTCGATCGTGCCGTAGCCGGTGACCACGCCGTCGCCGGTGGGCCGGTTGGTGTCCAGCCCGAAGTTGGTGGACCGATGCTTGGCCAGCGCGTCGAGTTCGACGAACGAGTCTTCGTCGAGCAGCGCCAGGATGCGTTCGCGGGCGGTGAGCTTGCCCTTGGCGTGCACCATCTCCACGGCGGCCTCGCCGACCGGGTGCAGGGCTTCTTCGGTGCGCGTGCGTAAATCGGCCAGCTTCCCGGCCGTGGTGTGGATATCGATCTCGTGCTCGGCGGCCGGCTCGGAAGATTCAGTCACGCTGGTCATGGGTGTTGATGCTATCGCCGCGCTCCTGAGGTGTCGCGCGTGGCCCTTACCGGTCCCTTAGAAAGTCCACTGTGGAGTTGTCTTGGTAGCCCGCGGTCCGTGTCACGCGGCGTACTAGGGAGGACGCGCATCAACTCATCCCGTACGCACCGCACTCGTTCAGGCGGGCGTCACATCGTGCTCGCGGTTCTGGCTTTGGCATTCTCGATTTTCACGCTGATCGTCCGCTGCGCTGTCGCTGCCGAACAACATCGCCCTGCTCATTGCGGTGGGTTCGCCGTACGTGACTGTGGTAGCCGTAGGGGGACTGCTGCTGTCGGTAGCGAGCCTCCGAGTCGTCATGTCCGCGTGGCGCCGGCGATTGCGGCAGTCAGTCTAGTTATCCAACTGCCCTGTACTACTTCGCGAAGCCGCCCGAGGTCGGTGAACATGTCGACGTTTGGGTGCTGTCCGTGAGTCTGCGCCGTGGACGCGCTGACCTGCCGTCGTTCGTTGAACTTGTTCGGGCGGGTGGGGAAGTCATCACATTGTCGGAGATGACCCCCGACTGGCTCCGTCGGCAAGGAACGGATGAGGGCCTCGCCGCGTTAGCGGGCACTGGTGCGGTAATCGCTCGCAAGATACTTCAACAGCACACCGGACATGTGCCAGGCTCGCGACTTAACTCAATAACGGCTACCGCGATAACGTCGAGCAGACTGACGCGGGCTACGCGCCGCCCTTCCCGTCGTAGCCGAAATTTTTCGCCGCTCTTCACTATCGATCACGTGTTCACCCGAAACTCCGCCGTGTCGTCGATCCGCACCATCGACCGGCCCGGGTCCGATCACCGTGCGCTTCTGGCCATCGTCGACCTGCCATGGGGGTTTCTTGATCCTGAGCAATCTGCACGGCAGTGCAATGTCAGCGCGCGATGCGGGCTAGGAACTTCCTGAGAATCTGGGGTGAAACGGGTCATCCGCTGACCCCCCTCGGGAGTGCCCATGACCTAGTCTGTACCTGCTGGTAGATGGGGTCTGGTCAGCCCTGAGATTAGTTTCGACCAAAACGCGCGTTCCGGTTGACACTCAGGAAGGTCACGGATTAATATCAGCTAACTCTAATGGAGAGGAAGTGGGGGAGCATGTCTACGGTGGCGACAAAACTGTCGAGCATCAACACAAAGTTCCAGGTTGGGGCGGCGGCGGTTGCGGTCGCCGGTGCTGCTGCCTTGATGCAGGGGGCTGTTGCCAATGCGGCGCCCGCGGCGCCTATGCCGCTGGCTGGCCTAGGCTCATCGCTTGGCGAATGCGACGAGATCGATACCGGAGAATGCGAGAATCCACTCGCTAATGCCAGCGCTGGCGCTAGCGCCTCAGCAAGTGCGCAGCCAGCACTCTGCAATGCTCTGGTCTGTGTCGGCAAGGGCTTAAGCGAAGCGGACAACATCTTGGTAGTCGAATGGAACATGATACCCCTGTTGCCTGAAGCTATTCAGCCCCTGTTTTACGGTTTTTGGGAGAGCGTGATTCCCGAAGGCCAGACTGGGTGCATCTTGGGACTTATGTCGAAAATCGACTCCTACAGCACCGTTACTATGGGCTTGGCTCGAGGCTGCAGCGGGTAGCACTTAACAAGACGATGTAGCAAACTTGCGACTGGACCGACGTTGGTCTAGTCGCAAGTTTGCTACGGTAGTTCCGGCGTTGGAGACAGCTTCATGTCCACCGCCGGAACTGACTACTGGAAAGCCGCTGAGTGCCAATATCTTTTCGAGGTCTCTTGCCAGGTGATGCGGACGGCGACGACCGTCCGGAACCTTTCGAAGGCGAACGGCGGATGGCGCGTCTGCAACGATTTCTACGTCGTCGCAGTGTAATTATCACCGCAGTCCTGCTTCTACTCATCGTTGTGTTTGGATGTTGGCTGGGCGTTCGAGCGTTCGAAGCAAAGTCAAATCTTGAGCAAGCGCGGGCCAGCGCACAGCAGGCGAAAGATTCATTGTCGCGGGGGAATGGCGAGGACGCATCGCGTTTCGCAGATGACGCGCATTCCCACGCGAAAGTGGCTCGCGATGCGACCCATTCGCTGCCATGGAACATCGCCTCGGTGGTGCCGTGGCTCGGTAGCCCCTTCAAGACCGGTCAGCAGATAGCCGACGTGGTCTTCGGACTGGCAACCGATGTACTTCAGCCCACGGCAGATGCTGGCCTAGCGATATCGCCAGACCGGCTGCTGCAAGGCAACCGTGTAGACGTGCAGCTGCTCCGCTCGGAGGAACCTAAGCTGAGCAAGATAGCGTCGGCTGCGGCCCGGCTTGATGCTGATGCCAGCGCGATATCAGAGCCGCGGTATCTTTCCATCCTGGGCGATGCTCGGGCGGAGCTGCAAAACCAGACCTCCGACCTCGCAAAACTGATGGACAACGCGGCCCTTGCCGCGCGTATAGCACCGTCAATGATGGGTGCAGATGGTCCGCGCACGTATTTTATGGGCTTTCAAACCAACGCCGAAGCCCGCGGTACCGGGGGTCTCCTCGGCGGATTTGGAATTCTTCGATTCGATGACGGTGTTGCGACCGTGGACAGCTTGGGATCGAACATAGAATTCATTGGCCCGTACGCTCCCATCGACCTCGGCCCGGAGTTCGATCAACAGTACGGTGACGCGAATGCAACCACCGACTTCCGCAACAGTAATTCGAGCTCGCATTTTCCGTACGCCGCGCAGATATGGAAGTCCCTATGGGCGCAGGAAACGGGAGTTAACGTCGACGGAGTAATCGCCATCGATCCGATCGCGCTGAGCTACATCCTGGGCGCAGTGGGGCCGGTGAAGTTGCCTGACGGTGAGATAGTAACGGAGGAGAACGTAGTTGAACTGACAGAGTCGACTGCATATAGCCGTTTCCCGACGGACAAGATCGCCCGCAAAAATTACCTTCAGGATATTTCTAATGCGGTGGTCGAGAAAATGACGGCAGGAGTCGACTCGCCCCGCAAACTACTCGATGCGCTCGGCAAAGCCGTCAGTGAACGTCGAATTGCCGTGTGGAGTTCGTCTCAGCAGGACCAAGAGTTCCTTGAGATGACGCCGCTCGCGCATGTAATTCCAGATGATCCCGCACCGTATGCCGAGGTCATCATCAATAATCTTGGTGAGAACAAGATGGACTACTACCTAAAAAGGGAGATCGAATACGTCGCCGATGGCTGCGAGGGCGATACGAGAATGTCAACTGTCACTGTACGTTTGACGAACGCAGTGCCTGATTCGGTAGTATCCACGCTACCCGATTACGTTGCGGGTTCTTCGGGCTTAGACCCGTCGATTCCGTGGAGATTCCCGAAAGGGACCATGGTGTCCTCAGTGCGGCTTCTCGCCACGAACGGTGCGGAAGTAGTGAGCTTGCTCTCCAAAGGCGAACGCGGGGCGTACTTCGAGACCACCGAACGCGGCCACCCCAGCTATGAGGTGCAGGTCGCTATACCGCCGGGGAAATCCGGCGACTTAGTCTTCCGCTTGTCGGAACCTACGTCTCCAGGTGCTCCCCGCGTCCCCATCCAGCCTTTGGTGGATAATCCGGTGCCCGTAGTATCGGTGGCCGAATGCACAGGTTAGGTCAGAGTCGCCCGATGCTCGGCGGTCCTTTGGACTCCGCTGGACAATCACATCAGTCATGCGACGTCAGTTGAGGGAGTACGGCCAGAGCAATCACCAGCAAAGGGGGCGGCGTTGAATCTCCAGGATTTCGTAAAGGTCCTGCTTGCTCGCTGGGTCACCGTTGCGGTGACGACGGTGGTCGCGGTCCTGGGAGCGGTCGCCCTCACATTGCTGACCACTCCTCTCTATCAGGCCTCGACCAGGCTTTTCGTGTCAACCAGTGCCGGTTCATCGGTAGCCGAAATATACCAAGGCAATCGCTTCTCCCAAGAGCGCGTGACCTCATACGCCGAGCTACTTAAGGGCCAAACGCTAGCGCAGCGTACTATCGACAAGCTCGGCCTCGATATGAGCGCAGGACAGCTACAAGAGCGCGTAAAGGCGAGCGCCCGAGGCAACACCGTATTGATAACCGTAGCGGTTCTTGACCAGTCACCGGTTAGAGCGCGTGATATCGCAAACACTCTTTCCGACGAATTCGTTGTAATGGTGCGTGAATTGGAAACTCCAGAGGAAGGGGCCAGTCCAGGTTCTCGTGTCGTCGTTGAGCAGCGCGCGTCGATTCCCAACGATCCGGTGGTGCCGAACACCTCGCGCAACATTGCGATGGGTCTTGCAGTCGGCGTGGTGTTGGGAATCGGCCTTGTCGTTCTCCGTGATTTACTCGACAACACCGTCAAGGACCGAAGCACGCTTGAAGAAATCACCGGTGCCGGAGTCGTCGGCAGCATTCCGCTCGACAAGGACCGACGAAAACAGGCTGCGATATCCTTCGATCGAGAAAACTCAGCAATCGCTGAAGCATTCCGCAAGCTTCGGACAAACCTGCAGTTCGTCGCAGTTGATAATCCGCCACGCGTAATCGTCTTCACCAGTTCGATGCCAAGCGAGGGCAAATCCACCACCGCGATAAACACTGCGCTGGCGTTGGCGGAGGCCCACCACAACGTTCTGCTCGTTGATGGCGATTTGCGGCGTCCTATGTTGCACAAGTACCTCGACTTGCTCGGGCCGGTCGGGTTTAGCACAGTGCTCAGCGGCGGCGCGACCCTCGATGAGGCACTGCAGAAGACGCGATTTCCCGGACTAACTGTGCTCACCTCAGGAGCTATCCCGCCCAATCCGAGCGAGCTGTTGGGGTCGCTATCAGCCAAAAGGCTTCTGGACGAACTCCGTTCGCAGTTTGATTACGTTATCGTGGATTCGACACCGCTGCTCGCCGTTACAGATGCCGCAATACTGGCGGCTGCCGCCGACGGCGTCCTTATCATGGCCCGTTTTGGAAACATCAAACGCGAACAACTCACCCACGCGGTGAGTAATCTCGTGGATGTCGGTGCTCCGCTCCTCGGCGCAGTATTCACAATGGTGCCGATGGGGGGACGCTCGGCGGACAGCTACAGCTACAGCTACAGCTACTACGGCACCTCCAGCGGACAGCCAGCGTCTGCTCACGAACCGGCTGCGCTCGATGCTCCGTCGGCTAATAACGAAGTCACGGAACCTGACGGAACATATGTCGCGCCACCAGCCCGCAGAAGTCAAAGGCCGGAGGCATCGGATTGACGCGTTTCGTTTTTCTCGCTGAAGGACGGCGCACCTCCACCACCGCTCGCAACGGTCCCGATCACTGAGCACCGCACCTCATTTTGATCCGTCCCCGCCTTTCGTGGCGTGGACCGGATCGATCACCGCAGAGAACTCGGTCTGCCATCGGTCAGGGTCTACGCTGTGAACCGCGGGGGCCGCGGCCAATTCAGATGTCTTCACAAACACCGAACAATGCCGCGGTCACCGGCTTCTGCTAGCGCAGACACACCTACGGTGTCCGGCCTCGCGAAGGGGCTGCAAGTATTGGGTATCGCGCGTGGCAGTCGACGGGCTTAAATCTTCGAGGGGGAGATGTGACGATAGTTGCCTGGATCTCCCTCGCGGTGGTGGGCACTACTGTTGGCTTGCTCATCCTCGACCGATTCAACCCGACCTTGGTCATGGGCGGCGCTGTGCTTGCGCTCTACGTCTTTGGCGTCATCGCTAAGGACCAGCTGTTGGCCGGCGTCGCCAACGAGTCGCTTGCGATTGTCGCTGCCCTGTATGTGCTGGCCGGGGCCGTAGACGTCACCGGTGCATTCGAGAGTGTGACATCGAGACTCCTCGGTGGCGCGTACTCGCGGCCGACACCGGGGTGAGTTGCTGCGTGTGTGCGGGCCATCGGCTGCAGTATCAGCTTTCATCGCGAATACTCTGCTGGTGGCGATGCTCGCTCCGAGGGTCGTCTGGTGGTGCCGACGCACAGGCCGATCGCCATCGCGATACCTGATGCCGTTGAGCTATGAGGTGATCCTCGGTGGGTCTATGACGATGATCGGCACGTCAGTAAACCTCTTCGTCAACGACCTCATTGATAAGGCTGGATTGGGCCGACTGAACATATTCGCAATCTTTGGTATCGGGCTCCCGCTTCCATCAGCGATATCGTGAGCACCGCGACTTCGCCGTCGTGTCCCCGCTCAACCAGGAAAGGCCGATTCGGCGCGAGCACGCGAGAACAGTCGAGCTGGCAACCTGTGCATTGATTCTGCTAGCAGGTACCGGAGTCTTGGATTTATTGAAGGTGTCGCTGCTCATCGCGTTCGGGCTGATCGTCGCAAAGATTGTGACTCTGGCGGATGCGCGGCGTTTCATCGACGCCAACGTATTATAAATAATGGCAACCAGTTTCGGCTTTGGAAAGGCCGTCGAGCAAAGCGGACTCGCCTCGTCCTTTGCGAAATTGGTTGTCAGCTCTGCGGCTCCGCTCGGACTCTACGGCTTACTGGCAGCCGTTCTGGCGGCCACGATGTTTGTCACCGAGGGGATTTCGAACATTGCTGCGGCGGCGCTGATGTTCCCCATTGCGATTGCGGTTGCCGAGCAAGCGGGTGCAAACGCGTTGCCGTTCGCGGTGATAGTGATTTTCGGTGCAACCATGTCGTTTCTTACGCCGATCGGTTATCAGACAAACACGATGGTGTGGGCTATGGGCGGCCATCGATACAAAGACTTCGCGCGCTTGGGTGCGCCTCTAACCTTCTTCGTGTTGGCCGCGGCGCCGGCGCTGGTCACGATTTTCTTTCCCTTTCACTGAAGCTCGGGTGCTTGTGAGGTTCCCCCGAACCGTGGAGGCATCGATAATGAGAAGCACGGTGCCAGAGAAACGGGCCAGCGCACCGCGGATCGCCAGGTCGACCATGTTCCGCGGTGCTCCATACACACCGTCGGAGGCCTAGTGGAACGCGGCGACCTCGGTGTCAACCGCGGCGCGGCGTTGCTGGGTCACCGACGGCCCAGCCGACCGGGCTGTGCGCCATTTGTAGAACCCCGAGCGTCACACCTCTAGCACCTCACACATCCGTGTCACGGTGTAGGTGGCCTTCTGCGCCTCGATGACGCGGTAGGCCTCTACTGGTTGGGTTCGGAGACGAAGAAGGCCGCGGCTTTGTTTAAATGCTTACGGTCCAAACGTAGTTCGGCATTCTCGCGGCGTAGACGCTGCAGTTCTGCGCGCTCATCAGCGTCAAGCACCCGAGCAGTATCACTGCCATCTACTTCATCGCGTTTCAGGCGGCGCACCCAACGACCCAGCATTTGTTCGCCGACGCCGATCTCGGCCGCCGCGTGGGCCACCGTCCGGCCCGTCTCGATCACCCGGCGGGTAGTCTGCTCCCGGAAATCCGGGGTGTACTTCCGACGCTTACCCGACATACCGACATCCTTCCCGGGGGACCAGCAGTCCCACCAGTCAGGTGTCCACCATTAGGGGTCAACCCCACCAGCACGACTCACGGGTCTGGGCGTAATGTGGTGTTGACGTGCAGTCCACTGGGCTCTGGTACACCCGTCGGTGACCGGTCCAGACGACAGGAAAGGGGGGCCATGAGCGGCCATTCACGGGACGTGATCCTGTACGAGTTGAACGAAGTTCCCTGGAAGATAGTTGATTATTACACCGAACGCAGACCCAATTCATATCTCGCTGAAATCCTAAGTCGCGGCCAGTCGATCACGACGCGACACGACGATAGTCGGTACGGTCTGTCGCCATGGCGCACCTGGCCGTCGTTCCATTCGTCAAGATACGATCACAACTCTTTCGACTTGGGTCAGGATCCCACCACTTTTCGCGGAGATCCTATCTGGAACGTCGCTGAGGAAGCAGGGCTGAGCGTGGGCCTTTTCGGGCCGCTTCAGAGCTGGCCTCCGCGCAAGTTCGCACATGGCGGGTTCTACGTTCCCGACACATTCAGCAAAGACAGTCAGACCGTCCCTGATTCCGTACAACATTTCCAGCAGTTTAATCTTGCGATGACCCGCGAAAATGGATTCAGCGCTGACGCCCCGTTGAATG
>JAHZKD010000025.1 GCA_022600605.1 Actinomycetes bacterium
ATCCAGTCATCCGCCGCGGCGATCATGGCAGCTGCGGTGCGGATGTCAGCCTCGTCCAGGCCGGTGATGGCGGCAACCCGATCCGCCGTGTAGTCAGCCAGAAAATCCGGCATCGCCTCCCAGCCTTGGGTGTGCTCGGCGATGAAGTCCTCGTCGATCGCTCCGTCGCGAACCAACTGATGCAAGATTCCGTTAAGCAGTGCCAGATCGGTGCCGGGCCGGATCTGGAGGTACAGGTCGGCCTTTTCGGCGGTGGAGGTTCGACGCGGATCGACGACGATCAACTCGGCACCGGCTTTGAGCCGGTCCGCCATCCGAAGGTAGAGAATCGGATGGCAGTCGGCCATGTTCGAGCCGATGACAAAGAACAGGTTCGCGCAGTCGAAGTCGGCGTATGAACCCGGTGGTCCGTCTGCGCCCAGCGACTGCTTGAATCCGGTGCCCGCACTGGCCATGCACAGCCGTGAGTTGGACTCGATGTGCATGGTGCGCAGGAAGCCTTTGGCGAGCTTGGTGGCAAGATACTGCGCCTCGATCGACATCTGGCCCGAGACGTAGAGCGCCACCGCATCCGGGCCGTGTTCGTCGACGATCGCACGCAACCGCCGGCCTGCCTCGGCCAAGGCATCATCGACGTCGGCGACCACCGGATCAGCGTCTCTGGACGGCCTTAGCAGGGCCGTCGTCAGCCGACCATCGGTGGCCGCCATCATCTCAGCGTGGGTGGCGCCCTTCGTGCACAGCCGTCCGAAGTTGGCGGGGTGCAGTTTGTCCCCGGAAACCTTGGCGATCACCGGAACCCCTGTTTCAGGATCGGCGCGGGTCTCCACCGACATCCCACAACCGACCCCGCAATAGGAGCAGGCGGTCCGGGTCAGCATCCCGGGCTGGCCGAAGGCTTCCATCGCGTCATCGTGCACGAGCTGTGTTGCGTTCTTGTTCCGTAGGCGTTAGCCGAGGCATTCGGGTGATTACACACCGACCTGCCCCATCCGTGTGCTTTTGCGCAGGTAGAAGAACCAGGTGACCCCCAGCAGAAGCAAGAAGAACGCCACATAGAACTGCAGCGCAGGCTCGATGTTGCCGAACTGGGACTTCGACCAAGCGTATGCCAGCGGAACGATGAACCCACCGAACGCGCCTACCGAGGAGATGATGCCCAGTGCCCCGGCGGCCTGCCGGCGCATGTGCAGCATGGTCAGCGGATCTCCACCGGCGTCTTCGCCCTTGATGCGGAAGATCTTGGAGATCATTCGGTAGGTGGAACCGTTGCCGATGCCGGTGGCGATGAACAGGAACATGAAGGAGGTGAAGAACACCGGCATGTTCACCGCCTGTACCGACCACAGTGCGCCCGAGGCGCCTACCGCCAGCATGACGAAGCTGACGGCGGTGATACGCGCCCCACCGATCTGGTCTGCGAGCTTGCCGCCGAGCGGTCGGGCGATCGAGCCGATGCCGGCCCCGAGGAATGCGTAGGCCAGTGCGATATCACCACGGTCGAAAACCGCTTTCAACAGCGTCGGGAACGCCGCGGAGTAGCCGATGAAGGAGCCGAAGGTGCCGATGTAGAGCAGGGACATGATCCAGGTATCGGCGTGCCGCAGCGACTGCCACACCGGCTTCACGTCGGCCTTGGCCTCGCTGAGGTTGTTCATGAACAGGAACGCGCATACCGCTGCGGCGACCGCGAAGGGCACATAGAACAGCCCGGCCAGCGACAGCGTCACACCGCCGCCGATGGTGACGACGACCGGAATCACTTTCTGCGCAGCGGCAACTCCGATGTTGCCGCCCGCTGCGTTGAGTCCGAGTGCCCAGCCCTTCTCTTTCTCCGGGTAGAAGAACGAGATGTTGGCCATCGACGATGCGAAGTTCCCACCGCCGAAGCCGGCGGTGGCAGCAACCACCAGCAGTAACCCGAACGAGATGCTGGGGTCGCTGACCACCCAAGCCAGACCCAGGCACGGGATCAACAGCAGCAGTGCCGAGATCACCGTCCAATTACGTCCGCCGAATACCGGGACCGCGAACGTGTACGGCAACCTGAGGAACGCTCCCACCCCACTGGGGACCGCAACCAGCCACAATGCCTGGGTAGTGGTGAGCGCCCAGCCTGATGCGGCCGGGGAACCGTCGGCGGCCGCCGTCATCTGGACGACGACGATGCTCCACAACAGCCAGACCGAGAATCCGATGTGTTCGGCAAAGATGGAGAAGATCAGGTTGCGGCGGGCCACCGGTTTCCCGGTCCTGGCCCAGAATTCCGGGTCCTCTGGGCGCCAGTCATCGATCCAGTGCTTGCCGTGCTGGCGTGGCGGCACCGGAGGTGCCGCGGTCGCGACAGGTTCGGTCGATGCGCTGTCCGTAACAGTCATGATGTCTCCTGTGCTGGGGGGACCGATGCGTTCCCTGCTGCTTCACACCGTTGAGCCAGGCCACGATGGACCTTGGAGAGGAACGACGCTGTTCAGGCTCGTCCTAGGTGTACTGCCAGGGCATTCCACCTCGATTGCACGGTGGTGACCGCGAGGAAAACACGGCCTCACAACGCAGGAGAGTCCAGCGTGAGGCGTTGGCGTGAGGCGTTGGTCCGTGCGCCGCGGCATGCATCGGCCACTGGCGAAACGGCGATTGGCGAAACGGCGAGGATGCAGCCAGGGGTTGTGGGACGGACTCAGCCGCAGTCGGAGTCGCCGTGCGGGTTGCACGGCACAGTCAGTCAGCTTTAGACGGCAGCTCCATCGATAATGGTGCCAGTGCCGGTCGGATCGGCGATCGTCGCCCCGTTGGGGCTCGACAGCGTCACGATGAAGCTCTCGTTGCCTTCCAGCACGGAGTCACCAAACACCACCACGCCGACGGACTTGCTGGTCTCGCCCGGCAGGAACGTGAGGGTGCCGGCGGTGGCGGCGTAATCGCTGCCATCGGTGGCCGTGCCGTTCGATGTCGCGTACTGCACCGTCACCGTCTGGTTCGACGGAGCGGCCAGGGAGACTACGAACTGCGCGAGCACGCCGGAGTTGCCCTCGTCGAAGTCGAACTGGATGGCGTCCAGATAGGCCACCTTGTTCTCGTTGACTGTGTTCCAGTCGTTGGCCAGAATCCCGCCGGTGTCACCGGAATTGGGGTTCCAGGACCAGAACGTCCAGGACATGTCCTGCGTCCCATCGGGGATATCGATCGTGCCGTCGTTGTCGAAGTCGCCGGAGAGGTAGGACGTGATCGCCTCGTACCAGATGACGTCCTTGGGGTCGGTGAGATTCGTGCCGAACTCGCCCAGATAGATCGGCGCGATGTTCTGCTCGTAGATGTAGCCCCACATCTGCTCAAACTTCTCCGGAAGATGCTCACCGAAGTCAGCACTTTGGAACCACGGCTGTGGCCACACCGAGTTCGGGTAGTCGTGCGGGGAGTAGACGACCCGGTTGGGCACGTCGAGCACGATCGGACGGTCCGCAACCCCCATCAGATTGCCACCCCACCAATAGTTCTGGCCCTGATACTCCGCCACACCCTCGAC
>JAHZKD010000228.1 GCA_022600605.1 Actinomycetes bacterium
CTGGGCCAGCTCAACCGAATAACCATTGAAGGAAAGGGACCGCCGCAGGGATTCGCGCACCGCGCGATCGTCGTCAACGACAAGTATGCGCACTGACATAGTGTCGACCCCGTGTCTGAGAAAGACCTGAGAGGCGCGCCGGGTGACCGGGGACTTCTCTTAGAACTCAGCGACGGTCGAAGTCGATCAACCCAAGCCGCGCGGCCTTGAGCAGGCGCCGCGGGACCTTGTGCTGCTGACCTGCGACGGTGACGCCGACAAGTTCAGTGCGGGTGGCCTTCCACTGCGCGCGGCGGCTACGAGTGTTCGCGCGCGACATCCTGCGCTTGGGCACAGCCATGATCGAGCTCTCCATCTATTGGGGTGATATGCGTACTAGCACCGTACTAACACTGCCCGCGAGCCTGGGTAGGTCGGGCGCTGTCAATTGCTGATCAGGATAGCCGGTGAGCTGGACCGGTTCCAAACTCCGCCCATCACCGCAGGGCGGCCCAGGGAGCACTTCGGCGCATGAGCGCGGCACCACGTTTTCCCGGCGGCCCTACTTCTGACGGTCCGGGACTTGACTCGGTACCGACGGTAAGAAGTAACCTACCGGTTGGTTGGTCGAAAGATTGGCGACGACAAAGGAGCGCGGTGAGGACATCGGGTAGCGATCCGGCAGACTCTGCGGTCCGCATCGGAAACTGCTCGGGCTTCTACGGCGACCGCCTCTCTGCAATGCAGGAGATGCTCACCGGCGGCGAGCTCGACTACTTGACCGGCGACTACCTGGCAGAGCTGACGATGCTCATCCTGGGCCGCGATCGGATGAAGAATCCCGACACGGGCTACGCCAAGACGTTCTTGCGCCAGCTCGAGGAGTGCCTGGGTATCGCCAAAGACCGCGGCGTCCGCATAGTCACCAATGCCGGCGGCCTCAACCCCGCCGGGCTGGCAGCAGCGGTCCGAGCGCTGGCCGAGACACTCGGCATCGGGGTCTCCGTCGCCCACGTCGAAGGTGATGACGTGTTATCCCGCGCCGAAGAGTTCGGGTTCGCATCTGCAATATCGGGCGGGGGCGCACTCCTGACTGCCAACGCCTACCTGGGCGCCTGGGGCATTGTCGACTGTCTGGACTCCGGCGCCGATATCGTTGTCACCGGGCGCGTCACCGACGCATCGGTGATCGTCGGACCCGCCGCGGCGCACTTCGGTTGGCACCGGGAAGATCACGACGCCATCGCCGGAGCGATCGCCGCCGGGCACATCATCGAATGCGGCACCCAGGCCACCGGCGGCAATTTCTCCTTCTTCACCGAGATCGCCGACCTGAGCCACCCCGGGTTTCCCATCGCCGAGATTCACGCTGACGGGTCCTCAGTGATCACCAAACATCCAGGAACCGCTGGCGCGGTGACGGCCGATACGGTGACCGCGCAACTGCTCTACGAGATCACCGGTGCCCGATATGCCAATCCCGATGCAACCCTTCGCGTGGACTCGATCCAATTGGCCGACGAAGGTCCCGACCGGGTCCGAGTCAGCGGGGTCTCCGGCGAGCCACCCCCGCCAACGCTGAAGGTGTCACTGAACAGCATCGGCGGTTTCCGAAACGAAATGACCCTCATCCTCACCGGGCTGGACATCGAGGCCAAGGCCAAGCTGGTGCGCACGCAGCTCGAGTCGAGCTTGCCGGTCAAACCCGCGGAGCTGGAATGGACGCTGGCCCGCACCGACCACCCCAACGCCGACACCGAAGAAGCGGCCAGCGCATTGCTCCGATGCGTGGCCCGCGACCCCGAACCGAACACGGTGGGCCGTCAGTTCTCTTCGGCTGCAGTCCAGCTCGCGCTGGCCAGTTATCCGGGCTTCACCAGCACCACGCCGCCCGGCCAGGGGCAGGTGTACGGCGTGTTCACCGCTGCTTTCATCCCCGCCGACCAGATCGACCACCTTGCGGTGCGCCCCAACGGCATCCGCACCGTCATCCCACCCCCCGACCAGACGCTGGAATTGGACTCCGCGCCCCCCGCTGCCCTGCCCGCGCCCCTCCCGGTCGGCCCGACGCAGCGAGTACCGCTGGGCATCATCGCCGGCGCGCGCAGCGGAGACAAAGGCGGCAGCGCCAACGTCGGCCT
This sequence comes from Actinomycetes bacterium, assembly GCA_022600605.1. GTDB lineage: Bacteria > Actinomycetota > Actinomycetes > Mycobacteriales > Mycobacteriaceae > Mycobacterium. The sequence continues at coordinate 2,121 of JAHZKD010000228.1, forward strand.
ATGGGTTCGCACCGAGGACCACTGGCGTTGGCTCGCGCACACCCTGACCGTGGACAAACTGCGTGAGCTGCTGCCTGAGACAGCTGATCTCACCGTCGCCCGGCATGTGTTGCCCAACCTGCGCGCCCTCAACTTCGTCATCGATGGAATCCTCGGCAAGGGGGTGGCCTACCAGGCCCGGTTCGACCCGCAGGCCAAGGGCCTAGGCGAGTGGCTGCGCAGCCGCCACATCGAAATACCGGAGGAATTCCTCTCGTGAGCATCTGGACGACACCGCAGCGAGACGACCTGAGAAAGACTGTGCACGCCTTCGCCGAGCGCGAAGTGCTACCGCACGTCAAGGAGTGGGAGCGCGTCGGCGAGCTGCCACGCGAACTTCACCGCAAGGCTGCCGAAGCCGGACTGCTCGGTGCAGGTTTCGCCGAGTCAGTTGGTGGCGAAGGCGGCGACGGGGCCGACGCCCTGGTCATCTGTGAGGAGATGCATCAGTCCGGATCACCCGGCGGCGTGTTCGCCTCACTGTTCACCTGCGGTATCGCCGTCCCCCACATGATCGCCTCAGGGGACGAATATCTGATCGACACCTACGTCCGACCAACCCTGCGCGGCGACAAGATCGGCGCGCTGGCGATCACCGAGCCCGGCGGAGGTTCCGACGTCGGGCACTTACGGACGCGCGCGGTTCGAGATGGTGACGACTACATCCTCAACGGCGCGAAGACCTACATCACCTCGGGAGTACGGGCCGACTACGTCGTCACCGCCGCGCGAACCGGAGGCGCTGGTGCCGCCGGTGTTTCACTTATCGTGGTGGACAAAGACGGACTGGGATGCTCACCCGGGTTACAGGTCAGCCGCAAGCTCGACAAGATGGGCTGGCGTTCGTCGGACACCGCCGAGCTGTCCTACGTCGACGCGCGGGTTCCCGCCGTCAACCTGATCGGCGCTGAGAATAGCGGCTTCCTGCAAATCGCCGCCGCGTTCGTCGCCGAGCGCGTTGGGCTTGCCGCCCAAGCGTATTCGAGTGCGCAGCGCTGCCTTGATCTCACCGTCGATTGGTGCCGGAATCGAGAGACCTTCGGGAAACCGTTGATTGCGCGCCAGTCGGTCCAGAACACCCTGGCCGAGATGGCACAGCGAATTGACGTGGCCCGCGTCTACACTCGGCACGTCGTGGAACGACAGATATCTGGCGGGGCGCCGGGAGCATCTGACCTCATCACCGAGGTCTGCTTCGCCAAGAACACCGCCGTCGAGGCTGGCGAATGGGTGGCCAACCAGGCGGTGCAGTTGTTTGGCGGGATGGGCTACATGGCGGAGTCCGAAGTCGAGCGCCAATACCGTGACATGCGGATCCTCGGCATCGGCGGCGGCACCACCGAGATCCTGACCTCGCTTGCCGCCAAAACACTTGGTTACCAATCATGACGCTGCGGTCCGTTCTCGACACCCGCTCCGCGGGGTACGCCGAAGCTGCCGAGGCCATGTTGGCCAAGCTCGCCGACCTGGCAGCCGAGCACTCCAAGGCCGTAGCAGGCGGCGGCGAAAAGTACGTGTCTCGCCACCACTCCCGCGGCAAGATGACTGCCCGCGAGCGCGTGGAGGCACTACTCGACCCGGACTCGCCCTTCTTGGAGCTCAGCCCCCTTGCCGCCTGGGGGACCAATTTCACCGTCGGCGCGAGCGTGGTAGTCGGCATCGGCGTGGTCAGCGGAGTGGAATGTCTACTGGTAGCCAACGACCCAACGGTCAAAGGCGGTACCAGCAACCCGTGGACATTGCGGAAGATTCTGCGGGCCAATCACATTGCACGACAGAACCGGCTCCCAGTGATCTCTCTGGTGGAGTCCGGTGGCGCCGATCTGCCCACACAGAAGGAGATCTTCATCCCGGGCGGGCAGATGTTTCGCGACCTGACCCGACTATCGGCAGCAGGGATCCCGACCGTCGCGCTGGTATTCGGCAATTCCACCGCCGGTGGCGCGTACGTCCCCGGCATGTCCGATCACGTGGTGATGGTCAAGGAACGCTCGAAGGTGTTCCTGGCGGGTCCGCCCCTGGTGAAGATGGCTACCGGCGAGGAGTCCGACGACGAGTCACTCGGCGGCGCCGAGATGCATGCTCGGACGTCGGGTTTAGCCGACTACTTCGCAGTCGATGAGCTCGACGCCATTCGGATAGGACGCCGAATCGTGTCCCGGCTGAACTGGCGCAAACAAGGCCCACAACCAGGACCTGTACGCGCACCACTATTCGATGAGAACGAGCTGATCGGTGTCGTGCCACCGGATCTGCGAATCCCATTCGACCCACGTGAAGTCATCGCCCGCATCGTCGACGGTTCAGAGTTCGACGAGTTCAAGCCGCTCTACGGTGGATCGCTGGTGACCGGCTGGGCGAACCTGCACGGCTATCCGCTGGGCATCCTGGCTAACGCGCGCGGGGTGCTCTTTAGCGAAGAGTCCCAGAAGGCCACCCAGTTCATCCAGTTGGCCAACCGCTCCAATACACCACTGTTGTTCCTGCACAACACGACCGGCTACATGGTGGGCAAGGACTACGAGGAAGGCGGGATGATCAAACACGGCTCGATGATGATCAACGCCGTGTCGAACTCGACGGTGCCGCACATCTCGCTGCTCATCGGCGCGTCCTACGGCGCGGGCCACTACGGCATGTGCGGGCGCGCCTATGACCCCCGCTTTCTGTTCGCGTGGCCGAGCGCCAAGTCCGCGGTGATGGGCGGCACGCAATTGGCCGGTGTGCTCTCCATCGTCAACCGTGCCGCCACCGAGGCCCGCGGACAGCAAGTCGACGAAGCCGCCGACGAGGCGATGCGCGCCGCTGTGGAGACGCAGATCGAGGCGGAGTCGCTGCCCATGGTGCTGTCCGGCATGCTCTACGACGACGGCGTCATCGACCCCCGCGACACCCGGACCGTACTAGGAATGTGCCTGTCCGCCATCGCCAGTGGTCCGATAGAGGGGACGTCTAACTTTGGCGTCTTCCGGATGTGAGCCGACTCATGCCCGCGATTTCGGCGTGTTTTCCGTCCCTGAGCGAACACAAACACGCCGAAATCGCCATGGAAAGGTGCCGTCGATGATCACCCGAGTCCTGGTCGCCAACCGCGGCGAGATTGCCCGCCGGGTATTCGCCACGTGTCGACGTCTCGGCGTGAGCACCGTGGCGGTATACACCGATCCAGACGCCGACGCCCCCCATGTCAGCGAGGCCGACGCCCGGGTGCGCCTTGAGGGCACCCGCGGTTACCTTGACCCCGCCCAGCTGATCGCCGCCGCCCGCGCAGCTGACGCCGACGCGATTCATCCCGGCTACGGATTCCTCTCCGAGAATGCCGAATTCGCGGCAGCCGTACAGGACGCGGGTCTGACCTGGATCGGGCCGCCGTCGGCTGCGGTGGCAGCGATGGGGTCCAAGATCGAAGCGAAGAAGATCATGGCGGCCGCGGGGGTGCCGGTGCTCGACGAGCTCGATCCAGACACCGTTACCGCGAACCTGTTGCCCGTTCTTATCAAGGCGTCGGCCGGCGGTGGCGGCCGAGGTATGCGGATAGTGCGCGACCTTCGCGAACTTCCCGCGCAGGTGCAGGCCGCCAGCCGTGAGGCCCAGTCGGCCTTCGGCGATCCGACCGTATTCTGCGAGCGGTACCTCGACGCCGGCCACCACATCGAAGTGCAGGTGATGGCAGATACCCACGGCACGGTCTGGGCAGTTGGCGAGCGGGAATGCTCAATTCAGCGCCGCCACCAGAAGATCATCGAGGAGGCTCCGTCGCCTCTGGCTCAACGCATTTCGGGCATGCGGGAGAGGCTCTTTGCCGCAGCCCGCCTTGCGGCCACGGCGATCGGATACGCCGGCGCGGGAACGGTCGAATTCATGGCCGACCACGATGGCAACTTCTACTTTCTCGAGATGAACACCCGCCTGCAGGTCGAGCACCCCGTCACCGAGCTCACCTCGGATTTGGACCTCGTAGAACTGCAGCTGCTGGTCGCCGATGGCGCGCCGCTTGACTCCGCACCGCCGGCCCCACGGGGCTCGTCGATCGAAGCAAGGCTCTACGCCGAGGATCCCGCCAAAGAGTGGCAGCCGCAGGCCGGTACGGTGCACCGCTTCACCGTGGCGAACGCGGAAACGGAATTCGGACCGCTCGCCAGGACCGGAGTTCGTCTCGATTCGGGCGTCGCCGACGGATCGGTGATCTCAGTCTTCTATGACCCCATGATCGCGAAGATCATCTCCTACGCCCCTACCCGAAGGCAGGCTGCGGCGTTGCTCTCCGACACCCTCACCCGAACCCAGATCCACGGCGTCCGCACCAACCGCGACTTGCTCGTCAATGTTCTACGCCATCCCGCTTTTCTGGCCGGATCGACCGACACGGCATTCTTCGAAACGCACGGGCTGGCGGCGCTCGCCGCGCCCCCCGGCAGCAGCCCGGACCCTGCGCTCGCCGCCATCGCGGCGGCGCTGGCTGACGCTGCCTATAATCGCTCTACTGCAACAGTTTTCGGTGCAACTCCCAGCGGATGGCGCAATCTCGCTGCGGGATATCAAACCAAGCGGTACGAGGACTCCGACGGAGAAATCCACGAAGTTCGTTACCGTTTCACCCGCAACGAGCTACGCGTCGCCGGTCATGATGACATCACCTTGTCCTCGGCCACACCCGAGTGTGTCGTCCTCACTGCCGCCGGCGTGGACCACCCGTTCTGCGTCGCGCGCTACGGCAATGACGTGTTCATCGACACCCCGGGCGGCTCGACGCATCTGATCGCGCTATCGCGCTTCCCGGATCCTGACAACGCGCTCGCCCAAGGTTCGCTGCTCGCACCGATGCCAGGATCAGTTCTGCGCGTAGGCGCAGCAGTCGGCGAGGCGGTATCCGCGGGGCAGCCACTGATCTGGCTGGAAGCGATGAAGATGGAGCACACCGTCACCGCACCAGCCGACGGTGTGCTCGTCGAGCTCAATGTCGAACCGGGCCTCCAGGTCGAGGTCGGCGCGATCCTCGCCCGGGTCGACAACCAGACCCAAGCGGACAACTAGGAGGACACCCATGACCAACGGCTTCGTCGAGACCGAGGAGCAGCAGGCGCTGCGAAAGGCAGTGGCCGGGATGGCCGCCAACTACGGCCAGGACTACTACCTGGAGAAAGCCCGAACGGGACAGCACACCGACGAATTGTGGTCCGAAGCTGGAAAGCTGGGCTTCATCGGGGTAAACCTGCCCGAGGAGTACGGCGGCGGCGGAGCCGGCATGTTTGAGTTGAGCCTCGTGATGGAGGAAATGTCCGCCGCTGGCTCCGCACTGTTGATGATGGTGGTCTCTCCGGCGATCAACGGCACCATCATCTCCAAGTTCGGCACCGAGGAGCAGAAGAAGCGCTGGATCCCCGGAATCGCCGATGGGTCAATAACCATGGCGTTCGCCATTACCGAGCCCGACGCCGGGTCCAACTCGCACAGGATCACCACGACCGCGCGCCGGGACGGCAGCGACTGGATTCTGTCCGGCCAGAAGGTCTACATCTCCGGCGTCGACCAGGCTCAAGCAGTGCTCGTCGTCGGACGGACCGTGCAATCCAATGGAACCGCCAAGCCCGAGTCTTTGCGTCCTGCACTGTTCGTAGTGCCCACCGACACACCGGGTTTCACCTACACCAAGATCCCGATGGAGATTGTCAGCCCGGAGTCTCAGTTCCAGGTGTTCATGGATGAGGTGCGGCTGCCCGCCGAAGCCCTGGTCGGGGCAGAGGACGCGGCGATCGCGCAGCTGTTCGCCGGGCTGAATCCGGAGCGCATCATGGGTGCCGCCAGCGCAGTCGGCATGGGCCGCTTCGCGATCGACAAAGCAGTCGACTACGTGAAGACCCGGCAGGTATGGAAGACGCCGATTGGTGCGCATCAGGGACTCTCACATCCGCTGGCGCAGAACCACATCGAGATCGAGCTGGCCAAGTTGATGATGCAGAAGGCGGCCAGCCTTTACGATCTGGGCGACGACGGAAACGCCGCAGAAGCCGCTAACATGGCGAAATACGCCGCCGGCGAGGCATCGGTGCGCGCCGTCGATCAAGCAGTTCAGTCGTTGGGCGGCAACGGCCTCACCCAGGAATACGGCATCGCCTCGGTCCTCACCGCCTCACGGTTGGCTCGCATCGCGCCAGTTAGTCGAGAAATGATCCTCAACTTCGTGGCGCAGACGTCCCTGGGCCTCCCCCGGTCGTACTGATGGAAACCCTGGTCCGCTACCGCGTCGACGGTCCGATTGCGCGGCTCACGCTGGATTCGCCGCGGAATCGCAATGCGCTATCCACGGCACTGGTGCAGCAATTGCACGAAGGGTTGACCCGGGCGTCGGCCGAGAAGGCCGTGCGCGTGGTAGTTCTCGACCACACTGGCGGAACCTTCTGCGCGGGGGCTGACCTCAGCGAGACACCATCAGACGGACGTGCCAGTGACCCTGCCGCTTTGGCGGCAGAGCGCGCGCGGGAGATGACCCGCCTGCTGCGCCGGATCCTCGAGTCGCCACTGCCCGTCATCGCGGCAATCGACGGGCATGTCAGGGCCGGCGGTTTGGGCCTGGTCGGCGCATGCGACATCGTCGTCGGCGGGAACTCCTGCACGTTCGCGCTCAGCGAGGCACGCATAGGGGTTGCGCCGTCAATCATCTCGTTGACTCTGCTGCCAAAGATGACGGCGCGCGCCGCCGGCCGCTACTTCGTCACCGGCGAAAAGTTCGGCACTGCCGCGGCCGCTGAGATGGGGCTCATCACCGTGGCATCCGACGATGTGGCGGCAACAGTCACCGAATTGGCATCGGCGATCGCCCTGGGTTCGCCGCAGGGCCTGTCGGAGTCCAAAGCCCTGACGACGGCATCAATCCTGGATGACTTCGACCGGCATGCTGAGGCATTGACCCAAAAGTCTGCGGCGCTGTTTGTCTCCGACGAAGCGCGCGAAGGAATAATGGCATTCCTTGAGAAGCGCCGGCCCAGTTGGGTCGGATAACCCTGAGAAGTTTGGCTAAGCTCCTTGCATGTGCTCGCGATCGTCGTACCCTTGAGGGCGATGAGCTCTTGGGCGAAGACTGGGAGGCTGCGGTGAACGCCCCTGCGCCGCGGCCCGGGTCCAAGCATGCCGCCGACACCGACCGAATTCAGCTCGCGCAGCTACTGACCGATGCGGCCGCGTCGGGAGAGCTGCAACTCAATGAGTACGAAGACCGGCTGACCAAGGCTTACGCCGCGCAGACCTACGATGAAATCTATCGGCTGTCGGCCGATCTTCCCGGCGCTGCGACCCACAGCCAGGGCGGTTTGTGTCATCCCGCTCCATCGACGTTGCTGCTGGCGATCCTGAGCGGTTTTGAACGGCGCGGCCGTTGGAATGTGCCTCACCGGCTGACCACGTTCGCCCTGTGGGGTGGCGGCGTCATCGACTTGCGCTACGCCGACTTCACCTCTCCGGAAGTAGAGATCCGTTCCTACTCGATCATGGGTGGGCAGACGATCGTCATACCCCCTGAGATCAACGTCGATCTACGCGGTGTCGGTGTGATGGGAATCTTCGACCGGACCGTGGCCGCAGGCGGTTCGCCCGGTGCGCCGTGTGTGCTGATTCGAGGCTTCTCACTATGGGGCAGCGTCCATGTGAAACGCAGGAAACGCAGAGGCGCCGCTTAACCGCTTCGATCAGCGGCGACGTTTCGCGCTCAGGTAGTCACCGACCACCGCGGCACCCAGCCCGTCCAAGTCGGGCACCGCCACGCGTCCACCCACCCGGCGAGCAACCTGGTCGATGAATCGCGCCAGACCGGGATCGCTGCCCAGCCGGAAGATGGTTACCTGCGCCCCGAGCCTAGCGATCTCGTCGAAGCCCTTCACCGTGTGCGCGATGGTCCTCGGGTGCGGCGGGTAATCAAAAAATACAGATAACCCGTTCTTGTCGAAGCGTTCGAGGTGCGCGGTCGGCTCACCGTCGGTGACGATAAGGACAACCGGCTGCGCATTGGGGTGCCGACGCAGGTGCCGACAGGCCAGCGCCAGCGCGTGGTGCAGGTTAGTGCCTTGCTCGTAGACACCCTCAAGTCCGGTGAGCTCGGCGGCAGTCACAGTGCGGGCGTACCGGCCGAACGCCACGATCTGCATGGCATCGGATCGGAACCGGGTGCTGATCAGGTGGCTGAGCGCCAGCGCAGTGCGCTTCATTGGCAGCCAGCGGTTCTCCATCACCATCGAGAAGGACGTGTCGACCAACAAGACCACTGCGGCCTGGGTTCGAGTTTCGGTCTCGGAGATCTCGACGTCCTTGACCGTCATGTGAATGGGCGAGCCGGCACGGTCTGCAGGATTTGCCGCCTCACGCAGGACCGCGTTGGTCAGAGTGCGCGTGACGCTCCACGGTTCGGTGTCGCCGAATTCCCAGGCTCGGGTGGCGCCGGTCAGCTCACCGGCCGCCCCTGCGCGCCGGGTGTCACGCTCACCGTGGTGTCCCGACAGCTGTTGTGCCACATCACGCAATGCCGCCTGACCGAGTTGACGCATCGCCTTGGGGGACAGCCGCCACTGCCCATCTGATCCCCGATCCAGGAAGCCCTGATTCATCAGCGCGCGTTCCAGCTCGGCGAGCGTGCGCGCGTTGACAGCCGCATCATCCCCCAGCTGGCGAGCCAGCATCTCGAGGTCAACATCGTCCATGGTGGCCCCGGCGTAGCTCTGAGATAGCTGCTCGGCCAGCTGTTCGAGCTCAGCGATATCGGCCAGCGCCTGGGCGCCCTCCCCCATGCCCAGCGGATCGCCGCCGGCGAACCGTTGCGAACCGGTCCAGTCCTCCCCGGGGCGCGCGGCTTGTAGGTGACCATCGAGGCGGCTCAGCGCGTTCATCAAAGAAGGAGATCCGAAAGCCTGCTGCGCCAAGGCATCAAGCTCCGCACGCTGCTGTTCGGACAGGCTGTTGCGGAATCGCTGTGCTGCTGCGGCGCGGTTGGCCAGTGAGTCCAGGAGTTCGTCGACGTTCTTGGGGTTCTCGGGGAAGAACCGGCCGTGCTTGGCCATGAATTCTTCAAAATCCTGTTGCGAGTCCGCACCCCTGGCGTGCTTGTCCAGCAGGTCGTTGAGGTCGTCGAGCATCTCATTGACCCGCTGGCGGTCCTCATCGCCGGCGTTCTCCAGTGCCTGTTTCATGCCGGCGAACCGCTGGTCGAGCATCTCCCGACCGAGCAGATCCTTGATCTGCTCATATTTCTCGCGCGCCGCCGACGATCGCCAGTCGTACTCCGCGAGCTCCTGCACAGCTTTGGCCGGAGACGCCGACAGGGACTCCAGCTGTAACTCGCCGAACCGAGCATCGTCGTCGAGTGCGCGCGCGAGCTCCTTGCGCTCGGCGAGGACTGCTTCATCCAGCAGCTTCTTGATGTCAGCCAGGGTGCCGTCGAGGTTGTTGCGCTCCAACAGTTCCCGTCTACGCCGGTTGACTTCTGCAGCCAGTTTGTCGGCGCCCGCCATATTCGCCGATCCGCGCCTAAGCAACTCGGACAGGGCCCTCCGGGGCGAGGTCCCCTCCATGACGTCCTGTCCGATCGCCTCGAGCGCCTCGCGCAGGTCGACCGGAGGCGCCAGTGGATCAGGGCCGCCGGTATAGGGGGAATATCGCGTACTCCTAGCCATTTCGGTCGCACTCCTCAACGCCGCTCGTCCCTCGCCGCTTGATCGTCGTACTCCTAGCCATAGACCGTTTCGCCCTCGTCAGAAACCTTGTCGATGCGTTTCGCGAGATAGAGCGCCTCAAGCGCCAACTCGATCGCCGCGGCACGCTCTCCTTCGGAGCGGGCATCAAGCCGAGACTGGATTTCGGCGACCGCGGGCACCTCGGGGAGCGCAGCCAGCACTTGGCGCGCGGACACTCGCGCACCGGTGGTCACCGGCGAACCGTGCTCGATCGCGGTGACGATTGGGCCGACATCGATACCTCCAAGCAAGCGCTGCGCGGTGTCGGCAGTCGCCCGCCGCAGCAGGTGCTCGAGCACAGCCTGCTCGCGCCCCTCCTCACCGGATTCGAACTCCAACTTGCCGCGGAGCACATCGATCACCGTCGAGAGGTCGACGATGCGCGCGACGGGATCCTGTTCACCAAGCACCGCGGCCCGGTGGCGCGCGGATGCTGCGACCGTCTCCGCACCCGCGATCGCGAATCTCGCGGACACCCCGGACCGCTGATCGATCGAGCTCGATTCCCGAAGACTGCGGGCGAACCGGGCCAGGATCTGCAACAGGTAGTCGGGCACCTCGGCGGCCAGGTGGGCTTCCTGGCTGATGACGCCCACCTCCGCGTCGAGTTCTTGCGGATAGTGCGTGCGGATCTCCGCGCCGAACCGGTCTTTGAGTGGGGTGATGATACGTCCGCGGTTCGTGTAGTCCTCGGGGTTGGCGCTGGCGACGACCAACACGTCCAGCGGTAGCCGCAGGGTGTAGCCACGCACCTGGATATCGCGTTCCTCCATGACGTTGAGCATCGCCACCTGGATACGCTCGGCTAGGTCGGGGAGTTCGTTGACGGCGACGATTCCACGGTGCGCTCGCGGGATCAGGCCGTAGGCAATGGTCTCAGGGTCGCCGAGGCTTCGCCCCTCGGCGACCTTGATGGGGTCGATGTCGCCGACCAGATCGGCGACGCTGGTGTCCGGGGTTGCCAGCTTCTCGGCGTAACGCTCGCCGCGGTGCCGCCAGGCCACCGGCAGCTCGTCCCCGGCGTCAGCGGCCCTGCGGATCGACTCCGGGGTGATCGGACTGTAGGGGTGCTCACCCAGCTCAGCGCCGTCGATAACAGGGGTCCACTCGTCCAGCAGGCCAGTCAGAGCGCGCAGCAGCCGCGTCTTGCCCTGACCGCGTTCACCGAGCAATACGACGTCGTGCCCGGCGATGAGTGCTCGCTCAAGCTGGGGGATGACGGTGTCGTCGAACCCCAGGATGCCGTTCCATGGATTGTTTCCCTTGGCCAGCGCGGCTAGCAGATTCTCGCGCATCTCGACCTTGACGCCGCGTTCCTGATGCCCGGATGCTCGCAGCTCTCCGACGGTGCGAGGGAGGTCATTGGGTGTAGTCACCACTCCACGCTACGACGCTTGCCCGCGCGCGGACCCATCTACACCCGGACACACCTCTGCAGGCCGCCACTTGGCCGAGATCGCTGAAGCACGCCTAGTGCGCGAAGTGGCGCTCTCCGGTGAGGTAGAGCGTGATTCCGGCGGCCTCGGCGGCGGCGGTCACTTCGTCGTCGCGGACCGACCCGCCGGGATGCACAACTGCCTTCACACCTGCCTCAATCAACGTTTGCAGGCCGTCCGGGAACGGGAAGAACGCATCAGATGCCCCGACCGCGTCCCGAGTGCGCTCGCCGGCCCGCTCCACGGCCAGGCGAGCCGCATCAACCCGGTTGACCTGACCCATACCTACCCCGACAGTCCCCCCGTCCTTGGCGATCACGATCGCGTTTGACTTCACCGCCCGGCAGGCCCGCCAAGCGAACAGCAGGTCGGCCAGCGTCTGTGAGTCGGCGGGTTCCCCGGTGGCCAGGGTCCAGTTCGCAGGATCGTCACCAGAGCCGTCGACAGCGTCACGGTGTTGACGCAGCAGACCGCCGCTGATCTGACGGAACTCTGTGTCACCCTGGCGCGGCTCTGAAGCGACGAGCACTCGGATGTTCTTCTTCCCGGTAAGGGCTTCCACTGCTCCAGGCTCATACGCCGGGGCGATGATCACCTCGGTAAAGATGTCCGCGACGGTCTGGGCCATCTCGACACTGACCTCAGTATTGGCGGCGATCACGCCGCCGAACGCAGACATCGGATCACAGTCGTGGGCCTTGCGATGGGCCTCGGCCACGGAAACCGATGACACCGCAATGCCGCACGGGTTGGCGTGTTTGATAATCGCCACGCAAGGGTCCTCGTGGTCGAACGCCGCACGCCACGCCGCATCGGCATCGGTGTAGTTGTTGTAGGACATCTCTTTTCCGTGCAGTTGCTCGGCCTGCGCCAGTCCCGGCCACCCATAGTCGTCGCAGTACAGCGCGGCCTGTTGGTGCGGGTTCTCCCCGTAACGCAATACCGCTGCGCGCCGGAACGTCGCGGCGAGCCAGCGCGGCAGCGCCGGCGGCGCGTCCGCTTCGGGCGCCAGCACGGTCTCCATCCAGGAAGCCACAGCCACGTCGTACTCAGCAGTATGCCGGAACGCCAACGCCGCCAGCTTCTTTCGCTCATCGAGCGTGAAACCGCCGGCGCGCGCCGCTGCCAGCACACCGTCGTAGCCCAGCGGATCGACGACCACCGCGACGCTTTGATGGTTCTTGGCGGCGGCACGCACCATGGAGGGTCCGCCGATGTCGATCTGTTCCACGCACTCGTCGACATCGGCCCCGGAGTCGACCGTCTGGGTGAACGGATACAAATTCACCACGACGAGTTCGAACGCTGCCGCGCCGAGGTCGGCGAGTGCTGCCACATGTTCGGACTTGCGCTGATCGGCCAGCAGTCCGGCATGCACATGGGGATGCAGGGTCTTGACTCGGCCATCGAGCACCTCTGGGAATCCAGTGACATCCTCTACCGGAGTTACCGGAATGCCTGCCTCCGCAATGGTTTTCGCGGTGGACCCGGTGGAAACGATGTCGATACCGGCAGCGTGCAGACCCTGCGCAAGCCGAACGAGGCCGGTCTTGTCGTAGACGCTGATCAATGCGCGCCGGATCCGCCGCCGGAACAGGTCCTCGTTCTCACTCATCCCAGGGTCGCCTTTCGTCCAATCCAGGTGACGCCGCGGATTGCCAACGCCTCCAGTACATCCACCAGCAGCTGTCTCTCGATCACTTTGATCCGCTCGTGCAGGGTCGCCTCGTCATCGTCGCTGAGAACGGCGACAGCCTGCTGGGCGAGGATCGGCCCGGAATCGGTGCCCGCATCGACGAGGTGCACCGTACAGCCGGTGACCCTGACCCCGTAGGCCAGTGCTTCTGAGACCGCATGCGCGCCTGGGAATGCGGGCAACAACGCCGGATGGGTGTTGATCACCCGTGCGGGAAAGGTAGAAAGGAAGCTAGGTCCAAGGATTTTCATAAAGCCCGCTGATACCACCAGATCGGGCTCATACGCGGCGGTCGCATTGGCGATTGCGTCGTCCCAGGCAGCGCGATCCGGGTAGTCGGTGAGCGGCATGGTGAATGCTGGTACTGACGCGGCCGCAGCGACGTCCAGAGCGGTGCAGACCCGGTCCGTTCCGACCGCCACTACTCGAGCAGGGTAGTCACCGACGGCGGAGTCGAGCAGCGTGCCGAGCAGCGATCCGGTACCGGAAGCCAGCACCACCACCCGTGCTGGCGCGCTCGGGGGCACTCGGACCGCTGGCTGCACGCCTCAGAGCCTAATGGTTGGCTAGCTGCCCCGGTCTCCGCGGTCGCTGCCGCCACCGGAGTCCACCTCGTCGTCGGCACCCGCGCTACCTGGTTCATCCACGACGAAGTGATCCTCGGGGTCTAGTTCGGCAACATCCTCGGGGTCTAGTTCGGCAAATGGTGGCCCGCTCTCTTTAACCCGTCGCGGGACGGGCTCGTCCTCGGACGCGGGCCCGGTTTCGACATCCGTAGCGATCGGGTTCTCGGCGGTGTCGGCGGCGAGCTCGGCGGTGCCTGGATCGACCGACTCCGCCCCCACCTCGCCGACCGACTCGGCCTGTTCGTCCTCGGACTCCGCCCCCACCGCAGCCACCGACTCGCTAGCCGCGGTATCGGCGGTGGCCGCGACCTTCGGGCGGCGTTCCCGCGGCCGGAATCCGCCCGACATCGCCACCGTCAGCGTGCCGATACCCGCAAACCAGAGGAAGACCGCGGGGGCAAATGTCGCCTGATCGACCCCGACGTGGCCGAAGTTGCCCAGCGCGCCCCCTCCGGCTAGAGCCAGCAGCGCCATCGTTGCGGCCGCAACCGCTGCCGCAACGACCACCTTGGCCAGCGCGGACAGTATCGGTAGTGGGTGGCGCGCGCACTGCTGCCCTAGCGCGACACCCGATGCAGCGGCCACAATCAGCAGGGCGACCCAGACCGGGCCGAGAGGTGGGGTCGGCACCGCGGCCAGCAGGGGCAGCGCAGGAATGTCACCACCGAAAACCGTGAATGCGCTGAATGTCGCCAGCCCAATGTGGGCGCTGGAGCCGACGGCTACGGCGGCGGCGCCGACCATGACATTGGGCAGGTAAAGCACCGACAGCGCCGTCAGGCTCAACTGCCCGAACATCGAATCGGTGATGGAGTACAACTCATGCATCGTCGACCAGTGCACGATCATTGAGCCCGCGACGACCACCCCGGACAGCCCCAAGAGCGTGATTACCCCTACTCCGGCTGCCCGGCAGGCATCGGGCAACCATTTCGGCAACGGGGAGGCGTTTAACAGCCGCCGCCCCACCCTCGAACCCACCCCGAGCGCCGCACCGATCACATGCACGGTCAACACGCTTCCAAAGGCACGCAGCGCGTCGGGAGTCTGTAGCTCGGTCAGCACCGACGCGGCATCGTGGATCACTGCCAGGCAGATCGCCGTGATCAGAATTGGACCGCCCAGCGCGGAGGCCACCACCCAGCGGGTGACGAACCACGACGTGCTGGTGGTCGCTCTCGCAGTGGTGCGCGCTGTGCCATAGATCATCGCCAGCACCGGGAACAAGGGCATCACACCGAGAGTCGTGCCGGCGATCGACATCGGCACTTGATGTACGCCCAACCACAAACTGGCGATAGCGCCGAGCGCACCAGTCATGTCGCTGTTGGCGATCACCAACTGCAGCAGCACCACCGCAGCGATGATGACCAGCGCGACCAAGGAAGGCCCGAACGCGACCCGAAGCAGGTCACGCGCTTGGCGCGTACCGACTGGACTGGGGGTACCGCCCGCTTGCGGGGGATTGTCCACGGGTTGGGCTGCTCCTCGCACAGGCTCGGGCGCACGCCGTTCACGCACGCGCGGCTCAGACTACGACGAAGACTGATCCGACTGCGAGGATGACCCGTCCTGGCGTTGCGTGGGCGCCTGGGTGGTCGGCGCGTTGCTCGACAGCGGCTGGCCGTGAGTCGGAAACCCAGTGGGTGGGGTCGGCGGACCGGATTCTCCGGCCTGTCCTGCTTGTTCGGATGGCGGGACGGCCGGGAACCCACCTGTGGATGGATCGTTGCTGGGATAGCTGCTACCGCCGTATTGAGGCGGGTAACCGGGCCGCTGCTGCGAGGGCGCCTGCTGGTGCGGCGGCGGGCCTTGCGCAGGCTGACCGGCGGGCTGTCCGTAATAGGCGCCGGGATACTGACCGTACTGCTGCGGCTGCTCGTATCTGGGCTGGGGTACTGGGGCGGTGATGACTCCTGCGTTGAGCAGCAGGGCCCCAACGCCGACAATCGTCTGGAGCGCAGTGAATGCGACGACGAGATACAGGCCCCAGTCGATCGTGACGACGCTGGGGGCGGTAAGCACGACCGACACGACGAGCATGAAGCTCAGCAGCGAGAGCACCCCGGCTGGGGCCGGCCGGGCCGTCTGCTTCGGGAGCAGGCCCACTCCGGAAATCAAGGCGGCGAGAACCGACGCGACCACCGCGAGATCGATCCGAAACGGGTTGATGAAGAAATCGGTGGCTGCACTGAACTGCGGCCCGAAGCTCGCCAGGTAGACGAGCATACCGAGCGCGGCGACCGCGGCGGCGAGGTACACGGGCAGCTTGCTCGCACCGGCAGCGCCGAATTCGCGCGGTTTGCCTGATTGTTGATTCGGCGCCGAAAAATATGCGTTCTGCGGTTGCGCGGGTGGGTAGCCGGGGCCTCCGGGTGCGCCTTGTGGGTACGACATGACCTCTCCTGTGCTGTGCGGGCATCGGATCGACGCTGACGACGCTGGCGACGCTGCCGGCATCGA
>JAHZKD010000229.1 GCA_022600605.1 Actinomycetes bacterium
CTACGCGCACGTCTTCTACCCGCTCACGGGGTTGACGGCCGAGAAGCACGACAGCTTCTTCGATCCCGTCGGTGACGGCAGTGCGCTCGCCGAATTCGCAGGCAAGACGCTGATTCAGGGCGAGCCCGACGCGTCGAGCTTCCCATCGGGTGGCCTGCGCAGCACGTTCGAAGCTCGCGGCTACACCGGCTGGGACGTCACCAGCCCGGCCTACATCCTGGAGAACCCGAACGGCAACACGCTGTGCATCCCGACGGTGTTCGTCTCGATGACCGGTGAGGCGCTGGACTACAAGACGCCCCTGCTGCGCAGCCAGCAGGCCATGGGGGCTCAGGCCGAGCGAATCCTGAAGTTGTTCGGCCACGAGAACTTCGACCACGTGGTGTCGTTCTGCGGTCCCGAGCAGGAGTATTTCCTGGTCGACCGGCACTTCTTCCTGGCCCGTCCCGACCTGATCAACGCGGGCCGCACCCTCTTCGGCACCAAGCCGCCCAAGGGGCAGGAGTTCGATGACCACTACTTCGGTGCCATCCCCGAGCGCGTGCTGGGCTTCATGATGGACACCGAGCGTGAGCTGTTCAAGCTCGGCATCCCGGCCAAGACCCGCCACAACGAGGTCGCGCCCGGGCAGTTCGAGATCGCGCCGATGTTTGAGCACGCCAATATCGCCGCCGACCATCAACAGCTGCTGATGACGACGTTCAAGACCATCGCCAAGAAGCACGGCATGGAGTGCCTGTTCCACGAGAAGCCGTTCGCCCGCGTCAATGGGTCGGGCAAGCACGTCAACTTCTCGATGGGCAACGCGCAGTTGGGCAGCCTGCTTGTGCCCGGCGACACGCCGCATGAGAACGCGCAGTTCCTGGTGTTCTGTGCCGCGGTGATCCGTGCGGTGCACAAGTTCGCCGGCCTGCTGCGGGTGTCGGTGGCCTCGGCCACCAACGATCACCGCCTTGGCGCCAACGAGGCCCCGCCCGCGATCATCTCGATCTTCCTCGGCGACCAGCTCGCCGACGTTTTCGAGCAGATTGCCAAGGGGGCGGCGACATCCTCAAAGGGCAAGGGCAGCATGATAATCGGCGTCGATACGTTGCCGATCCTGCCGACCGATCCGGGCGACCGTAACCGAACCAGCCCGTTCGCCTTCACCGGTAACCGCTTCGAGTTCCGCGCGCCGGGCTCCGGACAGACCATCAACGTGCCGATGATCGTCCTCAACACGATCATGGCCGACTCGCTCGACTACATGGCCTCGGCGCTGGAGAAGGCGGTAGGCGAGGGCGAGGACTTCGACATGGCGGTCCAGCAGTTGCTCACCGAGATCATTGGCGAGCACGGCGCGGTGGTGTTCAACGGTGACGGTTACTCGGAGAACTGGCAGATCGAGGCCGCCGAGCGCGGACTGCCGAATCTCAAGACCACGTTGGATGCCATTCCGCAGCTGGGGACACCGGAAGCTATCGAGGTGTTCGAAAAGTACGGCGTGTTCACCGAGCGGGAGCTCCAAAGTCGCGCAGAGGTCCGTTACGAGACGTACGCCCTCACCGTCGGGGTGGAGGCCAAGCTGACGCTGGAAATCGGTTCGACGGTGATCCTGCCTGCGGCGATGCGCTACCAAACGGAGCTTGCGTCCAATGTCGCCACGCTCAAGGCGGCGGGTATGGAGCCGGACTCCACGTTGTTGGAGGCTGTCTCCACGCCGATCTCCGAACTGACCGCCGGGCTGGCGGCGCTCAAGAAGGCTCTTGGCGCCCACGGTGGTGACAGCGCTGCGCAGGAGGCTGCCCACGCGCAGAGCTTGCTGCCGTTGATGGAAGCTGTGCGTAGTGCCGCTGACACACTGGAAGGGGTGGTGGCCGACGACCTGTGGCCGTTGCCGACCTATCAGGAGATGCTCTACATCCTCTGACTCGCCGGCATCGAAGGCGCCGATGGTGACGGTGGCGAGCACCGTGTTCGACGATTCCGGGCGGCGGTCGAGTTGGGCGACCAGTGCTACCGCGCATCTTGGTTTTCTGCCGCTCAGCGGCGGCGGCGGGCAGACTCGGGGGTATGGAATCGGCGCCGCCGGGACGCTCGGCCCCCCGCCACCGCGCGCAACGCGAGAGTTCGCGGCCGGCGCACTGGGTTCTTCGGGTGTTGCTGGCATTGGCGGCCGCAGTCGCGGTTGTCCTCACCGGTGTCGGGTTCTTGGTGACTCACGGCGTGCTGAGCGGTCTGACGATCTCCTCGGCGCTGAGTGCGAACGATCCGAAATCGACCGGCGGCGCAATGAACATCCTGCTGATCGGCTTGGACTCGCGAAGGGATCAGGACGGCAATGCGCTACCGCCGGACGTACTCGACAAACTCCATGCCGGGGACTCCGAATCCGGCGGCTACAACGCCAACACGCTGATTTTGGTACGAGTCAGCGCTGACGGGAGGGTCGTTGCCTTCTCCATTCCGCGCGACGACTACGTGGCCGTCAGCGGCATACCCGGCTATAGCAACATCAAGATCAAGGAGGCCTACGGGCTCGCCAAAGCCGCCACCGAGCAACGGTTGGTCGCCGAGGGTGTGACCGATCAACGCCAGCTGGAGACACAAGGGCGCGAGGCCGGGCGGATCGCGGTCATCCGGGCCGTGCGCGATCTCACCGGGGTGCCGATCGACTACTTCGCCGAGATCAATCTGGTCGGCTTCTACGACTTGACCCAAAGCCTGGGCGGCGTGGAAGTCTGTCTGAACCACGCCGTCTACGACGAGTACTCCGGCGCCGACTTTCCCGCGGGTCATCAAGAACTGAATGCCGAACAAGCCCTTGCGTTCGTCCGGCAACGACATGGTCTGGAGAACGGCGACCTGGATCGCACCCACCGCCAGCAAGCCTTCCTGGTTTCGGTGATGCGGCGGCTGGAGGACTCCGGCTCCCTGACCGACCTGGGCGAGTTCACCCGCGTCATGGACGTTGCCCGCCGCAACCTGGTGTTGTCCCAGGGGTGGGGTGAGAGCCAGTTCCAGAAGTTGGCGTCGCTGGCCGGGGGTGACGTCGAATTCCGCACGCTGCCCGTCGTTGACTACCAGACCATCAACGGACAGGACGTGAACATCGTTGATCCCGCGGCGATCAAAGCTGAAGTGGCTGCCGCGTTCGACCCCCCGCCGAACCCGGCCGTCGACGACCCGGCCCCGGTCAACGACAGCGACCCGTCCGGCAGTGGCCCCAGCCCGGATGAGGGAGCACCCATCGACAGCCGCGGTATCCCGTGCGTCAACTGAGGGTTGTTCACCGAGCTGTGATGTTCTCGACATGGTGACGCACCTGACATTGCCTGGCTGACGTCGATCAACCGCGCGATAATCGTGGTTATGGACCGGGATCTCGAATCGCCGACGGCCATGCCCGTCTGGCGCGACCCGCTGTCGGCAGGATGGCGTGCACACCGCGGTGTGCTGTTGTTACGGCTGCGCTGGCATGAGCGGCGCGCAGCGCCGTACCAGGGTCGCCACTAACGGGGTCGCGCCGCCTGGAATACGCGAGTTCGGACAACAGTGCTAGCTGGCAGCTACTGACGGGTAGTCAGTTCTTAGAAAACATATCGGCACAACCGTGACGAATACCACATTTATGCCCCCTCGCGGCAGGCCTTGAGGCCCTGAACTGGGTATTTGACTGGCGGTCGCCAACGTCGCCGGCGCCTTTCCGGGCCGGTAGCTCCTAAGAGAAGTGCAATAATCGGTACCGGCAGTCACGCCAATTTTTGGGAGAACGTCTGCCGACTGCGCTTCGCGGCGACCGCCACGCGGTAGGCATCGCTATCGACAGCGCAACCACGACACGAAGGGCATCGGAGTGGGAGACAACGGCAGCGTCGCCGGGCGGCCCCGGCAGAAGCTGGAGAAGGTCGTCATCCGATACGCCGGGGACTCCGGCGACGGCATGCAACTCACCGGTGACCGGTTCACCTCCGAAGCCGCGCTGTTCGGCAACGACCTTGCGACGCAACCTAATTACCCCGCCGAGATACGCGCGCCGCAGGGCACGCTGCCCGGTGTGTCATCGTTCCAGATTCAGATCGCCGATTACGACATTCTCACCGCAGGGGATCGGCCCGACGTGCTGGTGGTGATGAACCCGGCCGCCCTCAAGGCCAACGTCTCCGACTTGCCCCGGGGCGGCCTGATCATCGCCAATTCTGACGAGTTCACCAAGCGGAACCTGGCCAAGGTCGGTTATGGCGCCAACCCGTTGGAGAACGACGAGCTGTCGGACTACGTCGTGCAGCCGGTTCCGATGACCACCCTCACGCTCGGCGCTGTCGAGCCCATCGGCGCGTCGAAGAAGGACGGCCAGCGCGCCAAGAACATGTTCGCCCTGGGTCTGCTGTCGTGGATGTACGGTCGCGAGCTCGAACACAGCGAGTCGTTCATTCGCGAGAAGTTCTCCCGCAAGCCCGGCATCGCCGAGGCCAACGTGCTTGCGCTCAAAGCGGGCTGGAACTACGGCGAGACCACCGAAGCCTTCGGCACCACCTACGAGGTGTCGCCGGCCAGGCTCGATACCGGCGAGTATCGCCAGATCTCGGGCAATACCGCGCTGGCCTACGGCCTGGTCACGGCCGGGCACCTGGGCAACCTTCAGATCGTGCTGGGCACCTACCCGATTACCCCGGCCTCGGACATTCTGCACGAGCTGTCCAAACACAAGAACTTCAACGTGCTGACCTTCCAGGCGGAGGACGAAATTGCCGGAATCGGCGCGGCGATCGGTGCGTCCTACGGTGGCGCGTTGGGAGTCACCAGCACCTCAGGGCCAGGCATCTCGTTGAAGTCCGAGGCCATGGGGCTGGCGGTGATGACCGAGCTGCCGCTGGTCGTGATCGACGTACAGCGTGGCGGCCCGTCGACCGGTCTGCCGACCAAGACTGAGCAGGCCGACCTGCTGCAGGTGCTCTACGGGCGTAACGGTGAGTCGCCTGTGGCGGTGCTGGCGCCGTGTTCGCCGTCGGACTGCTTTGACATCGCGGTGCAGGCCGCACGCATGGCGATCAAATATCACACACCGGTGGTCATTCTGTCCGACGGCGCTATCGCCAACGGGTCGGAGCCGTGGGCCATCCCGGACGTCACCACCTACCCGCCGATTGAGCACACGTTCGCCAAATCTGGTGAGCCGTTCGCACCTTACGCGCGCGACCCCGACACCCTGGCCCGTCAGTTCGCGATTCCGGGAACACCCGGGCTTGAGCATCGGATCGGTGGCCTGGAAGCGGCCAACGGCTCGGGCAACATCTCCTACGAGCCGAAGAACCATGACTTGATGGTTCGGTTGCGCCAGGAGAAAGTGGCGGGCATCGAGGTTCCCGACCTAGAGGTGGACGATCCCGGCGGCGAAGCCGACCTACTCATGCTCGGTTGGGGCAGCAGCTACGGCCCGATCGGCGAGGCCTGCCGGCGAGCCCGGCGCAGGGGTGTCAAGGTGGCCCACGCCCAGCTGCGCAACCTCAATCCCTTTCCGGCCAACCTGGGCGAGGTGCTGAATGAATACTCCACGGTGGTGTTACCGGAAATGAACCTAGGCCAGCTGGCTCTGTTACTGCGCGGGAAGTACCTCGTCGACATTCAGTCGGTGACCAAGGTGGAGGGTATGGCGTTTCTGGCCGACGAGGTTGAGGGAATCATCGATTCCGCGCTCGACGGAACGCTGAGCGAGAAGGAGTCGGAGAAGGCCGAGTTTGCCCGACTGGCGGCGGCCACCATGGACGTGGCCCCCGACGCAGCTACTGACGGACCTCATGTGGGAGCGAACCTATGACGACGGCGAGAAGCGATGCGGATCGCGCATCGAGCCAGTTGATCGGCGGCGATCAGAAATGAAGCCGTTGGGGCTGACGAAGAGCAGCTTGGTTCCGACGACGGACGAGCCGCAGAAGGCCAAGGACTTCTCCAGTGATCAGGAGGTCCGCTGGTGCCCCGGCTGCGGTGACTACGTCATTCTCAACACCATTCGCAATTTCTTGCCCGAACTGGGTCTGCGCCGCGAGAACATCGCGTTCGTCAGCGGCATCGGTTGCTCGAGTCGATTCCCCTACTACCTCGAGACTTACGGCTTTCACTCGATTCACGGCCGTGCGCCCACCATCGCGACCGGGCTGGCTCTGGCTCGTGAGGACCTTTCGGTATGGGTGGTCACTGGTGACGGTGACGCGCTGTCGATCGGCGGCAATCACCTCATCCACGCGCTGCGGCGCAACATCAACCTCACGATTCTGCTGTTCAACAACCGAATCTACGGGTTGACCAAGGGCCAGTACTCGCCCACTTCCGAAGTCGGCAAGGTCTCCAAGTCCACCCCGATGGGGTCGCTGGACTACCCGTTCAACCCGGTGTCGTTGGCGCTGGGTGCCGAGGCGACGTTCGTCGGCCGTGCTCTGGATTCCGATCGCAAGGGCCTGAGCGAGGTGTTGCGTGCTGCCGCCCAGCATCGCGGTGCTGCACTGGTCGAGATCATGCAGGACTGCCCAATCTTCAACGACGGCTCCTTCGACGCGCTGCGAAAAGAAGGTGCCGAGGAGCGGCTGATCCACCTCAGCCACGGCGAGCCGATCACGTTCGGCGCCGATGGCGAGTATTGCGTGGTCAAAGCCGGATACGGGCTTGAGGTCGTCAAAACCGCCGACGCCTCGGTCGACGAGATCGTGGTCCATGATGCGAGCCTGCAGGATCCTGCGTACGCGTTTGCTCTGTCGCGGTTGTCCGAGCAGAACCTTGACCACATGGTGATGGGTATCTTCCGGCAGATCAGCAAGCCCACCTACGACGATGCAGCTCGCCAGCAGCTCGTGATGGCGCGCGAAGCCCAAGCCCATGACACGGCGGCACTGCAGTCCCTGCTTCGTGGCAAGGACACCTGGACCGTCGACTGATTGTGTTTGGCTGACAGTGCCGGACCGGCTGACCGTCGGCGTATTGCGCTAACGTCACCGGTGTGATGTCGTCCCTGCCGTTGGCCGCCGTGGTGCTGGCGGGCGGGGCGTCCCGACGGATGGGCCGCGACAAGGCCTCGTTGGTCATCGAGGGCCCCTCGGGTCCTGCCACCCTGGTCGAGCGGGTGGTCTCAGCCGTGGGCACACGCTGTGCTCCCGTCTACGTCGTCGCCGCACCCGGTCAGTCGCTGCCAGAGTTGCCCGCGGTCATCCTTCGCGACGAGGCCCGTGGCATAGGCCCGTTGCTCGCGACCGGGCGTGGGTTGCGGGCTGCCGCGGAGTCCGGGGTCGAGCACGCGTTCGTCTGCGCCGTGGATATGCCGGAGCTGACCACCGAGTTGATCGAGACACTGACCTCATCTGCCGAACGGTTGGGCGCCGACGTCGTCATTCCGTGGGACGGCCGTGACCACTACCTGGCCGGCATCTACCGCACCGCGCTGTTCACCACCGTTGCCGGACTCGTGGACGCCGGCGAGCGCAGTATGCGCGCCCTGGTGGATTCGGTCGACACTCAGCGGATCGTGCTGCCCGAGCAGGCCGCGTTGGTGAACGTCAACACCGTGGCCGATCTTGAGGCCGTGACCCCGCCGAGATTGAGGCCGTGACCCCGCCGAGATTGAGGCCGTGACCCCGCCGAGATTGGTATAGGCCCTGCCGATATTGGTGTAGCAAATTAAATGACTAGCGGTACCGAATTGGTGCGCCATAATAATCCGCTTAAGGCCCCGGGATTTCCTGTCGGATCAATCGTGATAAGCGGTAGCGAATAGTCCCGACTCCTCATGCCCGAAGCGGTCGAGTGTGTCAAATACGTTGTGGTGCAATGGCATTAGGCGATAACTGGCACCAAGGGGCGCCGAGGTGATCGCTTTCGATGCCGGCGGTGCCACGGGCGGCCTCGGTTGGCTATCCCGGCAGCTCCCGGCGATGCCGCACGTAGGGGTGGCGAGCTGGCAACGTTCGATCGTGGGCGCCCTGCCGGGCCGCCCGAGCGTGAATGTGCACTCACGCTCGTGGCCGAGGGTGAGGGCACCATCTCGTCCGGCGGCGCAACGGCCCACTGCCGCCAGTGCGCTGATCCCTGTCCCGGGTTCCTCCTCGACTTTCCGAAAAGCCCTGCACTGCAACACAATTTGACCAAAATCGACCTGTCCTGGTTGCGAGGTTCGCGGTGGCTTCACACTCGGCGATGTCCTAACTCGTCTGCCCGAGATCGACGGCGGGTGCTGCGCGACCGCCCGATTTCGGGTGTCACAGTTCACA
>JAHZKD010000230.1 GCA_022600605.1 Actinomycetes bacterium
ACACGGTGCATTCCCGACGTGTCGTCGACGCGCAGTATCACTGAGTCGGCGGCAGCTGGATCGAAGAAAGACGGCCAGCCGCAATGGGAATCGAACTTCTCGGTGCTGCGGAACAACTGCGCGCTGCAGCCGCGGCAGACGTAGACGCCCTCGGCCTTGCAGTCGGTGTACTCGCCGGTGAAGGGTCGCTCGGTGCCTGCCCTGCGCAGCACGGCGAACTCCTCCTGGTTGAGTCGTGCGCGCCACTGATCGTCGGTCAGCACCAGCGTGGGACCCGCCCCAGACTCGGATGCAGAACCCATCTCGTTCATGGCTCTCAGGCTACTCGTCAGGGAATGTTGCTAAGTCGCGTTTAAGGGAGGGGCCCCGGTCAAGCGGGACCGACTTCACCGACACTTCGGTCGCCGCTTGCCGTCGGTGCTCCCGGGTCCATCGTCGTGGTGATGGTGGTGATGGCCCTGATCACTACGTCGATCCTCACCCAGCATTTGCACTTCGCGATCAACGCGCCCGCCGCCGTGACCGGCGGTGCGCCCGCGGCGGCGGCGGTCTACGTCAACAAACTCGGGTTTTCCGGGACGACGTTCACCGCAGGGCAGATCGAGTCCGCTGCCCGCGACGTCGGAGAGGAGTCCGTCGTCTCACGCACCGGCGGGGCGCCGACCCTCGCCATCGGCATGACCGAGGTGCTCAGCGTGTGCGGCGGCAGCGGCCTCAAGGCCCCCTCAGCCCTTGCGGGTCACACAACAGTGAGGCGTGCGAGCGCGGTTAAGGTTGGGTAGTAGAAATCTCGGCCCCATCCCACGGCTGGAAACAGCACACCCTGCGTCATGCTCGGTACGGCGGCTCGTGCCCGTTCCTGTCCCGACTCGATGTCGATGACCACCACGTGGTCGGTACAACGGCGTGACGCTGCGGCACGCATCCGCGGGTTGGACAGGAGTCGGCCGGCACCGCGCATGGTAAGCCTGCGAAGTCGGTGGGAACGCATTGTGGGGAGTCCATCATGGAAGTCGTTGATCACGACTTCGCCGGTGTCGGGATAACGGATCATGTGCGTAGCGGTGGCGTATTCCCGTTGCCAAAGGGGCTCAAGGGAACCACTGCCGAGGCGCCATGCAGCGAGAACACCGTTGGCGGAATCGTAGCCCAGCGCGATCCTGCGCTGCGGATCGAACAGTGGCGGGTTGGTGGCGCTGCCATGAGGTTGCCCGCAGATGTCGACTGCATCGTGGTCAGCAGCGTCGGTTAACGACACCCGAAGCAGTTGTATCGGACCGGGGGCCACGCCCGCGTGCAGCATCGATGTGGTGTAGGTGTGGTCGCCGTTGTCAAGAAACCACATCTGCCCGCCGTCGATCACGGGGTCCCAACCGAAACTCTTGTCGGGCCTGGGTCCGTATCGAAACGACCAACTCTCATCGCGTCTCAATTCCGCTGCCGCCGGATCCCAGTTGTATCGGTACGTCGCCGAGACGCCGACCACATAGATCGTGTTGCCGTCGCTGGAGAGCCGGGCGATCGAACGCTCGGGCACCTGGACTTCTGCGCACCGCGGTTCGAGTCGATCGGGATCAAGCAGTGTCAGCCGCGCCCCCTGCGATACGCCCTTGCGGTCCAAGTCCTTGGCCGCGATGGTGCCGTCGGCAAGAATGACAAAGGAGTTGTACGGGCGTGGCGCAGGCAACTCGCGCCGCGTGATCACCGAGCAATCTGGCGCTAGCCGATGACACCACCGGCCAAACACCGTGTACAGCGAGCCGTTGGCATGCGCCGCCAGCCCGCCCGGCCAAAACGGGCCCGCCGGCAGGTCCGGCGAGCGCTCGAGAACTTCCAGGGTGTGAGGGTCAATGCGCTCAACCCAACCAACTACGGGGTCTTCGAAGATGTTGGACGCCATCGTGTGTCGCAGCACATATACTTCGCCGGGCTCGCGGAGTATGACCATCGTGGCGCCTAACGCGTCGCGGCTGGTGACCTCCAACCGCTGGCCATCAGCAATACTCAGACCTTGCGCTCCGTGCGGGGCCTGACGGCGACGCGGACCCGCATCCTCGCCGGGCCACGGACTCCGCCAGTAGCCGGCCGTTCCCGGATCGACGGTGTCGGGCTCAAAACCCCCACCCGTGCTCGTTGCGGCCAAAAGTCCTCAACCTTCCTAACGGTTTCAGGGCCCTTGCACCGGTCCCGTGCATCAACTCGGGTCCGACTGTCTCGCATTCTAGACGGCGCGGTCCTCATGAAGGGAGTGTCAAGAATCATCCGAAGCACTGTCAGGCATCGCCCGAAATGGCAAGCATCAACCGAAGTTATTCACCGACTTCAGTGCCCGCGGCATGATTCGAACATGCGACACCGGCTTTAGGAGATCGCTAAGTCCCACCGGGCTTGGCCCCGGCGTCGACAGGCTGTTTGACCCACGGCGGGTCGATGCCGTCGTCAAGGCGGCCGTCATCCTTTGCCTCGAGGTATCGGAAGAACAACACTGCGAACACCACAATCGCCAACAGGGACCAGCCGTAGGTGATCTTGAGGTATTCCAGCGCGCGTCCGGTCGTCGGCCAGTGAATGAGCAGCCAGCGGTCCATTGTCGTGAAGCCGTAGAT
>JAHZKD010000231.1 GCA_022600605.1 Actinomycetes bacterium
CGGGGGTCGGCAAGAGGACGTTGGCACACGAGGCGGCCGAGCGGCTGGGCCCGGCTTTCCCCGAGGTCACCTGGGTGCGCGCGACAGCATCAGGTACCGCAATCCCATTCGCCGCGTTCGAGAGACTGCTCGAGGTGCCCGAGACCGGCAAGACCGCCGCAGTACTGCGGTCTGCTCGGGACACCCTGGGCGACGGTCGGCTCCTCGTCGTCGACGACGCGCACCTGCTGGATTCACTATCCGCGGCGCTCCTCTACCAACTGGCGGTCAGCCGTAAGGTCAGCATGCTGCTCACCGCCACCGTCGACAGCGCTCGGGTTCCCGCCGAAATTTCAGCGCTGTGGCAGAACGGACTGGTCGCGCGGATAGACCTCGATCCACCCGGCCACGACGACAACCGGCTGATGGCCCAAGTTGAGGAATTCGTCGAGGCGCTGCCAGCCGCGTCGCATCGGGTGCTGGAGTTGCTTGCCCTCACCGACCCGCTACCGTGGGCCCACGCTGCGGCGCTGACCGGACCAGGTGCTCTTGAGGAGGCCGTACGGTGCGGCGCAGTCGCGGAAACCGACGAGGGGCTGCGCCCTTCGCATCCGCTGTTCTCCGAGGCGGTTCGCGGCGCGCTCGGCGGACCGGAGCTGCGTAGGCTGCGCACCGCATTGGTAGGGCGCTTCCCGGCCCCCGACGGCGGCGGAGTCGTCGAGCGGCTCCGTTTGGCCGTACTCGCGAGCGGCAGTGACCGTCCGCAGCCGGTGTCCGATGTCTGCGCCGCCGCCCAGGAAGCATTGCGGCTGGGCGATTTGGAGCTCAGCGAACGACTCGGGAAGGCCGCGCTGAAGCGGGAACCCGGCCTGGCCGCCAGTCTCATTGTTGGTTATTCGTTGGCGTGGCAAGGTCGCGGCCGGGAGGCCCAAGCGGTGCTCGCCGAAATCGATCCTGCAGCGTTGACCGAAGAGGAACTGATGGCGTGGGCATTGCCCACCGCGGCCAACCAGTTCTGGATGCTGTCTGAGCCTGAGCGTGCGACCGCGTTCCTGAAGGCCACCCGCGCCAAGGTGTCCTCGCCGGCCGCGCTGACCACTCTGGACGCACTGTTGACGACCTTCACGATGAACGCCGGCAATCTGAGTGCGGCGATGCAGATCGCTGAGGAGGTCTTGCGATCACCGACCGCCGACGACACCGCAATCGGCTGGGCAGCATCGGCTGCCGCGTTGAGTTCGGCGCGGATGGGTCGCTTCGGTGATGTCGATGCGTTGGCCGAACAAGCGCTGGCTGCCGAGCACCCGGGCTTGCTGCGGTTCACCAGTGGGTTCGGCCAGACGACAGCTCTGGTGATGACCGGCGAACCGGAACAGGCGCTGGCGTTGGCGCAGCAGCTCACCGATTTCGCCGAGCGCCAGCAGCCGGGACGTTCGATCGGCGAGGTGCTGATCGCCGACGTGCTGATCGCCGCCGGCGATCTGCACGGCGCGGTGACACTGTTGCGCAGGGCGGCGGCAATGCTTGCGCCGACGGGATATTCGTGGGGTCCGTTGGCGTGGATGCTGCTTGCGCAGGCTCTGGGCCGCCTCGGCGAGCCGGTCGAGGCGGCAAAAGCCTTGGGCCGCGCCGAGTCCCGGCACGGATGGAAATCGATGCTGTTTGCCCCGGAGTTGGCGCTGGCCACAGCGTGGACGAAGGCGTCGCAAGCCGATGCAGCCGGTGCCGTCGCTGCAGCCCGGGACGCGGTTTCGGCAGCTGAAGGCGGCTCACAGAGCGCCATCGCGCTGCGAGCCGCCGCCGACGCGGTCCGGCTCGGGGATCCACAGGCAGAAGAGACTCTGGCCCGATTATCTGGACAAGTCGACTGTGTATTCGGCCGGACGGCCCTCGCGAATGCACGCGGCTACGCCTGAACTGGCGGCAATCGCCAGACATCCGGATCTGCGGCCATCGCCGGACATCCAGATCTGCGGCAATCACCGGACACCCGGATCGGGAATCTTGCTGCGCGACTGTCCTGAACTGCGGCATTAGAATCGACCAGAACACAATGGAGGTGCCTGGTGGTTGAACCCCTCTCGGTTAACACCGATGGTGTGCGCACCCTCGGTGGCATCCACACAGGTGTCGCGGCCGGTCTGGGCGCCCTCGCTGGCGATGCACCTGGATCCGGCGAGGTCGCGATGTCGCACGGCGCGATCGCTTCCGGCGTCAATTCCGCGTTGGCCAACACGCTTGGCGCCCGCTCCGGGTCCATGGCTTCCACCCGAAGCAGCGCCGAGCGGTTGGCAGAACTCCTCCGCCAGGCAGCCTTGGCCTACGAACGTGGCGATCAGCGTGGCGGCGAGGCGATCAAGGCGGCCGCCGACGCGATCGCAGGAGGTGGGACGCCGGCTGCCGCCGGTGCGGCGACCTCTGCCGGTTCGACCGGAGCCACCGACGCCATCGGACAGGTCGTGAGCCAATTGGGACAGGTCGGGCAGCTTCCCCAGCAGCTCGGAACACCACTGGCAGCGCTCGCCGAGCCGCTGCAGCAGCTTCCCCAGCAGATGATGCAGGGCGTCCAGCAGACGCAGCAGGTCGATGTGCCGCCCGGCCCGGGGCCCGAGGGGGCACCACAACCTGATAGTCGCGGCCTCCAGAAGGACGCGCCGGCGGGGCCTGAGTCCGGCGAGCACGCGACTGCGACTCAGGACACCAATGACGCCGATGCCGCGACCGATACGCAGCCGGGTTCGGGCGCTGCCCCCCGGGTTGACCCCGTCATCGGGCCGGCGAACCGGTCAAGTACCGACGCAGCATCACCGCCGCAGCGGTGATGTGCGCGGCATCGACACGTTCGTCGGTGCGGTGCGCCAGGTTGGGGTCACCGGGTCCATAGTTGACGGCCGGAATACCCAGGGCGGCGAATCGTGCAACGTCGGTCCAGCCGTACTTGGCGCGTACTTGCCCGCCCGCAGCGTCGACGAGGGCTGCCGCGGCGGGTCGGGTGAGACCCGGCAACGCGCCGGCCGCGGCATCCTGGAGGCCCAAGCCGACCTCGAGACCCGCGAAGACCTCGCACACGTGCGCGTACGCCTGCTCGATACTGCGATCGGGGGCGAAGCGGAAATTTACCGTCACCGTCGCCGCATCGGGGATGACGTTGCCGGCAACGCCGCCGTCGATGCGGACCGCCGAGAGCCCTTCGCGATACACACAACCGTCGATGTCCACGCTGCGGGCCGAGTACCGCCCCAGCCTGGCCAGGACATCACCGAGCTTGTGGATGGCGTTGTCCCCCAACCACGACCGCGCCGAATGGGCCCGGGTCCCTTCAGTGCGGATTACGACCCGTAGCGTGCCCTGACAGCCCGCCTCGATGTATCCGCCCGAGGGCTCGCCGAGGATC
>JAHZKD010000232.1 GCA_022600605.1 Actinomycetes bacterium
CGATTGGATGTTCGGGCATGAACGCAAGGATCTGGTCGGCATGAATGTTGACATGCTCCTGCCGCCCCGGTTCCGGAGCAACCACCTTCGGTACCGCACCGCGTTTGTCTCCGAACCCAGGTTCAGACGGATGGGGGTCGGTCTGGAGGTGTTAGCGATGCGTCGAGGCGGCACAGAGTTCCCGGTCGAGGTGAGCCTGAGCCCGCTGCGTCTTGAGCAGGGCGTGGTCGTGTCGGCCGTGATTCGCGATGTTACTGAGCTTCGGGCGGCCCAGCAGGCCGAAGCCCGTCTGGCCGCCGTCGTGCGATTCTCAGACGACGCCATCATCTCGATGACAACAGACGGGGTGATCCGAACCTGCAACCCTGGTGTAGATCGGCTCCTTGGCCGTCCGTTGGAGCTGACCGTCGGTCAACCTGTCCAGTCTCTGATGCCGGTGGTTTCCCAAGAGGTTATCGAAATGGCGTTGCAGCAGATCCGCTGCGGTGAGCGCGCCGAGCCCCATGAGGCGCAGTGGTGGCGCGCGGATGGAACTCTGGTGGATGTCACCGTCAACGTCTTTGGGCTGCGCGGCTCCAGCGGCGACTTGATCGGTGTCTCGTTGATAGCCCGAGACATCACCGCGCGGGTCGAAGCGCAGCGCCAGCTGGAGCGGTTGGCCCACTTCGACATGCTGACCGGGCTGGTGAACCGCGCGGAGACGATTGGACGCCTTGAGTCCGCACTGCAATGCTCACGAGACCCCGGACCAGAACTCGGCGTCTTGTTCTGCGATATCGACTATTTCAAAGCAGTCAACGACACTTGGGGCCACGCGGCCGGCGACGTCGTGCTCTCAACCGTGGCGGACTCGATCACCGGCTGTTTGCGACACGGCGACACCGTCGGGCGCACCGGGGGTGACGAGATGATGGTCTTACTGCCCGGCGTCCACAGCCTCGATGAGGTCGCCGGGATTGCGGAGAAGATCAGTAGCCGAGTCGCCGAACCAATCCAACACTGTGGGAACACCATCAATGTGACGCTGAGCATCGGTGCCACCTTGGCAGTCCCCGGGGAATCCGTGTCAAACATGACGGCCCGCGTCGACCAAGCGATGTATCGATCCAAACGATCCGGCCGCAACAAAGTCACTTCCGTTTGAGCGATCGGGGTCAAGCCACGTCGGCTCGCGAGGCAGTCACCAGGCCGCCAAAGCCCTTGCAAGTTGCGAAGCGAATTCCGGACCGTTGTTGACCATGGCGAAGCCGCCAGCGCGGCCTCCTTGGGAGCAGAGTTGCAGACGGCGGTGGAGTCGACGAAACGTGACCTTCCCGGTTTCCGCATCGGTGCGGGGAACCGAGACCTTAACGGTGCGGGGTTCACGGCCGAAGGCAATCGATTCGTGGGATCGGGGAAGCTTAGTTGGTGTGGTGACCACCGCCGGGTCACCCGGCGAGCATTGATGTAGCAATCGGCCGGCACTTCGACGGCTTCGTCGCTTTCTTCAGCCCGCTTTGCCCCAGAATCCTCCCGGCGACCAGGTAAACGCCGCGGTGGTGGCAGGCGGTCGGCGAACTTCATTGGGCTATGCGGAACCGGCCGGCGTCTGGTCTACCAGGAGTAGACTTCGTGCAATGGGCGACACCACCACCGTCAAGGTCCACACCAGCACCCGTGACCTCCTCCTGGAACTGGGGGCCGCGCGGCGTCAAAGCGCCGACCAGGTCATCCGCGACGCCCTAGCGGCGATGAAGCGCGACGAGCGCCGCCGGGTCGCAGCGGCGGAAGCGCTCGACATCAAAGATGACCCTGCAGACCTCGCCGAGATTCGGGCAATCCAACAGGACATCGCCGCACTTCATGCGCGGTGAGGTTTACCGACTTCCCGCCCGAGGCAAGGGGCACGAGCAACGCGGTCGCCGGTACGCAGTGGTATTGCAGCCGGAGTGGCTCACGTTGAGCACCTGGATCGTTGCTTTCACTAGCACCAGCGCTCGCGGAACCAGCTTCCGACCATCCGTGGTGATTGCTGGCCAAGGGACGTTGGTCATGTGCGACCAGCTTGCCGCCGTTGATCTCGACCGCCTCACCGAGCCCGCGGGCTTTCTGACCCGCGAGGAGATGCAGCGCGTCGATGAGGCACTTGCGGTGGTCCTCGATCTTTGACGCACACGCCTCTGCGCGCCGGCGCCCACTCCGGTGTGGGCGCGGCAGGGGAGGCGGCTGCAACCCGGCTCGATCAGCCGAGCCTGGGCGGCGGCGTCCTCGCGACAAGGGCAGGCCTGCCCGAGCTGCCGTGGCTCGACGAGGCGCTCCTCGACACCGTCAGCGCCGACGACCTGGACCCATCGATGGCGATGTATTAGGGGCCGCGGAAAGTGGAGGTGGCCAAGGCCTATGTGCCCGACGAATCGCCGCTGCTGTGGACCGAAGACTCAATAAGCGTCGACCTGCTCTCCGAGACCTGGCGCCGCTCTCGTTGCGGGGCGACCGAGTTCGCGCGGCCACGCTCCAGTTCGGGGCTAGTCGGCCGGGATGTGCAGGTCATAGCGGAATGGGTTGCCCTCCACACGAAATGACTCGTCGATATCGGAAAACGCTTGGACGCCCGTTCGCCCGCCGTGTCAGCCTCGACGTGTGGACGCGCAGGGCGAACAACCGGACCGGGCAGAGACCATCCTGGTGCGGAGTGCTGCCGAGCTGCGCGAAGAGTTGGAGGTTGCCCGGCAGGAATCCCGCCGCCGCTACCGCCAGTACCTGATTGCCGCGCTCGAGGCGCATGACGTCGCAGCTGCGGTCAAGGTCGCCGACCTTGCCCTAGATGCCCTGTTCGCCAGCCGGGACTCGGTCAGCGGGGAGAAATGCGGCTGCGCGTGTCATCCGCGCCTGCCCGACAGCGACCTGCACAGCTACGGATTCGATTGCCGCTGCCGATGGACGGCCGACCAACGCGCGGAAACCGGACGCAAATGGTTGGACGGCATACGCGCGTTCTGGGACAGCCCTGAGGGCAAGCATCTCGCCGCGCTCGGCCGAGCCGAGCGAGTCGAGGTTCGTGCCTGGGCTGCCGAACAGGCCCTCGACGTTGTTTTCGACGAGCTGGGTGGTGAGTGCCCCGAGCAGTGGAGTGGCAGCGTCGACGGGCACCGGTTCTACTTCCGGGAACGCCACGGCGAGTGGCGAATCGAACTCGACGTACGTCCCAGCGGTCGGTTTGCGAAAGTTATCTGCGGGACCGACAGCGACGGCAGTTTCTTGACTGAGAATCAGGAGATCGAGGAGGGCGACATCATCGCCACCGGCGGGATCGAGCAGCCCGGATACGGCATCACCCTGCTGGAACGGGGCCAGTTCATTGTCGAGATCATCGGCGCCCACCTGGCTCGCCGGGCCTGCACCCGGCACAGCCCCGAACAGCTGCTCGGGCAGGAGAAACGTCTGGGCTGCCCCGTGCTGTGGTGCCCGTCCTGCGGCGCCCGAACGGACCGGGAATAGACAACCCGGCGCCTTGTCACGGGAGCGCGATCCGGAGAGCTTTGCTGATTTCCTGCATTGTCGACGGAGATAGAGAGCCCAGCGATTCGGTGAGTTCGTCTTGGTAGAGCTGCACGATGTCGTCTACTAGGACGAACCCGGAAAGGGGGTCGGCGCCGGCCAGGGGTACGACTGTAGGTACGTGGGAGTTCTTGCTCGTCTTCGTAACCCGAGCGGCTAAGACCCTGTCCAGGTTCCTATTCCGTGAGTTGTTGCTGAGAATCACCCACGGCTTCTTGCCGTGCCCTAGGTCTACTCGGGATGCCTGACTGCGCATCCCGCGATTCACAGTTCGGCGTCGGTCCGGGTGTGTACAGCGGTCCCGTGCGGCCCGGCGCTCGGTGTGGGCTGCTTGGCTGTTGAACTCCTCGGCCAGTTCGGCGTATCCGGCGTCGAGGACGTGTTCACTCAACGCCTCGACGCCAGCTTGCAGCAGCGCGCGGAGCGAGCCCTCACCCCGGATCGGGGAGACAGCAGCGATATTTCGCTGGGAATCAGGAAATCCAGCCAGTTGCCAGTAGCGGATGGTGGCTGGTGACCGGTAGGAGCCCCCGGGCCAGATGGTTTTGTCGCCGCAATGGATGCCCGCCAGGTAACTGGGGTCAGATGGAAGCACCGACGAGATAACCCCGCCCGAATAGGAGGAACACGGTAAGGAACGCCACGATGAGGATGTCCCGGACCCACCAGACGGGCTGATCTCCTTTGATGAATCGGCGAGCGGGCGGAACCAGGACGTATAGGCCCCCGATCACCACTAGTACCGCGGCGACCAAAGCGATTACGACTGTGAGCACTCCCAGCCATACTGGCTGAATAGAAGTCAAGCTGTCCTCCGATATCGACAGTGAATAGTGGCAGACCGTGTCTGCCCGCAGTCAGGGTCTCACGGTGTGGGCGGCCTCCGTTGGGGGTCGGTGTGGACCGGCCCGCAGGCATTCAGCCGAGCGTATGCCGCAGCACGAGCGGCGTTGCCCTCCCGCTGGTATATCCTGCGGTCGCCCACCCGCAGACGCATAGGGAGGACATGCCTCACTTGTCCGGCAGAATCCGTGTGCTGCTGCTGACGGCAATAGCTTTGGTCGCACTGGCTTTCGCGGCCCTCACTCTGGTGGTACGGGCCAACCCGGCGGTGAATATGCCCGCTCTAGTCCTTGC
>JAHZKD010000233.1 GCA_022600605.1 Actinomycetes bacterium
ACGGCAGAGCTCAAGTATCGGAGGCAGGAGTTCGGCGATCTGCGAGCCTACCCGCGAGAAGACTTCCAGATCTTGACCAATCGGGTCGTCGATGTCGAGTGTCTCACCTGCGGCCAGCTGCGGGCGGAGCGTCGAGAGGTCTTTGACGGTCTTTGCTTTGCACTCCGCGATAAGCCGCGCAGCCTCAATCATGGTGAACGTCTTGTGCAGCTTGTTGGGGGCAAGTTCCAAAACAGCGTCCCGATGGGCCTTGGTCATAGTGACCACGAGGTCGGCAGCTGAAGCGATTTTGGCTGTGAGTTGTCGTGCGGCGAAGTTGGATGCGTCGCCACCTAACCGTTCGAGAACAGCGGCCGCGTTCTGGTGAATCGGGTGCCCGATCACTGCGCGGGTCCCTGCGCTGGACGCTATGAGGTCCGGAATCCCAGACCGGGCGGCGTAGGAAGTGGCGAGTCGCTCCGCGGTGGGTGACCTACAGATGTTTCCCGTGCATACAAACAGTAGATGCAGAGCAAGCTCCTAACCTGAGCAGTCACTAGGTAGCACGCCGCCGGACTACGCCGGCCCACGCTGGAGAGTCAGTATGCACCCTTGTGCCCGAACACAGCCCGCGGCGTCTTGGCCATGATCCGTACATCCCACATCAGCGACCAAGATTGGACGTATATCGAGTCGAGGTGCTCCCGATCCGCATAGCTCAAATCGCTGCGGCCACTAACTTGCCACAGCCCGGTGATGCCCGGCTTCACGCCCAGGCGAGCCAGCGCGTCGCCGTCCAGGCGCTCAGCCTCCTCGGTGGGCATTGGCCGCGGCCCCACCAAAGACATCTCGCCGCGGACCACGTTGAACAGCTGGGGTAGTTCATCAAGACTGGTCTTGCGAATAAACCTGCCGACCCGGGTCACGCGGGGATCG
The DNA here is from genome assembly GCA_022600605.1 of Actinomycetes bacterium. Lineage (GTDB taxonomy): Bacteria > Actinomycetota > Actinomycetes > Mycobacteriales > Mycobacteriaceae > Mycobacterium. The sequence goes on from JAHZKD010000233.1 coordinate 916, forward strand.
CTCTCCATCTTGACGAAGACCGGGCCATCCAGCTCATTGAGTTGTGCGACGGAATCGCGCCGCTGCGGCGCATCGACAGTCATTGAACGGAACTTGAAGATCCGGAATGGCCTGCCCGACCGGCCGATCCGCTCCTGACGAAAGAAGACTGGTCCGGGGGTGTCCAGCCTGATTGCCACCGCGGTCGCGAGCAGTATCGGGGACAGGAACACCAACGCACAGATTGCGAGCGTGGTATCCATAAACCGCTTCACAAGTCGTGCAGACAAGCTGAGCGACACAGTGGGCAAGTGCATCAGGGTGAGACCGTGTAGCTCCTCAGCTTCACTTCGCCAATTGTGCAACTCAAAGTATCGCGGGATCTCAGAAACTAGTACGTCGCCCCCTAGCTGACGCAACGCCCCGAGTAGGTTGGCATCGCTCGTGTTAGGGAAAGCGATGATGACCCGATCAATGTCGTTTTTGGCGCAGACGGCGGGCAAATCGGCGAGTCCTCCCAGGACCGGCGTGCTGGTTGCCACGTTGTCATCAATGTTCCCGACGACGAGGGTGTCAGGGCACCCCTGCAGCCGCGAGGTCAGCCGATCCGTGATCGGCCCCGTCCCGATGACGAGGATGCGGCTCACGTTGGGTTCGAACATCCGCACGACGAGCCTACGACCTAAGGGAACCAACAGCACCGCGGGCAATGTCATCGCCACCGCCGCTGTCAGGGTAATCATCCTCGGATGGTCGAGAAAAAACGCGTCAGCGGCGAGTGCGAGCAGGACGGCAGTCGGCAGGCAGCGAGCAATGACAGTGGGCCGCCACCACTCACTCGGGCGAAGTCGCGCGGCGGGCCGCCGGTACATCCCGTGCAGGTGTAGCGCCACAGCCATCGCCAACGCTACGAGAACGGTGGAGCGGAGCCCCAGATCACCCGCGCGTGTCGGGGAGGCAAAGTAGCTGACTGCGACAGCGCCGACGAACGCAGAAGCTGCCAGCGCCACCAGATCGGCGATCTGCAGAAAGTAACGGTGCTGAAGGTCGAGTTTGCGCGCCCGCTTGGTGTTGTCGGCCGCGGGCTTCAATATCGGCCTGGTGCGACCAGCGTCGTATGTGGTTGCCGGTGGACGCGCTGCCTCGGTACTCATCTCAATGGTCCGCAAATCAGATGCTCGGTGTCACCAGCCGAATCCGACCAGATGCAGGCCTGACCCGACAAAGTTGTTTTCAGGAAGGAAGTTACGGCCGTCTACGACGAGATCACCGCGCATGACTCGACGCAGGGCGCCTGGATCGACGACACGAAATTCGGGCCATTCGGTCGTCAAGACAACCGCGTCAGCCCGGTCGGCGGCTTCGTAGACATCGCCGGCCAGCCGTACGGCCCGAAAGTCCTCGGGCAGCGTCTTGACGACCGGGTCGAAGGCTGAGACCACGGCGCCCGCGGCCAACAAACGACGCGCGATGTCGAGGGCTGGGGCTTCACGCAAGTCGTCGGTCCCGGGCTTGAACGTCAACCCGAACAGGGCGATCCTGCGACCCTTAAGTACGTGGAGCTCCCGCTGAAGCTTGCGCACCACGCTTGCCCGCTGCATCGTGTTGATCTCGACGGTCGCCTGCAGCATCGACGGCAGATAGCCGCATTCCTGACTCGACGAAATCAGTGCGGCAACATCCTTACCGAAGCACGACCCGCCCCAGCCCACGCCGGGGTTCAGGAAATCTTTGCCGACGCGGTGGTCAGCGCCAATGGCGGGAAGTACTTGACGGACGTCGGCACCAAAGACCTCGCACATCTGTGCCATCTCGTTGGCGAAACTGATCTTCGTCGCCAGGAACGCGTTCGCGGCGTATTTGATCATCTCTGCTGACGCGAGGTCTGTAGTGATCAGAGTTGGGCGCACACCCGCCCGGCCACCTTCAAACGACTGGTCGAGGACTGACTGATACAGCTCGGCGACCCGGCCGACGTCGGAGGTAGCTCCCCCCAGCACGATCCTGTCTGGGTGCAGGAAGTCCTCGATCGCGCTTCCCTCCCGCAGGAACTCCGGGTTGGACACAACGTCGAAAGAAAGCTGCCGACTTCCCCCGAGAGCGTCCTCTAGCACGGTGCGGGTCCAGTTGCCGGATCCGACCGGGACGGTCGACTTGTTCACAATCACCACACCGGCATGCAGGTACGGCGCCAATGACTGGATCGCACCCTCAAGCTGGGAAAGGTCCGGCGACCCGTCCGGGCCGGGCGGCGTGCCAATGCACAGAAAGACGAACTCGGCATCGGCGAGGGCGTCTGCGGGCTGGTCAGTGAATCGCAGCCGGCCGGACGACTGCGTGGATTTCAAAGTCTCGGGCAGACCCGGCTCGATGAAGGGCGCCTGACCGTTGTTGAGCTGGCCGGCAAGAAGAGAGTCGCTGTCCAGGCCAACCACGGCGTGCCCGAGGCGCGCCAAGCAGGTGGCTGTGACCGCCCCGACGTAGCCGGTGCCGACAACCGCAACCCTTCGTGAAACTTGCGCATGCTCGGTTCGCGACTCAAGCGGCGCAGGCGAGACCAATTGCGATCTTCCATCTGTCCGCTGACGGAACCAAGCGATGGTGTCGAGCAAACCCTCGCGCACGTCGACCATTGGATCCCAGTGCAGCTGGGAACGAGCAATCGAAATTTCGGGTTTGCGCTGCGACGGGTCATCCTGGGCGCGGTCGATAAACTTCAGTGGAGATCCTGAGCCGATGAGCTCGCGGACAAGATCGGCCAGCTCCAGGATGGTCATTTCGTACGGGTTACCGATGTTGACCGGACCGGTGAGATTCGAGAACAACAGCTTCAGTGCACCCTCGACCAGATCGTCGACGTGACACACAGATCGCGTTTGGCTCCCGTCGCCTTGGATGGTGATGGGGTCGCCGGCAAGAGCCTGGCAGATGAAAGTCGGGATAGCACGGCCGTCATGCGCCCGCATCCGGGGGCCGTAGGTGTTGAAGATCCGCATGATCGCGGTGTTGACGCCGTGCTTCGTCCGGTATGCGGTGGTGAGTGCCTCGGCGAAGCGCTTCGCCTCGTCGTAACATGCGCGCGGCCCGACGGGGTTGACATTGCCCCAATAGCTTTCTGGCTGGGGATGAACGAGCGGGTCACCGTAGATCTCGGACGTAGACGCCAGCAAATAGCGGGCGCCCTTCTCCTTGGCTAAGCCCAAGGTGTGCAATGTCCCGATCGAGCCCGCTTTCAACGTATGAATTGGCAGCTTGGCGTAGTCGACCGGCGAAGCTGGGGAAGCGAAGTGCAATACATAGTCGACAGGCCCGGGAATCGAGATGTATTCACTGACATCGGCGTTCATCAACCGAAAGCCGTCTTCGCCCTGCAAATGGGCAACGTTCTCAGCGGCCCCAGTCACGAAGTTGTCCAGGCAAACGACCTCGATGTCATGCGCCAGCAGGCGTTCCGCAACGTGGGATCCGACAAACCCGGCGCCGCCCGCTAAGACCGCTCGCTGCCGCACGATCCCCCCATTCCGCACCTCAGTTTGACCCTCGGCTTGACCCTCGTCGATGGTGGTGTGGATCTTCCGGGCACGTACCGCAGCGGCTCCGCACGACGTTTGAACGTCGTCTCCGCCCGAGGCGATCTTTGGCCGCTCACCGTACTCACGTAGGCCTTCCCGCCTTGAACCCGAGGGCACTGTTCCTGCAGGAAAACGCTATCACCGAGCCCCGCGGGCAACACGATAAACAGCGAATATCTCCGAGAGCGGCTAATACTGCTGACTTCACATTGGCCGCAGACGGTCGACGTCCGAGCAAATCTTCTCCGTGAAGGGAATGTCCGCACGGCGATGAGGTCTACGCCGCTCTGACTCACCGGGTTGCCGGCCGCGCGATGATCTGCCTGATGCCGTCCACGATCGCCGGGGCGAGGGTCCGCATGTAGGTCGCGGTGGGGTGGTTGGCGTCCCAGTACACGATCACATCACCGATGATGACCGGACACTGCTCCGCGCCGCAGAAGTACTGCGTCAGGTCGATCACGGTGGCCCCGGGAACCATGCCGGCCGCCGCGATGAGCGGATCAGGCATCGCCAACGCCTCCCGCCGCGGAACGTCGCACTCGCCGGCCTGGCCGCTGAAATTCGCCCGCGTCATACAGGCCAGAGCTCTCTCGCCGATTTCGGGGTTGTCACCGATGACGGCGATCCGGCTGCCCGCGTCGGCGACAGGCTTCCACGCATCCGCGTAGTGGGCGGGGTGCCTGCCGGCGTTTTGGCGACGCGCCGACGTTGTGACAATGATGTCGTAGGGGTCGGCCAGCATCCGGCGCTGCATTTCGGTCAGCGCGTCTCGGCACTCTTCCTGGGCCGGGGTTTTCCACGCGCAGCCCCACCCGGTGTAGATGGTGAGCTGCCATTTCATCACCTCGAGATAGGGCGTCAACGCGACCATCAGCCCGGCGGCATGCGAGTCGCCGACCAGCGCGACACGGGTGGCGTCGGCACCGCTATAGCCTTGCGTGCAGGCTACAAACGTTTTTGCGTGCTTCTCCGACCAGCAGCGGGCGATTTCTCGCGGAGTCCGGTCGTCGGTGAACGTGTCAATGCTCGGCGTCAACGGCTCATCGGGGTTGCGCAGTATGCAGGCGGTGTCGAGCATCGCCGGAGCACCGAAGCAGGGACCGTTACCCGGCAGCGGTGACGTCAACGGCGCGATCGTGTCGGCCGACGACTCTTCGACCGCTGGGCCGGGGGGCGGGGGAGCGGTGATAGCGGCGTACTGGGCTTCCTGCTGGGTTTCCCGTTTGATCTGCGCGAGCCGCTCGCGGCTGTCAATTTCTAGGATCGACGCCACAACGATCACGGCCATCGAGGCGGCAGCGACCCCCCACGTTCCGGGGTTGAGTTTAGATTCGGTCAGCCACCCGGACTTGCGGATCGGATCTTCGTAGTAGTGGTAGGTCAGCGCGGTCAAACCGATCGACAAGACCACCGCCGCGACGTAGAACGTCACCCCGGTGGGCAGCACCGCGAGCAGCAGGATGATGACCGGCCAGTGCCACAGATACAGCGTGTAGCTGGTGTCGCCGAACCAGCGTGCGACCGGGTTGGTCAACATCGGCATGGCGCGGACCGTGCCGCCGTGGAATGAGGCGACCACCAGCGCCGTCGAGGCGACGGGAAGCGCGGCCCACGGGGCGGGGAACTGCGCCGTCCCGTCGATAAGGAACAGCGACGCCGCCACGCCCGCCAGCCCGACATAGGCCAGCACGGGGCGGATGGGGTCGGGGATGCGGAACAGCCACGGTCCACAGATCGCGACCAGTGCACCAACCCCCAACTCCCAGACGCGGGTGAAGGTGGAGAAGTAGGCGGCGTTGACATCGCTGGCGGTCAGGTACATCGCCCAGCTGAACGAGGCGGCCACGACGAGCGCCATCGCGGCGAACAAGCCCCACTGTTGAACCCACCGCGTTCGACTCCACCTGCGGGTGAGGGCGAACATCAACACCAGCAGCGCCGGCCACACAAAGTAGAATTGTTCCTCGATCGACAAGGACCAGTAATGCTGTATCGGTGACGGCTGCCGGTTCTGCTGGAAGTAGTCGGCGCCGATCGCTTGAAAGTGAATGTTGGCGCCGAACACCGCCGCATAGAGGGCGTCGACGAGGGTGTCTTTCGCGCGGACCGCCGGGAACAGCAGGTACCCGCCGATCACCGTCACGGCGAGCACCAGCAGGGCAGACGGGATGATCCGCTTGGCGCGGCGCATGTAGAAGTTCTTGAACGACAGTTCCCCGTTGGCGGTGTGCTCGCGCAGCAGCAGCCCGGTGATGAAGAACCCGGACAGCACGAAGAACACATCGACGCCGACGAACCCGCCGCGAGGCCACTCGAACAGGTGGTTGGCGAACACGACGAGCACCGCGAAGGCACGCATCCCTTGCAGGTCGCGCCGCTTTCCGGGCGCATACATGGCGGCCCTGTCGGTGCTCGATGGGCGCGTCTGAATTGCCACTGCCCCCTCGACCCAACCGGTAGTCACCCGACGGCGACGGCCCGATCTGGCAGAACGCCGATAACCTGAAGTGCTCTGCGAAGCACGCCTCGAACTCATCTCGGACTCCTCTCGGGCCTCTCAATGGTTCGCCGCCAGGATCCCCCTCCGCGATCTTTTATATATGAACAGAAATCGACAAAGATTGCGCTTTCGCAAGACATCCATATCGCGTTTCGTACCAGACGTCTCCGGCGCCGCGATGGCGGTGACGTCACATGGTAGGCCCTTCGTGAGTCGCTTTCGTCGGTAACTCACTGACGACAGTGAAGACCGTGGGCGTGCGGTCTGAGCACGGACGCTGGATCAACTAGGCTGACGTTCGCCAATTGATGGAGCCCTTGCCGCGATATCGCCATGGATGAAGGGGTGGGGTGCACTTGCAATGAGGATCAGACCGGTGGTCACGATCTCGGAGCAAGATGTCCCGATACTGGCCCAACAGCTGCTAGATCGTATGGTGGCCGACGGATTCGTTCCCGACGCGTTATTGGGAATCGCGAAGGCGGGTGCATTGGTTGTCGATTCGCTACCTGAAACTTCTGGCCTCGCCCGCTTTACCTGCACTATGCAGCGGCCGAGCACTCCAGCCAAGCAGCGTGCGGGCCTAGCCCTTCGAATGCTGAAGAAGCTGCCGTACCGGTTAACAAGCCTGCTGCGGTTCATTCAGGCCAGCGCGCGCGAAAGAAAGACGTCGGTAGTGCCTGCTCCATCGGAGACCCTGGTACGGGACATTGACATCATCGGAGCCGCGTCGCGAGTACAAGGCTTCCATCGCATTGCGGTTGTTGACGATGCTGTCGACAGTGGAGTAACGCTAGCTTGCGTCATGGCAGCGCTCAAGCAACGCCTCCCGGCCGAGGTGGCCGTGCGCAGTGGTGCGATCACAAGGACTCGGAGCCGCGCCAAAACAATTATTCAGCCGGACTATTTCATATACGAGAATACCGAATGCCGTTTTCCTTGGTCGCCAGATTACAAGGGGAGTTCGTGAATTCCGGTGCCACCGCGAAAGTGTTGTTCGTCGACTTAGATGGCACCTTAATATTGGATAATTCGTATCACCTCTTTCTGTGGTCGCTCTGGGTCAAGGGCGGTTCAACGTTGCGCGTAGCGTTGGTTCGGGCATCCTTAGCACGCTTACTTCGATCTCGAGACGGCCGAACTCGAATGAAGCGATCTTTGCTGCATGCCTTCGCGCGGAGTGCAGCCGACCGCCAGCGGGCCGTAGTGATCAATACGTTGGCAATGATGCGCCAGACGGTATCGCGCCCAGTGATTGATCGCGTCTCGGCATTTCGAGACAGTGGATGGCTGACGGTACTGGCGACCGCGGCGCCGGATTGCTATGCGCGAGAGTTTGCGCACGCACTCGAATTCGATGCCTGTCTGGCAAGTCCTGCAGTTACCGACGCTAGTGAGTGGGTCGAACTGATGGGCGCGCGGAAAGCGGATGCTTGCAGGGCGTGGGCCGAGGCGGCCGTCGGGACAGCCGATGCGGAAATCGCAGTCATCAGTGATCATTGCGACGACTTGCCGCTCCTTCAAATGGCCTCTCGTGTAGTTATTCAGGCGCCACCAGACGATGCAGTACGCATGATAGGCGGCTTGTCTGTAGGAACACTGGTCGAGCAGATCGATCCGGTGGGGCCTGACGAGACCGGTGGGATTTGGCTCTGGATAAACGATCGAGCTATGGGGCCGTACGATGCATGGGAGGTCAAGACCATCTTGAGCAAGCATCGGTATGCGTTGATGTACGAAGGGGATTCTCGATGGAGGCGAGTGCTTCCCGGGCAAAGCCTGATGGGCGCGGCGCGGCGGGCGGAGTGCCCAATGCCACCGACGCCCCGTGATCGGATGTCGGTGGCCGCGCGGAGATTCATCGTGCGCGACTACTTAGGCGTTTTCCATTAGCCCCGTGGTAGCCCGAATCGTTGTAGTTGCGGAATACCGCCAGGAGCCGAGCGAAGGCATGCAGGTGGTTTCTAAGACCCTGGTCGACGCACTGCGCGAGGCAGGCCATGGAGTATGCGTGATAGAGCCTCGGCGTCCCGCCCGGTCACTATGGACTCTCCTACGAAAGCGGCCGGACGTTGTTCTGTTTACGCATGGGCCGGGCGTGGGGGTAGTAACATACTCATGCTTGTTGCGAAAGTTACTGCGCGCCAAGATCATCTGGGTCGCCTCACGGCCTGATCTGATGGCGGTTCCCCGCTGGCTCCAACACCGCAGGACAGCTCATTCGGTGCTCTGCAACCGACGACGTCCAGATCTTGAACTTGTTGCCCGTGATGCGGAATTCATCGAGCAATTTATTGGTATTGACCCGGCTCGGCTAGCTTCCGATACGGAAGGGGAATCTCCCTGGCCAGAACTCAGCGCGCCGGGCCGCCCAGTTCTTCTTCACGTGGGTCATTTGAAGCGCAATCGTGGGCTGGACGTTTTGGCCGCTGTGAAGCGCAGCATGGGCGAACAAATCGAAATAGTCGTGCAAGGCGGCCCAGCGCTGCCTGCGGATGTCGGCGTCGTCGAGGAACTCGAGTCTGCTGGCGTCCGGGTGCGCCGCTCGTTCGAGTCCAATCTCGGCCGCCTCTACAAGGCCGCTGACCTCTACGTCTTTCCGCTAGAGGAAACGTCCGCCGGCGCTATCGAACTTCCGTTGGGCGTCCTCGAAGCCGTGGCTTGTGGGACGCCCGTGTTAACAACGGATTTTGGGGTCCTCAAGCAAGCACTGGGCTCAGTCCCCGGGGTGACTATCTGCAGTCAAGCTGAGTTCTTGCCGGCTCTACGTGCCCTTCTCGATGCCGATGGACTGAAGGTGAGACCGCAGGGACTTCCGTATTGCTTACATGCCGCCCGTACCACTGAAGCTGTCCTTCGGATGGTGGCGCAGTGACCGTTCGCCGCATCGTTGCGATCATGGGAACTGATGGAAGTGGCAAGACGACGTTAAGTTCGGCTCTTGTCAACGCCCTCCGAGAAGATGGAGTTGATGCGACCCGGGAGTGGCTGGCTGCCGAGAGCTACCTCATGGCTCCGCTGCGCGGATTGCTCCGTTTGCGTTGGCGCAAGGCCGAGACGCCGGACTGCACAGAACCGGGCGTGAACTACACGCGTGAGGTGGCCCAAAAACACGCGGTGGTCGCTCGTCACCGGTGGGCCAAGCGCTTGTATCTCGCCTTGGTGTTTCTTGATTACCGCATGCAGCTATCTGCAAAGTTGATCCGAAGCCACCGCCGTGACGTCCTTGTCGCTGACAGGTACTTGTTCGATGTAGTCGTCAATGTGGCATTGACACTGGGGCTGTCGACGGAGGAAGCGGTTGAACTGGTACAACGGCAGATAGCGCGACTGCCGCTGCCACAGGTTCGGGTCTTTCTGCGCGTCGACCCCGAGGTCTCGATGGAGCGGAAGGACGATATTCCAGATATTGAGTATCTCCGCCTACGATTGCAATACTACGAGGCCATTGCGGCTGCGTTCGGCTTTGTCGTGCTGAACGGTACGCGACCCATTCAAGAGAATTGCGGCTGGCTTCGCGATCATGTGGTGGAGTCGCTGGCCAAGCCGTATGTGCACTATGTGCATGCGAATAATGATGATGTAGGTGGCGCGGATCTGGTATTGGTCTCCATGGCGCGGCACATGCGGTCGTGGGGGCCGGGCTACCGTACGACCGTCAGTCTCCGGCTGGCGACTACTGCAGCTCAGGCACACGCGGACGTGGGGACCCCGGTCATGCTCGCGCCAGTTGTCCGCCCACAACTTTCGGCGGGCTTGCGGGGGCTATTCAATCTCGCAATCAGAGGGCCGTTGACCGTAGTGCACTTCTTACGCTTATTTGGGCGTGAACAACCCGATATCGTGCACGTAAACGATCTGTACGAATTTCTCCCCGCAATTGCTGCGCGAATTCGGCGTATCCCGGTGGTTTACCACATTCGCATGATTAGGCCCGCTGGTATCGTCCGCGACGGATTCCGATGGCTGCTGCCGCGTATCTCAAGCAAGATAATATCTATCTCAAGGGCTGTGAGGCGCGAATATGACCCAGAGGGATCACAGGGTGACCGCCAGTGCATCATCCACGACCTCGGGAATACCACTCTGGTCGAGTTCACCGGCGACGTAACGAAGACCCAGCCCCGCCCGCCAGGACTCATCCCGGGCGAGCGGTTGGTAGTCATGGTCGGACGTATCCAGGGCTGGAAGGGCCAGCGGGTCTTCCTTGACGCCATCAGGAAGCTCCCAGACGACCTCCGGCGAAGACACGCGTTCGTCCTAGTGGGAGGAGGTGTGGAAGGCAGATCGGATCTTTGGGGTTCCCCCGATTACCTGCGTGAAGTGGTAACAGATGCGGAACTACTCGGCGTCCAATGGCTTGGCGCACGGGATGACGTTCCCGCTCTTCTTCTCGCGGCCGACATATCTGTGCATTGTTCCGTGAGACCCGAACCGTGGGGCATGGTCGTTATCGAAAGCCTCCTTGCTGGAGCTGCGACGATCGCATCTGACGCCGGTGGAGTGCCTGAAATCATCCAGGCCGCAGAGGTCGGGGTACTCTACCCGCCAGGGGACGCCATCGAACTTTCGAAACACCTACTCAAGCTTCTGACGCTGGAGGAAACTCCAAGAGCTTTGTATTCTGTGGCTGCTCGGAACCGAGGGCTCCAGCTTGTCTCTGGCGAATCCGTGGGCGCCCAACTCGACGAGTTATATCGCAGCCTGTTGGTCGGGCCAAGCCGCTCGGCCATTCAACCCCACTTTCCTCGGCGCGAGACCCCAGCAACTAGAGGCGAGACCCCAGCAACTAGAGGCGAGACCCCAGCAACTAGAGGCGAGGACTGAGCATGAAGGACGCAGAAAAGTCTCGACTAATCTTCCAGACAATCGGTTGGCCAATCGGCACAGGAACCGTAACTCCCCAAGCCGACGCCGTAGAAGATATGACTGAGTTTGCGTTCAAAAGCAGGGTGGGTCTGCTATTTCTCGACGAATGCCTCCGCCGTGGTGTGGGGCTTGGTCCCTAGGCAATCGAACTTCATGGATCGCTGATGGCACGGCGGGCGGCGACCGACCGAGTGGTCGCCAAACTCGCGCGTCGTCTCGATGAGGTGGCAGA
>JAHZKD010000026.1 GCA_022600605.1 Actinomycetes bacterium
ACGAAATCATTCAGATCACCCGCCACGGCCGCATCGCCGCCGTCATCATGTCCGCCGACGACCTTGAATCCCTCCACGAGACGTTGCACGCGCTACAGACACGCGGGTGCCGCCGCCGAGCTGGCACAAGCTGATCTCAACTACGCCGCGGAACTCCTTGGGGTAAGGCTTGGGCATGGTGGCATCCTTTTAGCCCAGGCCCCAGAGGACTAGACAGATCAAGTTGTCGGATTCTGGCGGAAATGATCTCGCACTGCGTCTGTGTCTCGAATGTTCTATTTCGAGACAGTTCGGTCGACTCGCCACATGCCCAGTTGGTCTTCATCCCTGTTGTGATCGGATGCACGTATCAGTTGGCCCCTGATCTCGTCATTCAGTTGCTGGAGCGTGTTCCCGGCGAAAGGCGAGTAGGTCGGAGACGTTCCGCTCCCGCTCGTGCTTGAGGTTGCTTCGCGATCCGTCGAGGGAGCGGCGGAGCTTCTGGTTTTCGGTCTGCGCCTTGCGAAGGTTCTCGTTGAGTCCGGTGATGAGTTTTCTTAGTTGCGCGTTCTCGTCTGCGAGGTGCGTGCCGTCTGGGTCGTAGAGCTGGCCGGTGAGGTCGCTGATCCGCGCCTCGCGTTCTTTGATTACATCCCGCAGCTGCTTGGCAAGCGCTTCAGCTGCAGTCGCACGCTCACGCCACGACGCCATCTGGCGTTCAGTCTTGGAGTCGATCTGCTGAACCGCGAGCGCCTGAGATGCGTCTCGTGCCATCAGAACCGCATCGGTCAGTTTCGGTCGGCGCTTGCGGTCGTAGATGAACGTCTTCCCGATGCCGGAGAGTGCGATGACGTCTTCGACGCTGAATGGCGCTCCTGTCTTGACCAGCTTCGCAAGGGCTTTGCGAACCTTCCGTTCGCATTCCTCGCTGGTTGCTTCCCGTCCGGCGATCATCTCGACGGGGCGGCGGCGCTTGGCCGGGGCTTTACTCGTGCCGTTTCCGCCGTCGGTGGTGAGGTAGGTCTGGCCAGGGATCGGTTGTGCAGTGGGATCTGTGACTGTTTTGGCGGTCATGCTGTCTCCGTGTCATCGCCGACGTCAGGAAGGGAGTTGGGTGTGCCGGCGCCGCTGAGGTCTGACACATTCCAGGCTGTTGAGAACAGCGGCGAGAAGTAGTCCTGGGCGGGAGTGCGCAGGTCCAGTTCCCGAGCAGCGTCAAGCAATCCCAGCTCGTCCAGCGCGTGCCGCAGGCCGTCGAGTGCGGCCTCCCAGGGTTCCCACTCGGAGAGGATGTAGTCGCGGGCCTCGTCAGACGGTGCCCGTTCGGCGAACGTGTAGGCCGCGTCCATCTTGCGTTCCCAGTACGACAGGTCCGCGCCGGTGAGGACGAGCTGATCGCAGACCCCGTCTGCCTGGCTTGTGCAGTTCTTGCCCCAGGGGCACGTCTTGCCGCCGACAACTGGCCCGTAACGGCAGAGTCCGTGCTCTACGGGCACGATGGAAAGCTCGATGTGCGCGGCGGCTACTGACGGGTCATCCGACTTGATGTTTTTGGGTGTCAGCAAGACCGTTCCCGGTTTGTCCATACCGGGTCCGGCAGCCCAGACCTGCTGCAAGTGGCGGACCACGGTGGTGTCGGTGTAGCGGGCGTAGTGGGCGAGGGCTTCTTCGGAGAAATGCCCGAGAACCTGCCGCACCAATGCTGGTGGAGCGCCGTTGTCCAGGAGGGCTGTGGCAAGTGTTGCCCGGGTCTGATGTGTGGTGATTCCGGATAGGCCGAGGCCACCCAACCAAGTGGAGAACGCCTTGCCGAAGGTGTGTTGCGGGACCGACAGTTTGAGGTCGTGGTTGCGGGTCGGGCGAGGGAAGATCGGCATGGTTCGATCCCACTCCTGCTCGACTCTGGCGAGTTCTTTGTCGGTGAGGCCGGCGAGATCATCCGCATATCGTCGGCGCAGGCGTTGCAGCGATTTTTCGCGGCGGATTTGCAGCCGCTCGTAGACGGGCAAGTGACATGCGATGCCGTAATCGGTCACGCCGACTTTGGTGATGTCGCGCCAGATGTATGGCTGCGCAGCGCCGATGAGGCCAGTGCATCCCAGCTTGAGATTCAGGGTCTCGCTGATACGTCCGCCTTGGAACGCCTGCGTGATCCAGATGTCGCTGTAGCCGCTCTCCCTTCGGTCCATAGCGTCCAGCGCTGCCAGCGCTTCGGTGCTAACCATTAGCCAGAAGTCCTCATAGCTCAGTGGGCGCGGCAGGGGCGTCTTCTTCGCCCCCGGGTATTCGGGGATCGCGAGGACGAACGCGTCCATTCCGCGCGGCGTGCGGTGTCTGTCGCGCGCATCCTTGAGGACGAGCTTGATGCTCGACATGTAGCCGTGACGGGTGGACTTGGTCAGAGTCCCGGAACGGTTCGCGAGCTTATTGATCACGTCGGGCAGCTGGATCTGTTCGCTGAACCACAAGTCCCAGGTGCGCTTGACGGCGGCGGCGTCCTCGCGGCTGAGTAGGTGCGGTCGCATGCCGTGGTCCTCGCGGTTTTGATCCAAAATGGCCGACAAGAGAGCCAGTCCCCCGCGGCGTTTGGCGATCGTTCTGGCGCCTGGGATGTGCCCTTCAGGTTTCAGGCATTCGTCTTGCAGATGCTCCCAGAGCAGATCGCGCAGCCACCGCTGTTTGATGGTTCGCAGATCCCAGGGCTTTTGGCGTCTACTTTCGGATTGAGTGCCCGGGAATTGGCTGCCGTCGACCAGTAGGGGGTCGAACCAGCCTTGCTGTTTCGCGAGTTCAGCGTTGAGGATCAGGCTGCGTCCGGCGAGCGGCAAGTCGCGCAGAACCCGCCTCCGCATTGAACCGCTGGTGAATTCGTTGGCGGCATCCCCGATGGCCGCATCCGTGAGCGAGCTGACCTTGAGGTCGTCGAGCAGGTGGACGACCTGCTGTAGAGCGGAGGGTCGCCACTGGGTGCGGTTGGGTGTGTTGGCGTGGCGGTAGAGGCTGTAGCGGATCTCGCGCTGCAGCTGCTCGGGCAACATCGAAATGTCCAGAACACCTCGTGATCCGGCTGGCTGAACGGTCTCGCTCCGATCCGTATCGCGCTTCCATTTCGCCCAACGCTCAGCGGTCCGCTTCCCGCTCCTGCGGAACTGCTGGTAGTGCGTGCGGCAGAGGCGATCAGGCGCATCCGGCACCGAGGGAAGCTTCCCGTCGTGAACGCATCGGTTCACGCTGCAACGGGGAAACGGCGGATGCGGTTTCTGGGTAGCCTCCCAGGCTTCTTCGCCCGGGAAACCGGCCCTTTTTGGTGCACGCCCCAGACTGGTGTGGTGGGCCTGACAGTAGCGGCCGCCTTCGGTTTCCCTGTGCCCGCAAATCGCGCACTCCGGCTTGCGTCGCAATCCCCATCCGAACTGGGGTGCTCCCACTGGCTCGGCTGTGGCGGTGAATTCGTCGATCTCCATCGTCGATCGAACCGCTCGAAATTTCTTGAGGTGGTCGGGGCATAGCATCCAGGTCACGGTGGAGTCGGACAATTGCCCTTCGCACTGGGAGACAAGACAGCCCCAGCCGAAGGTGTCGTGGGTGCGCGGGAACTGGATCGGCGATGTCAGGAGCCAGACTGGGAACCTCGCTTTGATGATCTCGTATCGCTGCTCGGCGTCCATGCCGAGGTAGTCCTCAGCCGATACGAGATGGCGCTCGGAATCACCGTCAGGAATCTGCTCGGAGATGGCTGGGTCAACGGACATCGCGAACGCCCTTCGTGGTGGTTGCTTCCTGATCTTCCGGCGCGAGGTAGTCATCTACTGGTGGACGAGCAGTCCTCTCCCAGGCGCGCCGAAGGTGTTTGAGAGCATGCCGATTGGCAGAAGTTCCGTAGACCTCAGTGACCATCGACGGACTTGCCCAACCGTGTTCTTGCGCCACCATTTCCGCGTTGAAGTCGGTCTCTGCGTAGAAGTCCGCAACTGCCTTGTGCCGGAACGCATGGGGCGTGATGCGCCCGGCGATCCCCGCGCGATCACAGGCGGAGCGCAGCATCTTCCGGACTGCGTTCGTCGAAAGCGCTCGGCCCGGAGTCTTGCCACCGATATGAACGATGACCTGCTCGTGATCGACCAGATGCTGGACCCGGCTGTACTCGTCGAGGATGTAGGCGTAGAACGTGCTGATCATGTCGTTGCTGACGGCCCTGATCACGCCGTCGAGGACGTATCCATCGGACGTGACGGACGCGTCGCTATACGACTTCGCGCGGGCCTGGTTCGGATTGTCGTCACGACCGATGACGTTGCACGTGAGGCTCTCGTCGCTGCCCGCACGGGTGATCGCGAACGAGGTGCAGGTCGCAGAACCTAAGGCCGCACAATCCGCCGACCCGAAACCCACCGTCGTGGAGCCACGTCACGATCATGGCGTCGCGGGCAGTGTGCAGGACACCTGGCTCGTAGAGCTGTTCGACGAATTCGTCGGGCAGGAAACGGGGTCGGCGCGCAGATTTCCGAGGCGAGAGAGGATTCCCTTCAACGACGCTCCTGCGCCCACCTCGACCCGCCTGCTTGCCGGCCGGACGTAGATCGCTTTGGAGTTGTCCCAGAGTGCTCGTGGAGGCCGGTAGAGCCGTGTAGTACGCCTTGACTGCCATCGCCACGTTCGCGGCTGCGGAGGCGCTCAGGGGCCGCTGCTTGGGGCGGCGCCAGGGCACCCCGGCTATTCCGTCGAGCTGACCCATCAGGGCCTTCATGTACCGCTGAAGCTCGGGAAGGGTGACTGACGATTCCGATTTCCCGTTGGCTCGCAGCCAGTTCAGATGATCGACAAGGCTGTAGGCGTACGTCTGCTGGGTTCCTGCGTGGTGCGGTTTCAGAACCTCCAGGGACGGTCGGTGAAGGTCGCCTTCGGGGCCAAAGATCCAGTGCGAAATGGTGCCGTCTCGGTGGGGAACCTTTCGCACGGAGAACCGGTCCTGTGTGTCCACACTGCCCCCCGTAAGAAGTCGAGAACGCATGCATAACATCCGTTCGCCACATTGCTTCGGACGACACTCCGCGAACGTGGAGAACGGTCGAAGGGTGGTTAGCTAAGGCCGACTACTGGCAGCGGGTCGCGCCCGACACGATCGCCCGAGACCCCCGCCCCAATCAGCCAAAGGGACAGTTCTGGTGGTCAAACGACGCGGATGAGGTATCGCAGTTCATTTTCACCTACCTCTCCCGGTGGATCCCCCTCGCGATATTGGTCGACACTCCTGACGTTCTCGCTGCTGCTCTTTTCGACGCTTCCCGCCACGCCCGTATCGGCATGCACATCAACAAGGGCCTGGCGGGCGCATCAGAAGAGGTCTTGGCGCGTGAGCGGAACACCAGCATCAACCCGGCCTGTTTGGAGGCCGCGGCCTTCGTCATGATCGGATCGCAACAAGGCTCCGCATACCCCGGGGTCGCAGGCCACGAACCCGACTTCGACGCGGGACGCAGAGCCGCAGAAGAGACCAACATGGCGATCGGCATCATCCGCGATGCGACCCCTGGGGCCGGCACCTACTCCAACGAATCCGACTACTTCGAACCCGACTGGCAGCAGGCGTACTGGGGTACAAACTACGCCCGGCTACTGGCGATCAAACGAAAAGTGGACCCTGACAACCTTTTCCGAGTCCATCACGGTGTCGGCAGTGAGTAGCTAGCACGCGCGAGTCGGCAGCACTTGCCCTTATCGAGAGTGCGTTACGCGGTGGTCTCAGCCTCGGTCGGTCCCGGTGGCGCTCGATGCTTCTCCGATGTGCTGTCGCTGGATTCGGCCAGAATATTGCGGATCTCGGTCAGCAGGGCGACCTCGGTATCCTTCTCGCCTTCGGGCTCCTGCTCGTCTTCGCCGAGCTGCTGCAGCCTTTTGTGGGGTACTACGACCAGGAAGTACACCACCGCCGCCACCAAGACGAAGTTGATCGTCGCCGATAGCAGGATATTCAGGTCAATGGCTTGGCCACCTCCGATTTCGAAGTGGAGAAAGCCATGCTGTGAATTAGGGCCGGCACCGATCCGTTGGATCAAAGGCTCGATGACGCTCTGGGTGAACTTGGTGACCAGTGCAGTGAACGCGGTGCCGATAACCACCGCGACTGCCAGATCGACGATATTGCCGCGTGACAGAAAATCTTTAAAACCCTTTAACATAGCTGGCGGTCAATCCAAGTTCGCGGTGTTGATGCCATTGACGGTCTCCTCTACTCAAGTTGTATAGGCCAGCCACATCGATCTCGGTCGGCTGCAAGCGTCAATAGCGTACGCGGGGGCCGCTGGCGGTGAACGAGGCCGATTCGCACTACGGTGGCTCCGAATGTGCCCGGTACCAGTTGAGGTATGCAGTTTTGCCGACTGGTCGACTCGCCCGTGGGAGCAAGGCTTGGGCAGGTGAGAATTTTTCCCAGCCGGGGATGTAACGCTCAGGAGTTGGCCCGCATCTCTTATGGTGAGCGCAATTGCCCTCTCCCTCAACCTCGGATGGGTTATGACGACGGATCTAATAGCAGGACTGCGTAGCCGTGATCAGGCTAGCTATCAGCGGTTGATCGCCGACTTCGGACCGT
>JAHZKD010000234.1 GCA_022600605.1 Actinomycetes bacterium
ACACTGACCACACCGTTGGTGGTCACCCGGCGGCTGACCCAGTCATCGCCACTGCGATCGGGCCCGGGTTTGCGCAGCGCTTTCGACGTGGTGCTCACCGTGGTCGGGGTGAACCGTTCGGCCGGGGTCTGCATGCTCAGCGACTGGTGCGGACGAGCAGTGTTGTAATCGTGTACCCACTCATCAAGTGCCTGCTGGGCAACCTTGAGATTAGCGAAAGCCCTATTGGTGCTGAGGAATTCAGCACGAAGGCTGCGGTGGAACCGCTCGATCTTGCCCGTTGTGGTCGGACTGCGCGGCTGGGTCAACAGATGCTCGATGCCCTGCTCGCGGCAGATCGCATCAAATAGCCCCTCGACCGGGGGATGATGGAAACGCCCGGTGAACACCTTGCCGTTGTCGGTAAGGATCTGCTCGGGCGCCCCGTATGTAGCCAAGGCGCTACGTAGCCCATCACAGACCGCGCGGGTGCGCTCCCGCGCCATCAGACGGGCGCACACGCACATCCGGGAATGATCGTCGATGCCAGTCAACGCCTTCGCCGACGTGCCATCGGCCAGCGCGAACCCGCCGACGACGTCCATCTGCCACAACTCCATCGGGGCACCGCGTTCCCAGCGCTTCCACTTGCGCGAGCGCCGATCGCGATCACCAGGGTCAATCATCCCCGCGCGTACCAAGGCCCGATAGGCTGCTGACTCCGAGGGCACCGGCACCACCTGGCGCTTGGCCAGCTCGAACACCAACCGGCGTGGGCCCCAATACGGCCGCGACCGGCGCAGCTCCAACAAAACGGCCTCCACCTCAGCAGGCATCTGGTGCGGACACCGCGCCGGCCGATGCGACCGATCCTTAAGCCCATCGAGGCCCTAGGCCTCATAGCGGGCCAACCAGGTGTGCAGCGTCTGCCGCGACACCCCCACTTTCCCGGCGACCTGCGAGATCGACAACCCATCACTGATCACCGCTAACACTGCCTGATACCTCTGCTCAGCCACGCTCAACTCCCTCATCAAGAGAGTGTCAAGGATCAACCGAAGTAGCTGTCAACCATCAGCCGAAACACCGTAAAGAATCACCCGAAGCCGAAATGTCAAGCATCAGCCGAGGTCATACAAACACTAAGTGGGGCGGGCGGGGCTCGAACCCGCGACCAATGGATTATGAGTCCACGGCTCTAACCAACTGAGCTACCGCCCCGACGCGACAAGCGCGGCAACCATGGTCGCACATGGGTCCTCAGGCGCGGATCCCGTGGCCCGGTAGTCGACCTCGCATCCTGTCCGAGATCAACTCATTCATCTGCTCCTCAGCAGAATGCCGTTCTAGGTTCCGCACGGCTCGTCGGGGACTGACAACAGGACTACTGCGCCTGACTGACCGAGGACATGTGGAAGTCGGCGATCCGCAGCGACGGCATCTGCGCGCGAGTCGCCCAGTCTCCCCACTCGCGCGGCAAGGTGATTTCGCTGAGGCCGGCTTGGGTGGCGCGACGCAGCAGGTCCAATGGGCTCTCGTTGAAGCGGAAGTTGTTCACCGCAGCGGTGACCGCGCCATCCTCGACCAGGTACACCCCATCCCGGGTCAGGCCGGTCAGCAGCAGCACCGAAGGATCAACTTCACGGATGTACCACAGGGTGGTCAGCAATAGCCCTCGCTCGGTTGCGGCGATCATGTCCTGCAGACTCGCCGATCCACCGGTCATCAGCAGGTTGTCAGCGCCGACCGCCGTCGGCGAATCGAACTCCGTGGCCGCCGCCCGCGGATAGGCCAGTGCGTTGATGACGCCGTCACGAATCCAGTCCACTCGGTCGATGGACATCCCATTGTCGAATACCGAGACCCGCTCCGAGGAACTCGATGTCGCCACGACCGGCGCGCACTCCACCCCCCGGGCCCCGGGATCGGAGTACAGCGTCAAGGGCAGCGATGTCAGCCTCTCCCCCACCCGGGTCCCGCCGCCAGGTGCAGCCAACGCTGTACGTCCTTCCTGCGCACCCCGACCACCCATCGTCCATGCCAAGTAGATCATCATGTCGGCGACCGCGGACGGCGGCATGATCGTCTCATAGCGGCCCGCGGGGAGCTCGACGTTCCGTCGTGACCACGACAACCGGGTCGCGAGATCCTCCAGCATCGAATCTGTTGGCACCGAAGCGAAATCAGGTGTGCTGATGCCCGCCCACGCGCTTGCGCCGTCACGCTTGGCGTTGATCTCCACCGAACCGGTGGGCTGTGTGTATCGTCTACGAAGGCCACCCGAGGTCGCGATGAATGTTGTCTCAGTGACATGCCGAGCGTACCCGAAGAGGGTGTCGCTGCCGCGAAATCCCTGAGCCAATCCCCGTGCCACCCCTGCGAACACATCGACCCCGGTGCCAGAGATCGCATCGTCCCACTCCGCCGGGCTATCGCCACCCGGAAGGGGCGCCGCGTTGTCTCTGGCATACGGCGCGGCTGTTGCCGCCTGTTGGGAGGCCGCCACTAGGTCGGCGATCACGGTGGGGTCAACCGAGCTGGAGCGGACCGTACCGACGCGCGCTGTGTCACCTTGGCGCACAATCGAAATGACGGTGGTGGTGCGACGGGTGGATTCGCCGTTGGTGGTCATGGTGTTGTTGGCCCACCGCAGCGCCGCATCGACACGATCGGTGACCAACACGGTAGTCTCGTCCGCTCTGCCCAGTCGCCGAGCCTCGGCGAGCGCAAGATCAACTACCTGCTGGGCCCTGATCACAGTTGGCGCTCGCCCTCTTCGCGCGTGTTGAGCACAGTGATGCCCCGAAACAGCGCAGAGGGGCAGCCGTGACTCACCGCGGCAACCTGGCCGGGCTGGGCCTTGCCGCAGTTGAATGCTCCTCCCAAGCGCCATGTCGACTGGCCTCCGACAGCATCCAACGCGCCCCAAAAATTCGTTGTGGTTGCCTGATACGCGACGTCACGTAGCTGTCCGTCCAACTTGCCGTTGCGGATTCGGAAGAAGCGCTGCCCGGTGAACTGAAAATTGTAGCGTTGCATGTCGATCGACCAGGACTTGTCGCCCACGATGTAGATGCCGTCGGCCACTTTCCCAATCAGGTCTTCGGTGCTCATGCCCTCGGGGCCCGGACTCAACGAGACGTTGGCCATCCGCTGAATGGGTACGTGATGGGCCGAGTCAGCGTAGGAGCAACCGTTGGATCGTGGCGCCCCCAGCCGTGGAGCGAACGCCCGGTCGAACTGGTAGCCGACGAAGACACCGCCGCGAATCAGATCCCAGCGCTGCGCCTGTACGCCCTCGTCGTCAAACCCCACAGTAGCCAAGCCGTGTTCGACAGTACGGTCGGCAGTGACGTTCATCACCGGCGAGCCATACTTCATCGAACCCAGCTTGTCCGGCGTAGCGAAAGAGGTTCCGGCATAGGCAGCTTCGTACCCGATTGCCCGGTCATACTCGGTGGCATGACCTATCGACTCGTGAATCGTCAACCACAGGTTGCTCGGATCGATCACCAGATCGGTTGGTCCGGGGGTCACGCTGGGCGCTCTTGACTTCTCGGTCAGTAGCGACGGCAGCTGTGCCAGCTCGCCCGTCCAATCCCACACCTGGTCACCCTCGACCGCTTCCCAGCCCCGCGCGGTCGGTGGTGCAAGAGTGCTCATGGTCTCGAAAGTCCCTGCCGCCGAATCGACTGTGACCGCTTCTAGCTTCGGCAGCACCCGCACCCGCTGTTGGGTGATCGTCGAGCCGAAGGTGTCGGCATAGAAGGTCTGTTCCTTGGCCGTGTCCAGACACGCCGCCACATGGTCGACGCCATCTGCTGACAGCAACCGGCCCGAGTAGTCCGCGAGCACAGCCACTTTGACTTTCGTGGCGACTTCTGACGGGTCGATGAGGTAGTCCGAAACCCAGGACATTTCACGGTAAACCGGCTCGGGAGCCAATTCGATGCGTTCATCGTTCAGGGCGGCCAGGGTCGTAGACACTTTCACTGCACGCCGCGCGGTCTCGGCGGCAGAGACGGTACTGAGCTCGGAGTGGGAAGCGAAGCCCCAGGCGCCGTCGACGATGACCCGCACCGCCAGCCCAATCTCCTCGTCGGCAACCGCGGTTTCCAGCTCACCGTCACGAAGCCGCAATGCCTCGGTCGCGATCCGGTGGATTCGCAGATCGGCGTAACTCGCTCCGGCTTGCATCGCCGCCGAGAGCGCCGCATCGGCCAGCTCGTGGCGTGGCAGCACCAAGAAGTCAGCATCGATCGGTCGGGACCCGGTCACGTGTTCACGGTAATGGCACCGACCCGCAGACGTGGGCCGTGTCCAGTACGCGCCGATCTGCGTCGGCAGCGAGGAAGCCCGAGCGGAGAGAAGCCCGAGTGCAGAGGTGCGTGTGCGCAACCTCAACGGGGCCTAGCTCAGCCGCGCATGCCGCTGGTGCCCAACACGGTTAATTCAAGGGCCAGAGCCGTCCCACACATCACGATGACTACCGCCAAGGCCACCCAGTCCCGGCGCTTGGGCCGGGTCGGCGCAGCCGAGATCTGTCCGGCGCCCCCGCGCGCTGTGATGGCGTCGCCCATCTCGTCGGCGCGGCGCAACGCCACTGTGATCGCTGCGACCAGCAGGTCGATCAGCTCCGCCGCCCACCGCCGACGACGCGCCCGCCTAGTGACGTTGACCTCTTTAGGTCTCAGCTGTCGCGCCGCGTAGAGCACCCTGAACTCCTCGATGAGCATCGGAAATGCCCTCAGCGCCAACGCAAGGGTCACCGCCCAATCGTCGACTGGTACCCGCAATCGGCGCAGCGGACGGCCCAGCGTCGCAACCGCGGGCGCGATCTCGGCGACGTTCGTGGTCCACGACACCATCGCACCGAGGCCGATCAACACGATAGAAAGCGCGGTGATGCGCAGGAAGTGCAGCAGGCCGCCCAGACCGATGTCGGCCAATCCGATATTGATTACCGGGCTGCCGCCGGCGAATGTCGCGGTGAGCGCCCCGAGCGCGAGCAGCAACCACAACCACCGTGGCACTGTTGGCAGCACACCGCGCGGAATGCGCGCCAGTCTGGCCGCAACGACGATCAGCAGCGCGACCGTTCCGATGGGCACCCATCCCGGGTAGAACGTCAGCAGCGCACCGATTCCCGCGACGATAAGCAGCTTCGATCCCGCCCAGAGATCGTGGATGACGGTCTGTCCGGGCACGGGTCGTAGCAGCACAACCTGCCGACGCTGTTTACGCGTCGCGGAGTCGGCGGACATGACAGATCCTCAGCGGTTGTCGGCACCGAAGCCAGCGCCCCGTCCTGCAGGTGCAACGTTCGGGGGCACAACTCTTCAAGGCCCACAAAATCGTGGGAGATCACCACTACTGTCAACCCGCTGCGGCGGCGCAGGTCCACGAGCAGCCGCAGCAGGCCACGCTGGGAGGCAGCGTCTAGCCCGGCTAGGGGTTCGTCAAGGATGAGAGCGCGCGGCGAGCGGGCCAGCAGCCCAGCCAGCACCACGCGCCGCATTTGTCCGCCGCTGAGTTCATCGACCCGCCGAGCGGCCAGCGTCGGCTCAAGGCCGACAGTGTTGAGGGCCCGGGTCACCTTCGCTTGGTCGTATATTGAGAACCCGGCCGACGCCGCG
Source organism: Actinomycetes bacterium (assembly GCA_022600605.1). GTDB lineage: Bacteria > Actinomycetota > Actinomycetes > Mycobacteriales > Mycobacteriaceae > Mycobacterium. Next base: position 5,616 of record JAHZKD010000234.1, read on the forward strand.
ATCTCCAAAGCCACGTGACTGCGCATCAACTGCAGACGGGCCGCCTGGAAGGAGATCGCCACAGTGCCAACCTGATCCGACACCGGCGCACCATCTAGCAGGCAGGTGCCTGATGTGGGGGCGGTCAAACCGGCCATAATCCAGGCCAGCGTCGACTTGCCGGAGCCGTTGAGGCCGTGAATCAGCACACCATCGCCTTCGTGGACCGCGAAGGCGATGTCGCTCAATGCTGTTTTTGCCCAGGGGGTTCCGCTGCCGTACTCGTGGCAGACGCCGTTGAGCTCGAGGACGGGCGTGCCGCGGGGCATCCGCGCTAACGGAGTGACTATCGGCGCCTCGGCAGTCTCGACCATGTGCCCGGAGTCGGCGGCAGGCCAGCCGTAGCCGCGCAGGTTCACTGTGTCGTCGGCGGCGTCGGCCTCGTCGTTGTAGTGCGTGATGTGCACCAACGACGTGCGGTGGCGCCGGGTCAGGCCCGCGAGCACCGACATCAGACCCACCCGACCCTCGTGGTCGACCATGCTGGTGACTTCGTCGGCGATCAGCAACGACGGTTCGCGGGCCAAGGCCGCGGCGACCGCCAGCCGCTGCAACTCGCCGCCGGAGAGTCCGCCGGTGTCCCGCTCCGCCATCCCGTTGAGGCCCACCTCGGAAAGCAGCTGGTTCACATCGATCGCCGTGCCGGGCGGCAGACCCCAGACGACGTCGTCGGCGACCCGGGTGCCCAGTACCTGACTCTCGGGGTGCTGCATCACCACCGCGGTGCCGCCCAGCTGGCCCAAACCCACTGCGCCGGGGCGCTCCACTGCTCCCGCGGTGGGTTCGCGGCCCGACAGCACCAACATCAGCGTCGTCTTGCCCGAACCGTTGGCGCCGGTGACCGCCAGGTGTTCCCCGGGTTGCACTGAGAACGACACGGGCCCGAGTGCATCGTGATCAGAGGTGGGATAGCGGAACCGGACATCGCGCAGCCGGAGGGGAACCGGCGCTATCGGGCCTGTGTCGGTCGATGACTCCAGTTTGTGCACATCGGGCACACCCATCAGACGCGACATCACCCGAGACAGCGCCCACCAACCGACCAAGCTGACGAACGTGATGCTGAACACGCCGGAGGCGAAGAACAGATATGGCCAATAGTTCAACGCTGTCGAAAAGTCCTGCGTCAGCCGCTGCGCTGCACCCTGCATTCCCGGAATACGGGCGAGGATGGCAGCCACGCCGGTGACGTTGGCGGTGACGGATTCGAAGATGAGATTGCGCAGCCGGCTCAGTATTGACAGCGCGACGACAGTGGCCACACCGAACAGCGCACCGGCGACAAGCGCTGACGCGATAACGGTCGGGGTGCCGCGACCACGTCGTTTGACGATGCCGGTCAGTCCCCCGATGTAGGCGCAGTTGACCACCGTCATGAAACCGCCCATCCCCGCGATGAGGAAGGCGATCAGACCGCCGGCAACCGTGGCGGCGATCAGCACTCGCAAGCGATACCGGTAGGCGAGCAGACCCATCGGGACCGTACCGAGCAGGGACAGCCCTGCGGCGAAGGGGACCACGACGGCGATGATCGCGATCGCCGCGCACAGGGCCGCCATCACGGCGGCTTGAGCAAGCTCGACCGGTTGCAGCGAACCAGTCCGCCGAGGGTCGCTCTCCGGGCCGGCCGAGGTCATTTCACGATTCTGCCAGTCGTGGGCTTGTGGCCGCGTGCGCCCAGTGTGAATGAGCACCACCGCCGGGCTGCGACAACGCGACAATGGCGCCAGTGCATAGCCACACTATGCAGCGGCAACAGGGCAATCAGGTGACGACCCCGCCGATGAGGTAGCCAACAAGATAGGTGACGCCAACTGCCACCCCGCCGAAGGTCAACTGTCGCAACGACCCAAGTACGAGCGGCCGGCGAGTAATCCTCGCAGCGGCCGCGCCCACCAAGAGCAGGCCGGCACCACCGAACGCCAGACCCAACCACAGTGACCCATAGCCCAGCAGGTACGGGATCAACGGGATCACCGCGCCAATGGAAAACAAGAGGAACGACGACCCGGCCGCCACCCACGGCGACGGCTTCTCCCGGGGGTCCACGCCGAGTTCCTGCGCCAGGTGAAAGTTCACTGCCTGGCCCTCGTCGCGATGGATCTCCTCGGTTGCCGCGGCAGCGGTCTGCGGGGATATCCCCATGTCAGTGAGGATCGCAACCAACTCGGCTCGCTCGGCCTCCGGATCCTTGTGGAACGATCTGCGTTCGACCACAACCTCGGAGTCGATCTGCTCGTTGGCCGTCGTCACCGACGTGTACTCCCCCAACGCCATCGAGAACGCGCCCGCCAACAGACCGGCAATTCCGCTGACCACAACAGTGCCGGCAGAAGCACTCGCGGCAACACCGGCGATCAGAGCGGTGTTACTCACCAGGCCGTCCATCGCCCCGAACGTCGCGGCCCGCAACCATCCGCCGGTGACGTCGGCGTGCCGATGACCCACGACGTGCGGGGTGCCCCTCGGCGACAACGGTGCGTCTGGAAGTTCTGTCATGGTCTCGATTCAACCCCGCTGCGCTCCCGTCTGAAAAATCAGGATCGCCTGGGTTTGTCACATCACAGTTTGCGTCCGCTCCGAGCGGGCTACCGTCGTGTCATGACCAACACTGCCGAGCATCTACGCAACGCCCTCGACGGTCGCTGGCGCGACGCGAAGAACGACGTTCGCCAGAAGCTATCCAGCCCAATTTTCAAACCGCACTACACCCCAAACACCGACATCGCCCGCAGCAAGGTGGATGAGCAGCTGAAGATCATGGCCGCCCACGGTGCCGCCGAGGACGGATTCAAGAAAGAGCACGGCGGCAACGGCGATGTCGGTGCCACGGTGACGCGCATCGAAATGCTGGCGATGAGTGACCTGTCACTGATGGTCAAAGCCGGCGTGCAATGGGGCCTATTCGGCGGTGCGATCGAAAGTCTCGGCACCGAACGCCACCATAAGGCCTATGTGCGGCGCATCATCGACCTCGACCTGCTGGGGTGCTTCGCGATGACCGAGACCGGACATGGCAGCGACGTTCAAGCGCTGGAGACTACCGCCACCTATGACCCCGCCGCCGAAGAGTTCGTCATCCACTCGCCCACCCCCTCGTCGCGCAAGGATTACCTCGGTGGCGCGGCCCAAACTGCTCGCGTAGCAGCTGTGTTCGCGCAGCTCATCACCCCTGACGGCGAGAATCACGGCGTGCACTGCCTAGTGACGCCGATCCGCGACGACCAGGGCAACGATCTGCCGGGAGTGACCACATCAGACTGCCACTACAAGGGCGGGCTGCCAGGCGTGGACAACGGACGCATCCAGTTCGACCATGTACGCGTGCCGCGGGAGAACCTGCTCAACAAATACGCCGACGTCGCACCCGACGGGACCTACAGCTCACCGATCGAGAACGTCGACCGTCGCTTCTTCACCATGCTGGGCACCCTGGTCCGCGGACGTGTCACCGTCGGCGGCAGCGCCGGCGCCGCGGCCCGGGTAGGGCTGGACATCGCGACGCGATATGCGTTGCAACGCAGGCAGTTCGAAGCGCCCGGCGCCGAGCAGGAGGTGCTCATCATGGATTACCTGGTGCATCAGCGCCGACTGTTACCGCTGATCGCGAAGTCCTATGCACTGCAATTCGCCCAGAACGAGCTGGTGGGCACCTGCCACGAACTGCAGAGCGCCGAAGACCCGGACGCCGAGGAGCAGCGAGAACTGGAATCGCGCGCGGCCGGCCTCAAAGCCGCCAATACCTGGCATGCGACCCGGGCTCTTCAAGAGGCGCGGGAAGCCTGCGGAGGCGCGGGCTACATGGCCGAGAACCGATTGATCGCGCTCAAGGCCGACACCGACGTCTTCACCACCTTCGAAGGTGACAACCACGTGCTCACCCAGTTGGTCGCCAAGTCGCTGCTGACCGCCTACGCCGACGACATCAAGGGTATGAGCCCAGTCGAATGGGTGCGGTTCGCTGCCAACTACGCCGGCAAGCGGGTGATGAAACGCACCGCAGCGCAAACCCTCATGCAAACCATCCGGGACACCCGCCAGGACAACGAGGAGGAGGGCAGCCTCTTCAACCGAGGCACCCAAGTGAAGATGTTCGAGGACCGCGAGGAATACATGCTGGCATCGGTCGCCCGGCGGATACAGAGCAAGTCCAAGGAGATGAGCGCATTCGAGGCGTTCAATTCAGTACAGGATCATGTGTTGCACGCCGCCGAGGCACACATCGACTGCATCATTTTGGAGGCGTTCGTCACCGGTATCGACAACTGCGAGGACGAGAAGGCCCGAGACATCCTGGGCATGGTGTGCGACCTCTATGCGCTGTCTGTGATCGAGGACGACAAAGCGTGGTTCATGGAGCACCGCCTCCTGTCGACCGAACGCGCCAAGGCGGTCACCCGCGGCATCAACGACCGCTGCAGGCGGCTGCGGCCCCACGCCGAGACGCTCGTCGACGGGTTCGGTATCCCAGAGCAGTTGCGCTACGCCGAAATGCTGCACCCCGAGCTCATTCCGCACACCGACGAGCAGGCTCGGTAACACGCCTCAGAGGAAGCGCGCTTTGCCCTTCGTGAAGTCGTAGAAGGCCCCAACGATCTTCACGTCCCCGGCCTGTTCGGCATCGTTGAGCAGGGGGCTGTCCTTCCGTATGGTGTCGATTGTTGCCCGCACGTTGCGCACGATGGCATCGTCGAGGTCGGATGCGCCAACGATTCCGGGCTTGATGGCATCGACAACGGCCTGAATGTTTCCACCGGGCGTTGCGTTCTCGAAGGCCGCCTTGACCGCACCACACGACGAATGGCCGAGAACAACAATGGTCTTCGACTTCAGGACTGCCTGGCCAAACTCGAGGCTGCCGAGGTTTGTGGGCGACACAGCGATATTTCCGGCCTCGCGCACAACGAAGACATCGCCGACGAACTGGTCGAAGATCACCTCCGGTGCGAGGCGGCTGTCGGCACAGCCCAGGACTGTGGCGAACGGCGTCTGACCGTCGGTGGCTTCTGTCCAGATGGCATCGATTTGTGCGGTGCTGCGGACCTGGGGTTCCCGCGCCTCGAAGCGTTTGTTGCCTTCGATCAACACCTCAATCGCCTCTTCCGGCGTTGAAGGACTCGGCGGAGGAATGTCGTCCTGCATTCCTTCCTGCATTCCTGTCTCATCGGATTTCTCCGACCCGCACGCGGCCAATGTCAGCGCCGCCACCGGGATCGCGCCGAGGAGGTAGCGCCGAGCCTTGTTGACTTCGCCACGTGGGTTACCAGTACCGTCCACCGAATTGTCCTCCTCACTGGGTCCTGCGGGCGCGGTCGCGCGGCGATAACGCTACAACACAGGTGCCCTACAGGACCGCAGGTAAGGGCCACGCTCACGGCAATCCGCAGTGGGTCCGACACCTCGGCGCCGGCCTACTCGCAATCGCGGGAATTCGGCGCCGAAATCTGCGATGGTCGCAGGTATGCGACCGCCCGGCCTGCCTAACCTCAAACCTCTGACGCCGATGTTCGGCGGCCTGTACGCAGCAGCGTACGGGCTGGGTGGACAACCTCTGGTTCGCCAAGCCATGGCGCGCTACGGGCCGGTGATCTCTTTGCCGGTACTGGGCTTCGGCAATGTGGTCGCGGTGGCCGACGCGACCTTGGCCAAGCAGGTGTTCACCGAGAAACCGGACGTCCTGTTGGGCGGTGAAGGGGTGGGGCCCGCGGCGGCGATTTACGGTCGCCGGTCGATGTTCGTGCAGGAAGAGCCGGAGCATCTACGCCGCCGAAAAATCCTCATCCCGCCGTTGCACGGTCAGGCCCTGGCCGAGTACGTCCCGATAATCGAGGCGGTGACCCGTTCGGCGATGGACACCTGGCCGGTCGGGCAGCCGATGCGCATTCTCGAGGCGGCGCGCGAATTGACTCTCGACATCATCGTGCAGGTGATCTTCGGGGTGCATGAACCGGCCGCAGTCCGGCGGCTTGGCCGCCCGTTTGAAGCGCTGTTGGACCTGGCCCTGTCTGAGGAGACCCCGGCGCGGTACGCGTTGCGCCGAGTCGGCGGGCTGCTGATCTGGGGCCGCCTGTCCCGCATCAACCGCCGGATCGATGAGCTGGTCATGCCGTTGATCGCAGAAGCACGGGGTCAGACAGAACGCACCGACGTCCTTGCCATACTGGCCAACGCCACCACCGAGGACGGTGACAGGCTGTCCGACAACGTGATTCGTGCTGACCTGATCACGCTGATGTTGGCCGGGCACGAGACGACGGCAACCACGTTGGCCTGGCTGGTGGACTTGGTGCTGCACCATCCGGAGGTGCTGGCGCGGCTACTTGGTGACATCCAGTCCGGCCAGACCGAGTACACGCAGGCGGTGATCAACGAGACGCTGCGGCTGCGACCGGCCGCACCGATCACCGGCCGGATGACAGTGGGTCGCTACCGCCTCGGCGACTACACGCTTGACCCGGGCACCCGGATCGTCCTGCTGCTCGACGCCATCAACCGTGATCCGCAGGCCTATCCTGACCCGGACGAGTTTCGGCCGGAACGATTCCTAGGCCAGCGGCCCCACCCATATGCCTGGATTCCGTTCGGGGGTGGGATCAAGCGATGCCTCGGCGCGAGCTTCTCGATGTGCGAGATGACGACGATGCTGCAAACCATGCTCCGGCACGGCGACTTCCAACCGGTCAGTGCGCGCCCGGAGTCCCCTTCCCCGCGCGCCGCACCGGTCGTAGTTCCACGACACGGCACGCGCGTCTACTTCAACCCCACAGACTCGTTGTGCAACCTAGGAAAGTGATTCCAACTGCTGGAACCTGAGCTCCCCCGGCTGGACTCGAACCAGCAACCCTTCGGTTAACAGCCGAATGCTCTGCCAATTGAGCTACAGGGGATTGCCCTCCCGCGATCACCACGCCGCGGGCCAGAAAGCACTGTAGCTTACGCCCGCTGCGGGGTGCCAATACGCGCCCGGCCGGGCGGATAGGGTAAGTGGTGAGGCAGGATGAACACCGAGACGTCGTCCATTCAACAGATCGTCGTCCACTGAACAGATAAATCGTCGTCCATTGAACAGATAACTGGAGGACCCTTGTGATCGGGTATGTCGCCGTTTTGGCCGTCGGCTACGTGCTGGGCACCAAGGCCGGCAAGCAGCGCTACGAACAGATCGCTGGGACGTACAGGGCCGTCACGGGAAGCCCGGCCGCCAGGGCGGTGATCGATGCGGGACGACGCAAGATCGCAGACGGGGTGTCTCCCGATCCGACCTTGGTGAATGTGACGCCAATCGACTCTGGCACCGAGGTCCTTGAGCCGGAGCAGATGGTGGAGAAAACGCGCTAGCCGAAGTCGCGCGAGATGGTGGTACCCGGCAGCAGCGGAGCGGTGTAGACGCCGAGGCCGAATGGACCCAACCCCACGTTGGGAGTTCCAATGTCGAAGCCCTGGCCATTGGAGTACGACAGGCAGTTGCCGTCGTCCTTGTTGCCCATCCATGCCAGGCAGGCCGGGCCAGCAGTCACCTGCGGCGCGGCATCGATGCTGGTCAAGGCTATGTAACCGGGGACGGCCACAGCGGCAACCGCAAAGGCCCCAGCAATCAGCCGGGTGCCGTTGGTCCGGATCGTGTGCACAAACATCGCCAACTCGCCTTCTCACCTATTCCCGAAACGGCCCGACCGCTGGACTTATGATAACTCAGCCGACCTAATTCATACAGTCAGGTCATCACCACTTGCCTGCTCGAGCAAGCCGCGCCGGTAGCCTTCCATCGCCACCAGGTCACCGAACAGCGCGTGGTATTCGTCCCCCTGTTCCACCGGCGACATCCGCTGCAGCTTCGACTTGACCTCGGCGATCTGGCGGCCAATCCACACTTCTTGCAGCCGGGCCAGCACGCCCCCGACATAGCGCGGCAGCCTCTCGTCGTCGACGTTGATGGCCTCGGCGCCGAGTTCGTTGACCAGTCCGGCGACCAACTGTGAGTCAGTTTGCTCGCGAACTGCTTCGATCCACTGCGCACCGGTCAAGCCGGCCGCGGTACCGCCGGCGGCCACGATCGATGCCCGAACGGCGGCGTAACCGGGGTGGGTGAAACTCTCAGCTGCCAGCGAATCGAACACCGGGCCGGCCAGCACCGGAAACTGTAACGCCGACTTAAGCGCTTCACGTTGCGGCCACAACGTGGGTTCCCCGGGGTCCGGCCGGACTGCAGCCGGCCCTCCCGCACTGCTATCCCGCTGCGGCGGGGCCGCCTCGGCCTGGGCAATGCGGCGTCGTTTCTTGTCGGGCATACCGCGCTTGCCCGCTTCTTCACGAACCCGAGCGAGTACCTGGCCTTCGTCGCGCCAGCCCGTCCACCCCGCTAGGCGCCGTGCATACTCGTCGCGCAGCGCATAATCTCGGATTCGCGCAATCAGCGGCACACTGCGGCGCAGCGCGTCCACCTGCGCTTGAGGCTCGTTATCCAGGACATCGCCGCCGGGAATCAGGCTGCGGATCGCGAACTCGAACATCGGAATCCGGCGCGCCACCAAGTCCCGCAGTGCGCCGTCGCCGGACTGCAGCCGGAGATCACACGGATCCATACCGTCGGAAGCGATTGCCACGAAGGATTTTCCAGACACCTGCTGGTCGCCGTCGAAAGCCTTCAAGGCCGCCGCCTGACCGGCCGCGTCACCGTCGAAGACGAAGATCAACTCGCCGCGGTACCAGTTGTCGTCCATCATCAGCCGCCGCAACAGTGCCAGGTGGCCATCGCCGAAGGCGGTGCCGCAGGACGCGACAGCCGTAACCTCGCCGGCCAGATGCATAGCCATCACGTCGGTGTAGCCCTCAACGACAACAGCTCGGTGTTCTTTTGCGATAGCACGCCGGGCCAGATCGAGGCCGAATAGCACCGAGGACTTCTTGTACAGCACCGTCTCCGGGGTGTTCACGTACTTGGCTTCCATCGGATCATCGTCGAAGATTCGCCGAGCCCCGAAGCCGATCACTTCACCGCCGCTGGCTCTGATCGGCCACAGCAGCCGGCGGTGGAAACGGTCCATCGGACCGCGGCGTCCCTCCCTGGACAGTCCGGCCGCCTCAAGCTCCTTGAATTCGAACCCCAAGCGCAACAGGTGTTTTGTGAGCGTCTCCCACCCTGAGGGTGCAAAGCCGCAGCCAAACTGGGCGGCAGCCTTGGCATCGAAATGACGCTCGGTGAGGTATCGCCGCGCCGGGGCGGCCTCCTCGGACTCCAACGCAGCCGCATAGAACTCCTGGGCGGCGTTGTTGGCAGCCAACAGCCTGCTGCGGCTGCCACGGTCCCGTTGCACGTTGGTGGTTGAGGCTCCGGTATAGGTGACGGTGTAGCCGACGCGGTCAGCGAGCAGTTCGACCGACTCGACGAAGCTGACGTGCTCGATCTTCTGCAGGAAGGCATAGACGTCTCCACCCTCCCCGCAACCGAAGCAGTGGAAGTGCCCGTGATTGGGCCGGACATGAAACGAGGGGGATTTCTCGTCGTGAAAGGGACACAGCCCCTTGAGCGAGTCCGCGCCCGCGCGCCGCAGCTGAACGTACTCACCTACGAGATCCTCGATGTTGGCCTGTTCGCGGATCGCGGCGATGTCGCGATCGGGGATCCTGCCCCGCCCCCGAGCCCCGTCGACCGCCACCCGGTCAGTCTAGAGCCCCCGCCGGGAGCACCTACGCCGGTTCAAGCCGCTCCAGACGGCTTTCAGTCACTGACGCCACCTGATCGATCACCACCCGCAACCGCACCCCGTCGTCGGCGGCGGCATTGAATTGCGGGGCGAACAGTGGATCCAACGTTGCCGGTGCACCGGCCATGACGAACTGAACCGCGGCGTTGATTCGGTCGCGCTGCCGTGCCTGCAGATTCAGATGCCGGGGGTCGGACATGATGAAGTGCAACGCAAGAATTTTCAGCACCGCGACTTCGGCCCGCACCACGGTGGGCACCTCCAGATCAGTGCGATAGCGCACCAGTCGGCCCGGACCGGCGACGTTGCGGGTGGCTGCGATGGCCGACGAGGCGAATCGGCCCACCAGCTCGCTGGTCATCGTCTTCAGCGCCACCGCCGCCGAGAGGGTGGCGTCGTACTTGCCGACGGCGGCCACCGCAGGCAGCACCGAGAGCCGCTCAGCCGCTTCAACCAGGTCAGCGGCCACCAAGCCGCCCCCCATGCCGTGTGACTGCCCCAGCCGGCCCAATGCGCACACCGCGTCATCGTCGGCAAGAACCCGCAGGTCGATACGGCCGGAGGTCACGCCATCCTCGACGTCGTGCACCGAGTAGGCGACGTCGTCGGCCCAGTCCATGATCTGGGCCTCCAGGCACGGCCGGCGTTCGGGCGCATCGCCGCGCACCCAGGCCGCGGCTTTTTCGTCGTCGGCGTAGAACCCGAACTTGCCGCCCTCCGATGGTCGGTACCACGGATACTTCGTCACCGCGTCCAACGCCGCACGGGTCAGGTTCAGTCCCGCGCTGCGCGGCTCATCTCCCTGGGTGACAAGCACTTTAGGTTCCAGCCGAGTCAGGATTCGGAAATTCTGCGCATTCCCCTCGAACCCGCCGCACGCGCCGGCAAGCTCGTTGAGGGCCCGTTCACCGTTGTGTCCGTAAGGCGGATGGCCGATGTCGTGGGCCAGCCCAGCCAGGTCCACGAGGTCGGGGTCGGCGCCCAGCCCAACCGCCATTCCACGGCCGATTTGGGCTACCTCAAGGGAGTGGGTGAGCCGGGTACGCAGGGTTTCACTTTGCCGCGGACCGACCACCTGCGTCTTGTCGGCCAGTCGGCGCAACGCCGCGGAGTGCAACACTCTCGCGCGGTCACGTGCGAAGTCGGTGCGGTGCTCGGCGGCCGTGCCCGGCAACGCGGCAGCCTTGGGCGGTTCGACCACCAGACGCTGACGGTCGAACTCACTGTAGGGATCGCGTTGCGTGAGATCAGTGGACACCGACAGACAGTCTGCCAGGCCAATCACCCGGCAATAGCCGCCGACGGGGCGCAGCACTAGATTGGCTCCATGCGCGTCGTCCACCAGCTCTGCATGCTGCTCGCCGTCCTGGTCACCGGACTTCTCTGCACGCCGGTCGCTACCGCCGAGCCACCGTTCCGCATCCCCGACTACGTCACCGACCAGTCCGGCGCGCTGTCGCCGGCCCAGCACGTGGAGGTCGAAAACGCGCTGTTGGCGCTGTACGACAAAGAACGCATCCGCCTCTGGGTGGTGTATGTCGACAGCTTCGGCCAAGGAGCGCAGGCCTGGGCGAAGACCACGATGCAGCTCAGCGACTTCGGCGACCGGGACGCCTTACTGGCGGTGGCCACCACAGAACGGGCCTACGCCTTTCAGGTGCCGCGGGCGATCATGTCCCAGACCAAGGCCCGAGCCCTGCAGCGCGACGTGATCGAGCCGGCGCTGCGGCGCGACGACTTGGCCGGTGCTGCCGTCGCCACCGCCGAAGGCCTAGGCACCGCCCGCGCCGCGGGGTCAGGCAACGGCTTTTCGTGGCTCACCTTCCTCATGGTGATGGCAATACTGGCGCTGGCGGTGTGTGCCCTGTGGCTGTGGACGAACTGGCGGCGGCGTAAACGCCGGCTGGCGGAGTTCGCGGCCGCCCAGCGAGTAGATCCCTCCGACCCCAACGCACTGGCGGCAGTATCGATCGATGCGCTCGACGATCTTTCCAGGAAGATCGTGGTCGAGGTGGACAACGAAGTCCGCACCAGCGAGAGCGAATTAGCGCTGGCTGTCCAGGAATTCGGTGAACGCGATACCGCGGCATTCGTCCGCGCGGTGACAAACGCCAAGACCACGCTGGCCCAAGCGCTCAACGTGCGGCATATCCTCGACGACGCGGTGCCCGAAACCCCGCAGCAGCGCCGCGACCTGCTGACGCGCGTGATCGTCGCCGCCGCGAAGGCCGACCAGGAGCTCGAAGCCCAGCGTGAGGCCTTCGCCAAACTGCGCGACCTGCTGATCAAGGCGCCCACCCGCTTGGACTCGCTCACCCAGCAGATGGTCGAATCAACCGCCCGGCTCGGTCCGGCCGAGCAGACATTGGGCCGCCTACACTCCCAATTCGCTGAAGCGGCACTGGTTTCGGTGTCCGACAATGTCGACGAAGCCAGACAACGGCTGGAATTTGCCGAACAGAACATCGACACCGGCCGCGAACTGGTCGCACGCCCAGCTCGCCGGCAACTCGGATTGGTCGACGCCATCCACAATGCCGAGGCCGCACTCGGTCAGGCCCGCACGCTGCTGGACGCCGTTGACAGCGCCGCGACCGATATCAACCGGGCGGTGGCCGGCCTGCCATCGGTGATCGACGATATCCAGAATGGCATCAATCAGGCGGGCGCACAGCTCGCTCGTGGCAACATCGCGATAGCAGCAGAACTCAGCACCGCTCGCGATGCCGCCGTTCAGGCGGTATCGGCCGCCCAAAGCACCGGTGACTCTGACCCACTCGGTGCCTTCACCCAGTTGACCCAGGCAGATGCCGAGCTGGATCGTCTGCTGGCAGAGGTCGTCCAAGAGAGGGAGACCACCGAGCGCCTCAGCCGAACCTACGACCAAGCACTGTTCAATGCGCAGTCCCGGGTGCGCTCGGTCTCGGACTACATCGACACCCGCCGCGGCGTTGTCGGCCCGGAAGCCCGCGCCCGGCTCTCGGAGGCGGAACGGCAGCTGCACGCAGCCCGCGACAAGCGCTCGACCAACCTGACCGAGGCCACCGCACACGCCAACGGCGCTGCCATGCTGGCCGCCAAGGCCCAATCGTTGGCCAACGCCGATGTCGTCGCCGCCCAACGCCACTTCAACGGACCTCGCGGCGGTGGCCGCGGCGGCGGTCAGCTGGGCGCCGTAATCGGGGGCATCCTGCTCGGCAACGTGCTCTCCGGCGCGATGCGCGGCGGCTTCGGCGGCGGCGGCTTCGGCGGCGGCGGCTTCGGCGGCGGCGGCTTCGGCGGCGGATTCGGCGGTGGTGGGGGCGGCATGAGTGGCGGCGGCGGGCGCTTCTAGAGAAACTTCCGCCGTGTCGAACTCTGGTGTGCGCTCAGACCGTCCAATCGGCCGATATCACGATCTGCACGCACACCAGAGCCGTGCCCCGAGCTAGCAGCCCTTGAGTCGCACTGCCAGGTAGTCGGCGACTGCGTCGATCGCAACCCGCTCCTGGGTCATCGCGTCACGCTCGCGAACCGTCACGGCGTGGTCGTCGAGCGAGTCAAAATCGACGGTGACACAGTAGGGCGTGCCGATCTCGTCCTGGCGACGATAGCGTCGGCCGATAGCGCCGGCATCGTCGAACTCGATGTTCCACAAGCTGCGCAACTCGGCGGCCACGTCGCGCGCCTTCGGCGACAGGTCGGCATGCCGCGACAGCGGCAGCACCGCCGCTTTGACCGGCGCCAGCCGCGGATCCAGCCGTAGCACGGTGCGCTTGTCGACGCCGCCCTTGGCGTTCGGCGCCTCGTCCTCGTGGTAGGCGTCGACGAGGAAAGCCATCAGCGAGCGGGTCAGGCCAGCCGCCGGCTCGATGACGTAGGGCACGTACCTGGCCTCAGAGGCCTGATCATAGAAGGAAAGGTCTGCGCCGGAATGCTTTGAATGCGTGGATAAGTCGAAGTTGGTGCGATTCGCTACACCCTCAAGCTCACCCCAGGGGTTGCCGGCGAAGCCGAACTTGTACTCGATGTCGACGGTGCGGTCGGAGTAGTGCGACAACTTCTCCTTCGGGTGCTCAAAGAGCCGAAGGTTCTTGTCATCGATGCCGAGGTCGACATACCAGGCCAGCCGGGTGTCGATCCAGTACTGGTGCCATTCGGCAGCAGTGGATGGCTCGACGAAGAACTCCATCTCCATCTGTTCGAACTCCCGCGTTCGGAAGATGAAGTTGCCCGGGGTGATCTCATTCCGGAAGCTCTTGCCGATCTGGCCGATGCCGAACGGCGGCTTCTTCCGTGCCGTGGTGACTACGTGGGCGAAGTTGACGAAGATGCCCTGCGCGGTCTCCGGGCGCAGATAGTGCAGACCATCTTCGGTCTCGATCGGGCCGAGGTAGGTCTTCAGCATCATGTTGAAGTCGCGCGGCTCGGTCCACTGCCCCTTTGTCCCGCAGTCCGGGCAGCCGATATCGGACATCGACACCGAGTCAGGATCGACGGTGACGCCCTTTTTTGCCTCCCTGTCGCTATAGGCCTCTTGCATGTGATCCTGTCGATGCCTCTTATGACAGTTCAGGCATTCGACCAGCGGATCGTTGAACACCTCGACGTGACCGGAGGCCACCCACACCTCGCGCGGCAGGATTATGGAGCTGTCGAGCCCCACGACATCGTCGCGGCCGGTGACGACCGAACGCCACCACTGCCTCTTTATGTTGTCCTTGAGTTCGACGCCGAGCGGACCATAATCCCAGGCGGACTTGGTTCCGCCGTAGATCTCACCGGACTGAAACACCAGACCACGGCGTTTGGCCAGGTTTGCAACGGTATCGATGATCGAGGAAGACGGAGCCACGGCTCAACAGCGTAGCGACGTCGGGCGGGCGGTCCGGTCGTGGGCGAAGGTGATCACGACATCGGTGGTCAGCCGACCAGCCCGCGCCGCACGTCTGCGCCAGTGGCGAGCACCATCAGAATCAGCGTGCGCAACGCGTCTTCGGTCAGGCCGGCGCCCGGGAAGTTGTAGCGCAGTAGCACGTCGCCGGTCTTCCTCGACCGGCCCTGTCCGCTGCCGGTTTTCTCCGCGCCGACCTTCTCCACAAGTGACACAGTGCCGAGCAGCGTGTCACGAGCGTGCTTGGCGACATCGGCACGGATCTTGCTGTCCAGCGGCAAATCCCAGGCCAGAACCTGGGTAAGCGAAACCAGGTCGAGGTCTTCGGCGATGGTGACAACCCGTAACGAGGCGAAGGTGCCGTCGTGCTGGACAGTCAGTGCGCCGTCATCCTCGTGTTGAACCGGAAAAATCTCCTCGAGCACAGCGGTGAGGCGAGCCGAGAGCTCGGTCGAGTTTCCCATCGCCGGTCCTAGGCCCTACCGAAGCGTCGGTTGCGATGGACATACTCTTCGCACGCGGCCCACAGGTCGCGGCGATCGTAATCAGGCCAGAGCTTGTCCTGAAAGATGTATTCGGCGTATGCCGCCTGCCAGAGCAGAAAATTGCTCGCGCGCTGCTCCCCCGATGTTCGGATGAACAGATCGACGTTGGGGATGTCGGAGCGATGCAGATGCTTGGCGAACATCGCTTCGCTGATGCGAGCGGGATTGATCTTGCCGTCCACTGCCTGCTGTGCGAGTTCGCGTGCCGCCTCGATGATCTCGGTGCGGCCGCCATAGTTCACGCAATAGTTGATCGTGATGACGTCGTTGTCGACGGTCATCTTCTCGGCGATATCGAACTCCTTGATGACGCTGCGCCACATCCGGGGCCGCGAACCCACCCAGCGCATCCGCACGCCCATGTCATTGAGGTTCTCCCTGCGGCGTCGCACCACCTCACGGTTGAAGCCCATCAGAAATCTGACTTCCTCGGTGCTGCGCTTCCAGTTCTCGGTGGAGAACGCGTAGACCGTGAGGTGCTTGATACCGATCTCGATAGCGCCACAGGTGATGTCGATGAGCACCGCCTCACCCATCTTGTGGCCCTCCGTGCGTCCCAGACCGCGCTGGGTGGCCCATCGGCCGTTTACGTCCATCACCACGGCGACGTGATTGGGCACCTGGTCAGCCGGAATCTGGGGTGCCGAAGCCTTGGAGGTGTGCTGTGGCGGGCGGGCGAACTTGCCGTTGGTGTGGGGCGGCAATTCTGGGAAGACGACGGGCCAGGTCGACTTGTCCGGGAAGGTGGGATAGCTCTCAGGCGCCGGGGGGAGCTGCGGATAGCTGTTCTTCCCCGTCCGCTTGGTTGCCATGCGTCATATCCTGCCCGATGCCCCCCGTTATCACCCGAACGCCATGCTCGGTGGCTGCACGATTATCCCGGCACACGCGCTCGACCAGTGGCAACGTCCGCAGCCGCCGTTCCAGATGCCATTGCAGGTGCGCGGCCACAAGCCCGCTGGCCTGGCTGCGATGCTGCGACGAAGACGCCTGCGCATGGTCCCAGTCGCCCTCGTAAAGCGCAGCCATCAGGTCCAGCACAGCCTGCGGCGGAGTCACCGACCCGAACGGTCGGCAGTGCACACACACGCTTCCGCCCGCCGCAACATGGAACGCCCGGTGCGGGCCCGGGGTCGCACACCGGGCGCATTCGGTCAATGACGGCGCCCACCCGGTGATCCCCATCGCACGCAGCAGGTAGGCATCCAGGACGAGTTCACGAGGGCGGCCACCGTCGGCCACCGCGCGCAGCGCGGCCACCGTCAGCCGGTGCAGGGCCGGCACTGGGGCGCGCTCTTCCCCCGCGAGCCGCTCGGCGGTTTCCAGCACCGCGCAGGCACAGGTGTAGCGACCGTAGTCACTGACGATGTCGGAGGCGAACGCGTCTATCGCCTGAACCTGGGTGACGATGTCGAGATTGCGGCCTGGATGCAACTGAACGTCGATGTGCGCGAACGGTTCCAGCCTCGCGCCGAACTTACTGCGGGTACGCCGCACCCCTTTGGCCACCGCCCGCACCAGACCGTTGTCGCGTGTTAGCAAGGTCACGATGCGGTCGGCTTCACCGAGCTTGTGCTGGCGCAACACCACCGCTCGATCCCGATACAGACGCATCCACTCAGTCTCCCACTGCCAACCGCGCAAAACCGGTCCGCAGCGCCGATATTCTCTTAATGTGACGGCTGAATCGCCTCGGCAACCTTCCCGATTCCCCACCCTGACTCACCAGCTATATCAGCTGGCGAGTGGCGCAACGACCGCTGGCGATCTGGTACGGCGATCGCTGGAAGCCATCGAGGCCAGCCAGGACGCCCTCAACGCCTTTCGGGTCGTGCTGACTGACCGGGCCCTCGCCGACGCGGCCGAGGCCGACCGAAAACGCGCAGCGGGCGAAGCTCTCTCACAGCTCCCGCTGCTGGGAATACCGATCGCGGTCAAGGACGATGTCGACGTCGCCGGCGTACCCACCCGCTACGGTACGGACGGCGAGGCGCGGATCGCCGAATCAGACGCCGAGGTGGTTCGGCGGCTGCGTGCTGCGGGTGCGGTAATCGTCGGCAAGACCAACGCTTGCGAGCTGGGGCAGTGGCCGTTCACCAGCGGGCCAGCGTTCGGACACACCCGAAACCCCTGGTCTCGAGACCACACCCCGGGCGGTTCGTCGGGCGGCAGCGCCGCCGCCGTCGCGGCGGGCCTGGTTGCCGCCGCGATCGGCTCCGACGGAGCGGGCAGCGTCCGCATACCGGCGGCCTGGACACACCTTGTCGGGATCAAGCCGCAACGGGGCCGCATCTCGACCTGGCCGCTGGCCGAGGCGTTCAACGCCATCACCGTCAACGGTGTGCTGGCTCGCACGGTGACCGACGCGGCACTGGTCCTCGACGCAGCTTCGGGCAGCGCGCCCGGCGATCTGCACAAGCCGCCGCCAGTTCAAGCCTCTGAACATGTATCGCGGGCACCGGGACCGCTGCGGATCGCGCTGTCCACAAAGTTCCCGTTCACCGGTTTCCGGGCCAGCCTGCACCCCGAGATCCGCTCGGCGCTGGAGGGGGTCGCCGACCAGTTCGAACAGCTCGGGCACACCATGGTGGCCGCCGACCCGAACTACGGCCTACGGATGTCGTGGAACTTCCTGGCCCGATCAACCGCGGGCATCCCGGAGTGGATCGAACGGCTGGGATACTACGACGTGAAGTTAGACAAGCGCACCCGGTCCAATGCCTTCGTGGGGCAGCTGCTGTCACAGCACATCCTGCGTAAGGCCCGCGCCCAGGAGTCGGCCACACAACAGCGGATCGGATGGATTTTCAACCTGGCCGACGTCGTGCTCGCGCCTACAACCGCCCAGCCGGCGCTACAGGTCAACACCTTCGACGGCCTCGGCGCACTGGCCACCGACCGCACGATGATCGGCGCCTGCCCGGTCACCTGGCCGTGGAACCTGCTGGGCTGGCCGTCGATCAACGTGCCCGCCGGATTTACCAGCGATGGCCTGCCCATCGGGGTTCAGCTCATGGGCCCGGCGCATAGTGAGCCCCTGCTGATTTCTCTGGCGGCCGAACTGGAGGCCATCAACGGTTGGGCTTCGCATCAACCGGAAAACTGGTGGGACGGTCGCATCGACAGAAGCCGGGCAGACCGCGAATCTGACAGGTCCGCACTCGACTGCGAACAAGGTCGCGTAATGTCCGGGCTGTGAACGTCAGCAAGATGGTGCGCGCTTTGCCTGCGGTGGCGCTTGTGGGGACCGGGATCACGGCCATGCCAGGCGCCAGCGCAGATTACGTCGACGATCGGCGGCTAAACGATGGCGTCGTCGCCAACGTGTACACCGTTCAAAAGAAAAACGGCTGCAAGACCGAAATCAAGATCAACCCAAAGTTGCGGCTGGCCGCGCAGTGGCACACCAACGATGTGCTCAACAACCGCGACCTCAACGGCGACATCGGCTCCGACGGCTCGACACCACAGGACCGTGCCAACCGAGCGGGTTTCGTGGGCATTGCCTCCGAGACCGTCGCGATCAACCCCGCATTAGCCATCAGCGGCATCGAAATCATCAACCAGTGGTACCACCGGCCGGATTACTTTGCCACCATGTCGAACTGTGCGAACACCCAGATCGGGGTATGGACGGAGAACCACTGGGATCGCACCGTAGTGGTCGCGGTCTACGGCCAGCCCGGCTAAAAAAACTGGAGCATTCGGCCAGATCAATACCGCTCGAACCGTGTCGAACCACGCGTGAACCACGCCGAGCCACGCCGAGCCACGCCTGAATCAGGCCTGAATCAGGCCTGAACCGCCTGAGAAGATCACCTAGAAGCCAAGCCGACCCAATTGTTTGGGGTCACGCTGCCAGTTCTTGGCGATCTTGACACGCAAATCGAGATAGACCTTGGTGCCGAGCAACTTCTCGATTTGAGTGCGAGCGGCGGTGCCCACATCACGCAGACGCGCTCCACCTTTGCCGATGACGATTCCCTTCTGGGAGTCGCGCTCGACGTAGAGCACCGCGGTTACGTCGATAAGAGCTTGGTCTGCTGGGCGGCCCGCACGCTGTTCGACTTCTTCGATGACGACCGCCAGTGAGTGCGGTAGCTCGTCGCGGACACCCTCTAGCGCCGCCTCGCGGATCAACTCCGCCATGAGCATTTCTTCGGGTTCGTCGGTGAGCTCACCGTCTGGGTAGAACGCGGGGCCTGGCTCCAGTTGCTCGACGAGTACGTCGATGAGTACGTCAAGCTGGGCGCCCGAGGTCGCTGACACGGGCACGATCTCGGTGTCAGGTCCAACAAGCTCGCTCACCGCCATCAGCTGTTCGGCGACCCGATCCTTGGACACCTTGTCGGTCTTGGTGACGATGGAGACCAGTGTCGTTCTGGGGGCAACGGCGCGGATCTGATCGAGGATCCACCGGTCCCCCGGCCCGATCTTCTCGTCGGCAGGAATGCACAGCCCTATGACGTCCACCTCCGAATAGGTTCCCTTGACCAGGTCGTTGAGACGCTGCCCCAACAGTGTCCGGGGCCGGTGCAATCCAGGGGTGTCAACGAGCACGATCTGGAAGTCCTCGCGGTGGACGATGCCGCGGATGGTGTGCCGGGTGGTCTGCGGCCGGTTCGATGTGATCGCCACCTTGGTACCGACCAGTGCATTGGTCAGAGTGGACTTTCCCGTGTTCGGCCGTCCGACGAAACAGACGAAGCCCGAACGGAACTCACTCATCGGACTTGGCCTAGTGTGCGATGAGATCGCCGTTTGGGGCAGATTCGCGATCTGTGCGCACACTGGGCGCTCATAGCTTGTTGCCCGAGCGGTCGGTCACGATGATCAGGGCGTCGCCGGAAAGTTCATGTACCGCCGCGACGCCAGGATCCTCGACTACTCCGCCGAACAGTACGGCGGCTTCCAGACCGGTCGCACCGCTGGACACCGCAGCGGCAACCGCCGCTTGCAGCGGAGTCAACGCGAGCGCCGCCAACGTGACCGGCGCTCCGACGTAAGTGCGGCCGTCGAGGTCACGAACGGCTGCACCGCTTGCAGCCTCGGCCCGAGCCATCGCACCACGGGCGAGGATCACCAGCTTCGCGTCTTCGGGGGCTAGGTCGCTCATTCGAGTTCATCTCTGCTGTGGGCGGGTCTGTCGCGGGCGGCTACGTCTTGGGCGGTGCTGTCGCGGGCGGCTACGTCTTGGGCGAGTATGTCTTGTGCGGTGCTGTCGCGGGCGGCTACGTCTTGGGCGGGTCTGTCGTAGGCGGGATCTTGCTCGGCGGGACTGACCAGGACGGTGCCGATGCGCAACCGTCCCCGTGGGTCCGGCCCACCCTCGGCGCGCAGCCGCAGACCGTCCCACGTCACCTCGGCTCCGGGCAGCGGAACGCGTCCGAGCTTGAGGGCGACCAGCCCTGCGACCGTGTCGACGTCGAGGTGCTCATCGAACTCGACGTCGTAGAGCTCACCGAGGTCTTCTATCGGCAGCCGGGCCGAGACCCGGTAGTTCTTGTCGCCAAGACCCTCAACCGGTGCGACCTCGTCGGTGTCGTACTCGTCAGCGATCTCGCCAACGATCTCCTCAAGCACGTCCTCGATTGTCACCAGGCCCGCGATCGCGCCGTACTCGTCGACCAGCAGCACCATGTGGACCCGGTCGCGCTGCATGTCGCGCAGCAGGGAATCCAGTGGCTTGGAGTCCGGAACGAACGCCGCGTTGCGCATCACATCGGACACCGCGGTGTCCCGGCCACCGTTGGTCGAGGAGTATGTGCGTTGCACGAGGTCCTTGAGATAGACGACGCCCACGATGTCGTCGACGTTCTCGCCAATGACTGGAATTCGCGAATGCCCGCTCCGCACCGCCAGCGAGGTAGCCTGGCCGGCGGTTTTATCGGACTCGATCCACACCATCTCGGTACGGGGCACCATCACCTCGCGCGCCGGTGTGTCGCCGAGCTCGAACACCGACTGGATCATCCGGCGTTCCTCGTCGGCCACCACACCCCGCTGCTGGGCCATGTCGACGACCTCACGCAGTTCGACCTCGGAGGCGAAGGGGCCGTTGCGGAAACCACGGCCCGGGGTCAGCGCGTTGCCGATCAATACGAGCAGTCGACTCACTGGAAGCAGCAGCACCGAGATCGCCTGCAGCGGCAGGGCAGTGAGCAACGCGATGCTATAGGCATTTTGTCTGCCCACCGTGCGAGGCCCGACACCGATCGCCACGAAGCTGACCACGACCATGATCGCGGCGGCAACGACCAGCCCCCATGTCGCACCGAGTCCATCATCCAGATACGCCGCCAGCAGAACCGTGGCTCCGACCTCACAGGTGATGCCGAGCAACACAATGAGGTTGATGTAGCGGGGCCGCTCGAGCATCACCTGCGCCAAACGCACCGCACCCGGACGTTCCTCGCGGACCAGTTCCTCGACTCGCGCCATCGACACCGTGCTCAATGCGGCGTCGCTCGCTGCTAGCAGTCCACCGAGGCCGATCAACACGATGGCACTGATCAATAGACCGATGGGGGTCACCGACCGTCGCCGTCGTTCAAGTCCAGGCCCTCCTGGGCGCCATCTCGGCGGTGGGCAGTATTGCCTCCGCTCGCAACATCGCGGTCGTTGGCGACATCGAAGAATTGGGACTTGTCCACCAACCGACGGTCCTTTTCGCTCTGACGGTCCTGGTGGTAGGCCTCTACCTGATCGGCCACCCAGCCCTCAAGCAGCTCCCGCTGCAGCGCGAACATCTCTTTCTCCTCGTCGGGCTCGCTGTGGTCGTAGCCCAGCAAGTGCAGAACACCGTGCACCGTCAACAGCGCCAGTTCCTGACCCAACGTGTGCCCGGCGTCGGCGGCTTGCTTGGCGGCGAACTCGGGACACAGCACGATGTCGCCGAGCATCGACGGGCCAGGCTCCGGTGCATCTGGCCGGCCGCCGGGCTCGAGTTCGTCCATGGGAAAGCTCATGACGTCGGTCGGACCGGGTAGGTCCATCCACCGCACGTGCAGATCGGCCATGGCCGCGGTGTCGAGTAGCACCATCGATAGCTCGGCGGCCGGATTCACGTCCATCTTGCCGATCACGAACTTGGCGACGCTGATCAATTCCTGTTCAGATACGTCGATACCCGATTCGTTGGCAACCTCGATACTCATGGACTGCCCGCTACCGCCTCGCTCTGCCGGTGCCCGATGAGCGACGTTGTGCCCGGTTCATCAGCGTCGGCTCCTCGGATCTGGCATAGGCATCCACGATCTCGCCAACCAGGCGGTGACGGACCACGTCGGCGCTTGTGAGCTCAGCAAAATGTATGTCCGCGATCCCGTCGAGGATCCGCATCGCCGCACGCAACCCAGATGCCGGGCCGCCCGGCAGGTCTACCTGCGTGATATCACCTGTCACAACGATTTTCGAGTCAAACCCCAACCGCGTCAGAAACATCTTCATCTGCTCGGCAGTGGTGTTCTGCGCCTCATCGAGAATGATGAACGCGTCCGAAAGCGTCCGGCCCCGCATAAACGCCAGCGGAGCGACTTCGATGACGCCGGCACTCATCAACTTTGGGATCAGCTCCGGATCCATCATGTCGTGCAGGGCATCATAAAGCGGGCGCAGGTACGGATCGATCTTCTCGTACAGCGTGCCCGGCAGAAAGCCAAGGCTCTCACCTGCTTCCACCGCGGGGCGGGTCAGGATGATTCGGCTGACCTGCTTGGTTTGCAGGGCATGAACGGCTTTGGCCATCGCCAGATAGGTCTTCCCGGTGCCCGCCGGCCCGATACCGAACACCACGGTATGCGCATCGATGGCATCGACATAGCGTTTCTGATTCAACGTCTTGGGCCGAATCGTCTTGCCACGCCGAGAAAGAATGTCCAGCGTCAGCACCTCAGCCGGCGACTCCTGCACCATGCCTGTCAGCATGGCGACGCTGTGACGCACCGCGTCAGGCGTCAGTCTCTGGCCGCTGGCGACTATCTCGATCAACTCGGAGATCGCGCGCTCGGCCAATGCGACGTCGGCTGGCTCACCCGAGAGGGTGATCGCGTTTCCGCGGGCGTGGATATCGGCGTTCAGGTGGCCTTCGAGTGCGCGCAGGTTCTCATCCGAGGAACCCAGGAGCCCTACGACGTAGGGGGTCGGCACATCGATCTTGCTGCTGCAGACCGACGGGTCGGAGTCGTGGGAGGCAGCGCTCGTCTCGCGGGGCGTCACGTGTGGTTTTCTGCCTGCTTTCTGTGTCCGATCTGCCATGCATGCCGATGTAGGGGTGCAAATCAGTTTAGCCCCGCAGACCGTTGCGTCCCAACGTTCCGGCCACCGGGGGCATCCGGGGCTGCAGCTCAAACGGCGCGCTCAGGCCCAACGTGCGGTCAGCACCCCGAGCGCCCCCAGAGCTACTGCCGCGGCAGTTGACGTCCGCAAGACGGTCGGGCCCAGCCGCACAGCGGCCGCTCCGGCGTCGGTCATCGCGGCAAGTTCGTCCTCGGCTATCCCGCCCTCAGGCCCGACCACCAGGGTCAACGAGTCGGCGGCCGTTTCCACATCCGACAGCGGTCGGGTTGCCGACTCATGCAGCACCAGCACCGAGGACGGCGGCGCGCCGCGTACCCGATCAGCGAGTTGGGCCGACGACACCACGCCCTCGACTACCGGAATGTAGGGGCGTCGCGACTGGCGGGCCGCGGACCGCGCCACCGCCGCCCAACGGCGCAGCCCCTTGTTTACCTTCTCAGGTCCGTCCCACCGCGCCACGCAATGCGACGCCTGCCAGGCGACGAACGCGTCCGCACCTGCCTCGGTGGCCAGCTCGATCGCCAGTTCCGAGCGCTCGGCTTTTGGCAGCGCCTGCACGACGGTGACCGTCGGCGCGGGGCGTTCGACAACGCGAAGATCGTGCACACGGGCTGAGAGCCTGCCCTTGGCGACGTCCTCGACGACACAATGGGCAACGTTTCCCGCGCCATCGCTGAGGTCGAGCTGTTCTCCGGGCCGGATGCGGCGCACGTTGGCCGCGTGGAAACCCTCGTCGCCGTCAACGACCGCGAGGCCTCCCGCTGCTGGTAGCGCTCCGATATAGAAGAGCCCTCGACTCACAGCGCTAGCGACCGGTGAACGTTTCGCGCAGCCGGTTGAACAGGCCGCCATGTGAGTTGTTGCCGGACTGGGCTGAGCGCACCTCCGCGGCGCCCTTGGTGCGCTCCTTGAAAGCCTGCAACAGCTCGATATCGTCGTGGTCGAGCCTGGTAGGCACCATGACGTCGATGTGGGCGTGCAGGTCGCCGCGCACCCCGGAGCGCAAATGCGGCATGCCGTGACCGCGCAAAACGGTGATCGAGCCGGGCTGCGTCCCAGCTCCGATGGTGATGTTCACCGGCCCATCGAGGATCGCATCGACGGTGACTGACGTGCCCAGCGCGGCGTCGGCCATCGGCACCGAGATCGTGCAGTGCAGATCGTCGCCGTCGCGGACGAAGACATCATGTGGCGTTTCGTGCACCTCGACGTACAGATCACCCGCAGGCCCGCCACCGGGACCGACCTCACCCTGGGCGGAGAGCCGCACCCGCATACCGTCGGCGACCCCCGCTGGGATCTTGACGCTAATCTCCCGACGTGCGCGCACCCTGCCGTCACCGGCGCACCGGTTACACGGATCCGGAATGACCTCCCCGACGCCACCGCACACCGGGCAGGGCCGCGACGTCATCACCTGTCCGAGTAACGAACGCTGCAGGGTCTGGATCTCGCCACGTCCACCGCAGGTGTCACAAGTGGCCGGCGTCGAGTTGCCGTGAGTGCCCTTGCCTTGGCACAGGTCGCACAGCACCGCGGTGTCGACGGTCACCTGTTTGGTCACCCCAGTTGCGCATTCGGCCAAATCCAGCCTCATCCGGAGCAGCGAATCGGACCCAGGCCGAACCCGGCCTGACGGCCCGCGCTGGGTGGTTCCGCCGCCGAAGAATGCCTCGAACACGTCACCGAGCCCGCCGAACCCGCCGAAACCACCCCCGGCGCCCGCCGACTCCATCGGATCGCCGCCCATATCGACGATTCGGCGCCGCTCCGGATCGCTGAGCACCTCGTAGGCGACGCTGATCTCCTTGAAGCGAGTTTGCGCCGCCTCGTCGGGATTTACATCAGGGTGCAGCTCACGGGCAAGCTTTCTATAGGCGCGCTTGACCTCCGAGTCAGTTGCGCCCTTGCTCACACCGAGCATCCCGTAATAGTCGCGTGCCACGCTCAACCTTTCCCACCCATCGATCCGGCCGAAAAGCAGCCTGGATCAACGGCTACCTAAGACCTCGCCAATATAGAGGGCAACCGCGGCGACGTTGGAGATGGTTCCCGGGTAGTCCATCCGTGTGGGACCTATCACACCCATGCCGCCGAACACCTTGCCCGAGCTGCCGTAAGTCGTGCTGACTACCGAGGTGCCCGCCATCTGTTCGGCCTCTGTCTCGTGACCAATCCGCACAGTGACCTTGCCCGTCTCCTGCTGAGCGGCGAGCAGCCGCAGCACAACCACCTGCTCCTCAAGTGCCTCAAGCACTGAGCGCAACGATCCACCAAAATCCGCGGTGTTGCGAGTCAGGTTCGCGGTCCCGCCCAGCAACAGTCGCTCCTCGCTATGTTCGACCAGCGACTCCACCAGCACAGTCGCCGACCTGCCGATCGCGTCGCTGAGAGTGCCCGGTCCAGTGAGATGCGATGCCAGTTCGGAGACCGCTACCGACGCGTCGGCCAGTGGTTTACCCTCCAACGCCTGCCCGAGCAGCTCACGAAGACGGGCGAGCTCGACGTCATCGATGCCGTCGCCAAGCTCCACTATCCGCTGGTCAACCCGACCGGAGTCGGTGATCACCACCAACAGTAATCGCGCCGGTGTCAGCGCCACCACCTCAAGATGTCGCACCGACGACGTAGAGAGCGTCGGGTACTGCACGATCGCAACCTGACGGGTCAGCTGGGCGAGCAGTCGCACCGCCCGGCGCAGCACGTCGTCGAGATCGACGCCAGTCTCCAGGAAGGTCAAAATCGCGCTGCGTTCGGCGCTCGACAGAGGCTTGACGTTGTCGAGCCGATCGACGAACTCGCGGTAACCCTTCTCCGTGGGTACCCGGCCTGAGCTGGTGTGCGGCTGGGCGATGTATCCCTCTGCTTCTAAGACCGCCATGTCGTTGCGCACGGTCGCGCTGGATACACCGAGGTGGTGGCGCTCGACAATCGACTTCGAACCGATGGGCCCTTTGGTGGCGACGAAGTCAGCGACGATGGCGCGCAACACCTCGAATCGACGATCGTCAGCGCTGCCCACCTTGACCCACCTCTCGAGCCCGACCCAGTTTTCTGTCAGTTTACGGTGATCAGCGTCTAATTCTTCGACCGAGCGGCCCGGCGCGCTCAGATGCCGAAGGCTAATCTGTCAGACCACGGCGAAATAGTGCGGGGAAAAGGCAGGCAGAGGCGCGTCGATGATCTTCAAAGGTGTCCGCGACGGCCGGCCCTACCCTGACCACGGTCTGTCGTATCGTCAGTGGGCGCAGATCCCGCCCCGCCAGATCCGCCTGGACGAGTTGGTGATGACAACAACCGTGCTCGCCCTGGACCGGCTGCTCTCGGAGGACTCGACGTTCTACGGCGACCTGTTCCCGCACGCGGTCCGATGGCGCGGCGACATCTACCTCGAAGACGGCCTGCACCGGGCCGTCCGTGCGGCCTTGCGCAACCGGACGGTGCTGCACGCACGAGTGTTCGACATGGACATGCCACCTCCTCCCAGCTGATTCCGGGCGGGGCACGGTTCTGCACCGCACCGCGGGCATCTTGAGCAGGCTTGTGCCGATGATCTCAGACATGCTTCCACTTGCCTGGTTGGACTTGGATACGCGTAGGCGTAGCGTTCGTCCTGCCCAATGCGCGCTGTCAACGCTCTGTCAGCGCTCTGTCACCGGGCGTACTATCGTCTCGCCATACGTCAACACTGAGGAGCAGCGTGGGGTCCAGGACAATCGCAACGACGGCGGTCGCGGCAAGCGTGGCTGCGATCGGATTAGCCGGCCCGGCTTTCGCCACGGATGAGTACACCCTCAACGAGGTCGGCACGTATGAGTTCGAAGGGAAGTCCCTCGGGCCGTACACCTGGGTCGCCAGCCCTTGTGAAGGCGACGCGCCCCAGTGCGTCCAGATCGCCGAGTTCGACACCGACGACGTTGCGCGAGCGAACCCCCACTGGCGCGGCAACGCCCACTGGCGAGTCGGCTCGTGGATCATGTTCGTCGTTGTGCCCAACGCCATTGAATGTGAGGACGGCACCGAACACCACTTCCGGGTCAACTACTCCTGGGACGCCGTCGAGGACACCGGTTGGCGCTCGTTCAACGACCCCGGGATTTGTGGCGGCGATCCAGAGACCGTCGCGATGCCGTTCAAGCTGACCAAGCTCGGGGGTCCGCCGCTTCCCATGCCGGGCGGTGTACCACTTCCGCCGCCGGCACCCGCGGAAGCACCGCCGCCTGGCAATTCCTTCAACGGGGTACCGATACCACCGGTCCCGGTGCCAGGACCACCACTTCCCCCAGGAGCCGCAGAGGCACCACCTGCCCCTGCCGCTGCCCCTCCGCCGCCGGCCGCTGCCCCTCCGCCGCCGGCCGCTGCGCCTGCACCGCCGGCCGCTGCGCCTCCTCCTCCCCCCGGCGCCGCAGGGGCACCACCTGCCCCTTCCGGGTTTCTTTTTAATTGATAGGGGGATGTGGGAACCAGGAGCCGCAGAGGCACCACCTGCCCCTGCCGGGTAACTACCTGACAATCACCCACCCGGCCCATGAGGGGCCGGCTGCGGCGACACTCTTCGGCCTCCTCGGATCGACTGCCATTCAGCGACGGTAGCCAGCTGCCGCTCGACACGGTATGTCTGAACACATGGAGCTATCGGGAGTTGGTCTGTGGAGTTCGCAATTGCGTTACGGCAACCCGACCGAGGCAGCCGAGGCCGCCGCTGAACTCGACGAACTGGGGTTCACCGCACTCTGGATTCCCGATGTCGGTGGCCCTGTACTCGACTCGGTGGACAACTTGCTGTCTGCCACAAAGCGCGCAGTGATCGCCACCGGCATCCTCAACCTGTGGATGCACGAGCCATGGGAGGTCGCTGCGCGCTACGCCACGCTGACCCGGACCCACGGCGAACGTTTCCTGCTGGGTATCGGTGTGAGCCACGCGCGGCTGATCGATTCGAAAGACCCTGGCCGCTACCGCAAGCCGCTGGCCGCCACGAAGGCTTTTCTCGACGGGATCGACGGCGCGCCGCAACCAGTACCGGTGGCCAACCGGGTGTTGGCTGCACTTGGGCCAAAGATGCTGCAGCTGTCGGCGTCCCGCGCGAGGGGTACCCATCCCTATTTGACGACGCCCGAGCACACCCTCCGCGCCCGCGAACTGCTCGGCGAAGGTCCGTTGCTGCTGCCCGAGCAAGCCGTGCTGCTCGCAGAAGACCGGGAAGAGGCACGCGCCATCGGAAGCGATTGGCTGACTCCGTACCTCGGGCTGCCGAACTACGCCAACAATCTACTGAGGTCCGGGTTCACTGAAGACGACTTGGCCTCCGTCAGCGACCGGCTGCTCGATGCCACCATCGCGTGGGGCAACGAGGACGCCATCGTCCGTCGGGTTGAGGAACATCGGGCGGCAGGGGCCGACCATGTTTGCGTTCAAGTGATCGGCACCGATCCGCGAGAGTTCCCACTCGAGCAGTGGCGACGACTGGCCGCAGCTCTGCTGTAGCCGGCTCAGTCGAGCAGATCTCGCACCACGGCGTCGGCGAGAAGCCTGCCGCGGTCGGTGAGCACCAGTTGCTCACCATTGCAGCACAGCAACCCCTTGTCGACCGCGCGCCGAGCGCGATCACGCTCGGCGTCTGACAACACATCCAACGGCAGCCCGGAGCGCAGCCGCACCCCCAGCATCACGCGCTCGGTGTGCGAAGTCTGCGCGTCGAGTTGTTCGTATTCGGCGACGGGTAGCGAACCGCCCGCGAGCGAATCAGCGTAGGCGTTGGGGTGCTTAACATTCCACCACCTGGTGGAGCCGATGTAACCGTGTGCGCCGGGGCCTGCCCCCCACCATTGCCCACCGTCCCAATAACCGATGTTGTGCCGGCACTGCCCGCCCGGACGCGCCCAGTTCGACACCTCATACCAATCGAAGCCGGCGCCGGCGAGGCGGCGGTCGAGCAGTTCGTACCGTCGGGCCAGCACGTCGTCGTCGGGGGCGGGCAGCTCACCGCGTCGCACCCGCCGAGCAAGTGCCGTGCCGGCCTCCACGATCAGCCCATACGCCGAGAGATGGTCGACCCCGGCATCAAGAGCAGAATCGGCCGACCGCAGCAGATCGTCATCGGTCTCCCCCGGCGTTCCATAGATGAGGTCGATGCTGACGTGGTCGAAGCCCGCTTCGCGGGCCTCCCGCACGGCGTCGGTGGCCCGGCCCGACGAGTGCGCACGGTCGAGCACCGCGAGTACGTGCGGGGCGCTGGACTGCATGCCGAGCGACAGTCGGGTGAAACCGGCCGCGCGGAGCCTGGCGAAGAATTCGGGCGACGTTGATTCCGGATTGGCCTCAGTGGTGACCTCGGCGGCGGGTGCGAGCGTGAAGTGATCCCGGATCGCATCGAACACGGCGGCAAGCCCCGCCGCACCCAGCAGCGAGGGCGTGCCGCCGCCGACAAACACGGTCTGCACCTGGGGCGCGGCGCCGAGATGGCTCGCGGCGAGTAAGAGCTCAGTCCGCAGCGCAGCCAACCAGGTTCCCGGGGTACTCCCACCGTCCAGCTCGATCGGGGTGTAGGTGTTGAAGTCGCAGTATCCACATCGTGTCGCACAGAAGGGCACGTGGACATAAATGCCGAATGGGTGGCCGTGGCGCGCCATCAGCTCCGGCAGCGCCACCTCCGAGCCAACCGTCACCCGCCCAGTCTCGCAGAGCGAACTTTCGTTCATCGTGAGCGCCAGTTCTCCCCAGTTAGGGCAGGTGGACGGATTCGTGGCAGAATCGGGGCTGTGACTGCAGCCCACAGCCTCCCCCGCAGGGTTCCGCTGGTTGTGCGCCGCCATGTCGACTTCAAGCGGGTTTGCACCTGTTGCTGTCTGCCTTGACGAAGTAGTTTCGGAGTCCTGCCCGCACTTTCATTCTCAGCTGGCCGCGGGATCTGCGCTTCCGGACAGCCACCGGTGAGAACGCGCGATCTGAACGCCGGCTCCGACGAGGAGCACCCCCCGATGACCACAGCAAAGCCTGCAAAGCGTCCCCGCGGCGAAGGCCAGTGGGCGCTCGGCTACCGCGAGCCGTTGAACGCCAACGAACAGTCCAAGAAAGACGACAACCCCCTGCACGTACGCGCCCGCATCGAGGACATCTACGCCAAGAACGGCTTCGACAGCATCGACAAAGGCGACCTACGCGGCCGATTCCGCTGGTGGGGCCTGTACACCCAACGCAAGCCCGGCTATGACGGCACCTGGACCGGTGACGACAACACCGACATGCTTGAGGACTCCTATTTCATGTTGCGGGTCCGCAGCGACGGCGGTGCCCTCACCACGGCGGCTCTGCGCACGCTGGGCGGGATCTCCACCGAGTTCGCCCGCGATACCGCCGACATCTCCGACCGGCAGAACATCCAGTACCACTGGATCCGGGTGGAAGACATGCCGGAGATCTGGCGGCGCCTCGACGAGGTCGGTTTGCAGACCACCGAGGCGTGTGGGGACTGCCCCCGCGTTGTGTTGGGTTCGCCGCTGGCCGGCGAGTCGCTGGAGGAAGTGCTCGACGGCACCCCAGCGGTCAACGAGATCGTCAAGCGCTATATCGGTAAGCCTGAGTACTCCAACCTGCCGCGCAAGTTCAAGACGGCGATCTCAGGCCTGCAAGACGTTGTGCACGAGATCAACGACGTCGCCTTTATCGGCGTCAACCATCCCGAGCACGGGCCGGGATTCGACCTATGGGTGGGCGGTGGTTTATCCACCAACCCGATGCTCGGCCAGCGGGTCGGCGCCTGGGTGCCGCTGGACGACGTGCCTGATGTGTGGGAGGGCGTGGTCAGTGCCTTCCGCGACTACGGCTACCGCAGGCTGCGGGCGAAGGCTCGGATAAAGTTCCTGATCAAGGATTGGGGCGTAGAAAAATTTAGGGAAGTTCTCGAACAGGAATACCTAAAGCGTCCGCTACTAGACGGGCCAGCCCCGGAGCCGGTCGCTAGGCCCATCGACCACGTCGGGGTGCAGAAACTCCGCAACGGGCGAAACGCAGTGGGCGTGGCCCCCATCGCTGGCCGGGTGTCCGGCACGATCCTGTCCAAGGTCGCCGACCTAGCCGAGGCCGCCGGCAGCAACCGAGTCCGGTTCACCCCGTACCAGAAGCTGATCGTGCTCGACGTCCCCGACGAGAATGTCGCCCAGCTCGTTGAGCAACTCGATGCGATCGGCCTGCCGTCGACCCCATCGCTGTGGCGACGCAACCTGATGGCCTGCTCAGGCATCGAGTTCTGCAAGCTGAGCTTCGCCGAGACGCGCAAACGGGCGCAATCGCTGGTCCCCGATCTGGAGCGCCGCCTGGAAGACCTCAACGCCCAGCTCGACGTGCCGGTGACGGTCAACATCAACGGCTGCCCGAATTCGTGCGCCCGCATCCAGATCGCCGATATCGGGTTCAAGGGCCAGATAGTCGACGAGGGCAACGGTCCCGAGGAGGGCTTCCAGGTTCACCTGGGCGGCAGCCTGGGCCTGGACAGCGGCTTCGGCCGCAAGCTGCGCCAGCACAAAGTCCTCTCCACCGAGCTCGGTGACTACGTCGAACGTGTCGTACGCAACTTCGTGAAACAACGCGAGCAGGGTGAGCGTTTTGCATCGTGGGCAGTGCGAGCGGAAGACGAGGACCTTCGATGAGCGCTCGCGCGAAGAGCACGGGCGCCGATGAGCGCTCGCGCGAAGAGCACGGGCGCCGATGAGCGCTCGCGCGAAGAGCACGGGCGCC
>JAHZKD010000235.1 GCA_022600605.1 Actinomycetes bacterium
GGCGGAGCCGAGGGTGCAGGAGCCCGATGCTCGGTCCAGGCGTGGCCGTCCCAATACCGCTGGCCGCCCGACCCGTCTGGGTCGGAGTACCAACCGCCGGGTATTTGCGGTGTGGTCATTGCGGTGCTTCCTCCTGTTTCGCTCTGCTGCCGCCGAGCAATCGGGAGACTATCCCACTAACCAACATGTCGGCCGGTCATTCCACAGGTCCGATGGTGTTGTCTGGTGTTAGCCGCCCATCAGCGTGCGCCACTGGTCCAGGTTGCTCGCCCGATAGACGTAGTTAGTGGTCCGGACGTCGGAGAGCGAGGCGCTCGGCTCCGCGGAGTACCAGTGCCCGGGGAACACCGTTGGGTCACCGGGCAGCTTCGCGAGCGCCTGCAAGCTGCGGAACATCTCGTCGGCGTCTCCACCGGGGAAGTCGGTGCGTCCGCAGCCTTCGAGGAAGAGGGTGTCGCCGGCGACGAGGCGGCCGTCGAGTAGAAAACACTGACTGCCCGGCGTGTGGCCCGGAGTGTGCAGCAGTTCGATGTCGATGTCGCCGACGCCGACCTTGTCGCCATGCTGATGAGAGGTCAATTCGCTAGGGGCGATCCCGGTGACCCGCGAAACCCAGTCAGCCTCGTGGGCATTGACGTGAACCGGCACGCTGACGCGCTCGAGTAGTTCGGCGAGGCCTTTGAGCTCGAATCCCATCATCGAACCGCCAACGTGGTCAGGGTGATGGTGGGTGACTAGCACGCCCGAGAGGTGCATGCCGTCGGCCTCCAGCGCATCCACCAGGTCCTGGGCTGCGTACGCGGGATCCACTACTACGGTGTCGCCGGTCTGCCGGTCACCGACAAGGTAGGCGAAGTTGCGCATCTGTGCAGCGATCACGTCGCCCGCCGCGTAGTCGCGGCCCGACAGCAGCTGCTTGAAATAAAGGCGGTCCGATTCGGCCATGACGGTCAGCGTATGCGCCTCGACGGCGTCGCGTCCGCGCCGAGGGTCCACTTTCTGCCCGCCGGAGGGCCAGACATGCATTGCCAACAATCCGAGTTGGCCAATGACCAGCGGTTTGGCTCCGCAAACGGTGAGAATGTACCCTCTTTAAGGCCCATCGCTCGACGGTGAGCCCTGCATTGCAGTAGGCCCCCTTAGCTCAGTCGGTAGAGCGTTTCCATGGTAAGGAAAAGGTCAACGGTTCGATTCCGTTAGGGGGCTCGGTAGACGCCGGGGCGAGCGGAGCGACGGGAGAAGCTTCACGTGTGAAGCGAGCCGCCTGCGTCATCCGGGGCGGTGTAGCTCAGCTGGTTAGAGCGCACGACTCATAATCGTGAGGTCGGGGGATCGAGCCCCCCCACCGCTACAAGTAGTACATGGAATACCGAGTTCGAAAAATGTAGAAAGAGGCACCTGACGTGGCGTCCAGTACAGACGTACGGCCGAAGATCACTTTGGCATGCGAGGTGTGCAAACACCGCAACTACATCACCAAGAAGAACCGTCGTAACGATCCCGACCGGCTTGAGATCAAGAAATTCTGCCCCAACTGCGGCAAGCACCAGGCCCACAAAGAGTCACGCTGAGCGTCATGACTGCGTCCTGCAGTGTCGCTTCACCGTTGGTCAGGCCGACTAGGTAGATTCAATACCCGTGTCTTTCTTGGACAGCATTGTCGGGACGCATTTCCGCTATCCCGACCACTACGTCGTCGGCCGCGAGAAGATCCGCGAATACGCGGTCGCCGTCAAGAACGACGACGAGGCCTTCTTCGATGAGGAGGTCGCCGCCAGCCTTGGTCACGGCGCATTGCCGGCACCCTTGACCTACATCTCGGTGTTCGGTTACAAAGCGCAGTTGGCGATGTTCGATGCCGCCAACATCAGCGTGTCTGATGCCCAGATTGTCCAGGTCGACCAAGTGCTTAAATTCTTAAAGCCCATCAGGGCCGGGGACAAACTCTTCTGTGATGTGTGGGTCGATTCGGTCCGCAAGGCGCACGGAACCGACATTATTGTCACCAAGAACATCATCAGTAACGAGAATGGTGAAGTTGTCCAGGAGGCCTACACCACCTTGGCTGGGCGTAGCGAAGAGGACGGAGAAGGTGGCTTCAACGATGGCACTGCGTGAGTTCAGTTCGGTCAACGTCGGCGATGTACTACCGGAGAAAATTATTCCCCTGACCAGGGCCGACCTGGTCAATTATGCGGGGGTCTCCGGTGACCTCAACCCGATCCACTGGGACGACGAGATCGCCAAACAGGTAGGCCTTGACACCGCGATAGCCCACGGCATGCTCACCATGGGCCTCGGTGGCGGCTACGTGACTTCCTGGGTCGGTGACCCGGGCGCAGTCACCGAGTACAACGTGCGTTTCACCGCTGTCGTGCCGGTGCCCAACGACGGCACCGGCGCGGAGATAGTCTTCAACGGACGCGTGAAATCCGTTGACCCGGAAGACAAATCAGTGACTATCGCATTGAGTGCCACTGCGGGCGGGAAGAAGATCTTCGGTCGCGCCGTGGCCTTGGCGAAGCTGGCCTAGGCGTTCGACATGGCTTTGAAAGTAGACATCCTTGGGATGGTTTGGCGCTACCCAGACACATTCGTTGTCGGCCGTGAACAGATCCGTCAGTACGCACGGTCGGTCAAGGTCAACGATCCGGGCTCGCTCGATGAAGCTGCTGCAGCCGAACTCGGGCACAGCGCGATAGTTGCCCCGCCCACCTTCATGTCGATATTCGCGGTGATGATCCAGACGCATTTCTTCCAGAACGTCGATGTCGGCATGGAGACGATGCAGATCGTTCAGGTGGATCAGAAGTTCCACTTCCACCGGCCGATCAAGGCTGGCGACGAGGTGACCGGCACGATGACGATCCTTACGGTCGACGAGCGGTTCGGTGCCGACATCGTCACTACCCGCAACGTGTTGGCCACCCCGGAGGGCGAAGTGGTGATGGAGTCCTACACCACGCTGATGGGCCACGAAGGCGACAATTCGATCTCTGCGAAATGGGATCCTGAGACCGGCCAGGTCGTCCGCAAGGCGGTCGGCGAATAGTCGCCAGTGCGGCTGCATCGGCAAGGGCGGAGTAGTAAGTCCGACCGGGTGCGCGCTACACTCGCCCCTTGGGGTTTTCCCAGTCCAGCGCGCTGTCCGTCGGCCTAGATCGACCGATCGGGGAGCGCGCGACTTGTGTGGCCCCTGACCCGCTATGAAGGGGCGTAGCTCAACTGGCAGAGCAGCGGTCTCCAAAACCGCAGGTTGCAGGTTCAAGTCCTGTCGCCCCTGCAACTGAATACTTGGCAAGCGTGGACACTAGAAGGTGGACCACACGAGATACCC
>JAHZKD010000236.1 GCA_022600605.1 Actinomycetes bacterium
CGCTCCTTCGCGAGCCGCTTGCGGTAGTGCTTGACCGACAGCACCGCAGTTGACTGCATGAGATCAAGGGCACCGGGGTCGGCGAAACTTTGCAGCGTTGCGATGTCCAGGGAGGTGGTGCCCGCTTTCGTGCGGTCCCAGATGTGGAGACCCACGCGGTTGACTTCGCGTAGGGAGACGCTTGTTGATTTCTCGAACGCCTCTTCGGGGGTGTCGCCGATGAGTACGTGGGGCGCAGCGTGCGGCCAAGCTTTGAACCATGTGTCGTAGGTGAGGGCGAGAATGGACTGCGGCACCGGGGTTGAATTGGTTTGCGCTCGGGCGAACTCGACCAGCATGTGTCGCCGTACCTCTGTCAAGACGAGTTCGTCGTCGTGGGTCATGGCCTCGTTGAACGCGACCAGTTCATCCTGGGTTGGTGGCCACGTGGTGAAGTAGTCGGGACGGTCCTGCGCCTCTTGATCGGTGTTGATTGACAGCACCATGTGGACGAGCTGGTCCGCGGTAATCGGACCGAGGCCTTGGGCAGCATCGCCGTCAGTGCACCATTCGATGGCTTCGCGGACCAACTGGTTCAGCGCCGACGGCGGGACGAGTCGACTGCCGTTAGCCAGAGCTGACTTGGCTTTGCCGGCGAGATCCCCATGCAACGCAGAAGCTAGCTTCTTTTCGACGGCCGCTTCTCGTCCGAACAGTGCCGCCTGGTCAAGGCGGGCATAGGTCGAGGAGAGCAGCTGCAGAGTAGACCGCAGCGAACACTTGCTCAGCTGCTGTTTTCGGAGGCCTTCCTCGAGGTGGGGAACGTCGATGCTTGTCGAGGTGATGCACTGTGCGCCAACATCCATGGCAAACAGTCTTTGGAATGTCTCGTACTGCTCTTGCGAGGCAAACCACGACGGTGCTTGGCTGGGCAGGGCACTGCCGGCGCCGGCCATGAACGATTGAAAGTTGTTTCCTTTAACCATGAGTCCCCCGTCCCGCAGAAGCTGCAGCGCGACCCACAGGGCTCGACGCTCCGTCGTGGGCGGAGGTTACACCTGGGGTCCGACGGTGGCTTTTCCCGCGTGACCGACGCGGCGTCTTCGAGGGGCACCTGGCTCAGGCGTCTTAGGGCATAGCTGCTCTGCCCCGTCGTCCGCGCAGGAACCGTGTAGCAAGACCAGCTTGGAAGCGCCATGGGCCGACCGGGGCATCGGTAGCGTGCCCCTTTTCCGTCGGCCTTCCGAATTACGCTGCGCGGCATGCCCAAAGTTGGTCAGCTGGTCCGCTCCACCGAAGGCGGTTGGGTGACGTTGGCGCCGACGTATTGCCCTAACGGTCACCCGCTCGAAGGTAATCGGGTGTTGGTGGGTCATATGGCTTGTCTGGCGCATCGCGGGCACATCACCTGGACATGCTGTGCCTGCGAGGGTGTGGTGTACGCGCCTGCGTTGGATGGGTGCGTGCTGTTCGGCCGCGTGGACTAGTCGCGGAATGGGTTTGGTCGTTTCAGCGGCTCGGGGGCGGCCGTCGCACCCCTCGAGGCGACAGGCTGATTGAACCCCGGGGGCGGCTTGACCACCACGCTGCCGGGCGCCGTCCAGTGCACGTGCCCCTTTGTGTCGACGGCGAGCAGGTACTGTTTCTGGCCGCTTGTGGAGGCGGTGATTATCCAGAACGGTATCCACAAGCCGAGGGTGAACACTGAAAGCAGTAGGTGGAGTATGTGGTTCACCGGTTGTCCGATTAGGACGGCCGCGGTGGCCGGGGTGCGGGTCACGACCTTTGCGTGCTGCGATACCAGAACCTGCTCAAGAATCTCTGACCGCTCGGCTGTGTTGTATCCATCTTTAGGTATAGGGCGATGCTCACCCCATGCGGCACCGTCGAAGTAGCGTTGCCCATCGCCGCCTGGGTCTGGGTGCCAACCTGGCATGCCCAAAGTCATCCTCGCCCCTAACTCGCCAACGGTTTCAACTGTAACCGGGCGGTTGGCTGCGCTCAGCACGAAGGCCGCTCCTCGATCACTCCGCTGCGGGGTCGGCGTTCCCGTCGTCGGCGGAGACGACTTGGTAGAACCATTTCGCGATGTCGGAGATCAGGTGCGCTCGGCCGGGTGCGTTGGTGAAGAAGTAGTCGGCCATCTTGTCGTGGGCGCCCTGGTTGTCGGCGACCGCGCCGGTGACCGCATCGTCGAAGTCGGGGGATTCGACGAACTGTTTGGTGGAGTTGACTTTTGCCTGCTGCACGAGCGCCGCGTTGTCGAGCAGGGTGCGCAGCAGCGCTTCCAGGAATGACACCTTCTGGGACTGTGTGAAGTCCTCGGACCCGAACAGGTCGTTGAGGCGGTCCAGGACCTGCTGGAAGGCGACCATTTTCGGGTCGCGTTTCTCCCCGGACCCCGCGGCGGTCATGCCCGAGAGCCCGACCCGCACACCCAGGCCGATGTCGACCCGGCCGCGGTCGACCTGCTTGACGCGTTTGAGCACGACGTCGGACAGATCGATGGGCGCGGTGTAGTTGTCGGGCTGAATCACCCGCTCCAGGTTGCGCAAATAGATCTGCTTCTTCTCGAGGGCTGCGTCGCCGTAATCGACGATCTGGGACATGAAATCGTAGAGGCGCACAAACGATCCGACGTCTTTGCGGAACATGTCCAGCTCGGCCAGCGCCGCCTTGTCACCGTCGCCGCCGTTGTGGATCCGGGCGGCCTGATACCGCTGCGCGAACCGTTCCTTGCCGTCCCCAATCGCCGCCTCCAGCGCGAAATGGCCCAGGTCTTTCACCACGACCTCGGCGCACCGGTCGATCTCGGCCTGGGTGTAGATCCCAGCGGTGTCGAGTTTGGCCGACAGGTCGTGCACCAGGTCGGGGTCGGTCTCGGTTTCCAGGAACGCGTCGGTGTAGTACGGCTCGAACGCCTCCCGGATCGTCTCGGGCTCGTTGACGAAATCCACCACCTGGGTCATCGCCGCGGTCTTCGCCGTGCCCGAGGGGGTGCGGTAGGTGCGGTTGAGCCGCGACAGGGTCTGCACCGCGGTGACCCCGGACAGGATCCGGTCCACGTACATCGCGCACAGCAGCGGCTGGTCGAACCCGGTCTGGAACTTGTTGGCGACAATCATCACCTTGTACTGGTCGCCGCGAAACGATGTCCGCAGGTCATGCACACCCGGGTTCATGGTGGCCTCGGTGAAGTCGCCGGGCCCGGACTCCGGGTCGATCACCGTCCCGGAGAACGCCACCAACGTGCCGTACCCGTAGCCCTTCTCGGCGATGTAGGCGTCGATGGCGAGCTTGTAGCGCACCGCCGACTTGCGCGAATCGGTGACGACCATCGCTTTGGCGTGCCCGTCGAGCAGTCCGGCGACGTTGCCGCGGAAGTGCTCGACGATGATCGCGGCCTTCTGGGTGATGGTCTGCGGGTTGAGCTTGACCCAGCGCATCACCTCCTTGGTGGCGCGGGCCTGATCAACATCGTCGCCATGGGCAGCGTTCTGGGCGACTTGGAACGCCAACTGGAACGAGTGGTACCCGGTGAGCACGTCGAGGATGTAGCCCTCGGCAATGGCCTGCTTCATCGTGTAGATGTGAAACGGCGCCGGCGACTCGCCGGCGGTGGGTCTACGGCCAAACAGCTCCAGGGTCTTGGCC
>JAHZKD010000027.1 GCA_022600605.1 Actinomycetes bacterium
ATAGTCGGCATAAGCGATCAGGCTGGTCCACATTTTCTGCCCGTTGATGATGTAGTCGCCATTTCCGGATTCGTCGCGCACGGCGGAGGTCCGCAGGGCGGCCAGATCGGTTCCCGCGCCGGGCTCGGAGTAGCCGATCGAGAAGTGCAGCTCGCCCGCGGCGATCTTGGGCAGAAAGAACTTCTTCTGTTCCTCGGTGCCGAACGCCATGATGGTCGGTGCCACGCTGTTGATGGTCAGGAACGGCACGGGGACGTTGGCGATGGAGGCTTCGTCGTTGAAGATCAGCCCATCCATCGGCGGGCGGGCTTGGCCGCCGAACTCCGTGGGCCACGACAGCGTCAGCCAACCGTCCTTGCCCATCTGGGCGACGGTCTCGCGGTAGACGTTTCCGCGCCCCATCTCGCCGTCTCTGGATGCCAGCGCCTCTGCGCGCTCGGGGGTCATGAGCTTGGTGAAGTAGGCGCGCAGCTCGCGGCGCAACTCCTCTTGATCTGGGGTGTAGCCGATTCGCATCCAGCTGTCCTCACTCGTCTGCGGGTCCTAATCTGGGTACCCAGGGATACCTGAGGCCTTTCCCGGTTGTAACACGTTCTAGTGTTGGGGTCCAGGGCGGTGTCAAACTACGGGCAGGAGGATGTCATGCGAGTGGAAGTTGATCACGACCGTTGCGAGGGCAACGCGGTCTGTGTGGGAATAGCCCCGGACCTGTTCGACCTCGATGATCAGGAGTATGCCGTGGTGAAGGCGGATCCGGTTCCCGCCGAGGAGGAGGCGGTGGCCGAACAGGCCATCGCCGAATGCCCGCGCGCCGCCATAATCCGCCACGACTAGAGGTATTAGTACTTTGACCCAGTTAGAAGGCTCCACCAGCAACATAGATCTGTCCGGGCAGGTGGCAGTGGTCACTGGCGCAGCCGCCGGGCTGGGTCGCGCGGAGGCCATTGGGCTGGCCCGAGCCGGGGCAGTCGTCGTCGTCAACGATGTCACCCCGGCGCTGGACGGATCCGATGTCCTCGACGAGATCGCGGCGGCCGGTTCCAAGGGCATCGCGGTTGCCGGCGACATCAGCCAACGCGCCACAGCCGACGATCTGGTTGAGACGGCTGACCGGCTCGGTGGCTTGAACATCGTCATCAACAATGCGGGGATCACGCGCGACCGGATCCTGTTCAACATGACCGACGAGGAGTGGGACGCGGTCATCGCGGTGCACCTGCGCGGCCATTTCCTGCTGGCGCGCAACGCCGCCACGTACTGGCGGTCGAAGGCTAAACAAGCCGGCGCGGGTGGAGAAAACGGCACGGTATACGGCCGGCTCATCAATACGTCCTCAGAGGCCGGCCTGTTCGGACCCGTTGGGCAGCCCAACTATGGCGCGGCCAAGGCCGGCATCACCGCGCTGACGCTGTCTGCCGCGCGTTCGCTCGGACGCTTCGGCGTGCGCGCCAACGCCATCGCCCCGCGTGCTCGCACCGCGATGACCGCTGGGGTTTTCGGAGACACACCCGAACTGCCCGAGGGCGCGGTGGATCCACTATCACCCGAGCACGTCGTGAACCTGGTCCGCTTCCTGGCGTCACCCGCGGCCGACGGTGTCAACGGACAACTCTTCATCGTCTACGGGCCGACCGTGACCCTGGTCGCGGCGCCGGTCGCCGAAGCACAGTTCAGTGCCGAGAGCGACGTGTGGGAGCCGGCTGACCTGTCCGAGACATTGCAGAGCTACTTTGCCGGCAGAGACCCGGAGAAGAGTTTCTCAGCCGCGATGGGGCTGGGGGATCGACACTGACCCGGTAGGTCACGCGGGCTTGGCCAGCGCGTCGAGAAACGACCTCGCCCAGAGGTCGACATCGTGTGTGAGGACCTGTCGGCGCAGCGCGCGCATCCGGCGCCGGCCCTCTTCGGGGGTTTGATCCAGCGCCGCCTCGATCGCGTCCTTGACGCCTTGGGGGTGGTGCGGGTTGGTCAGGTAAGCCTGGCGGAGCTCGGCTGCAGCGCCGGTGAATTCGCTGAGTACCAGGGCCCCGCCGAGGTCGCTGCGGCAGGCGACGTACTCCTTGGCGACGAGGTTCATACCGTCGCGCAAGGGCGTGACGAGCATGACGTCGGCGGCGACGAAGAATGCGATGAGCTCGTCGCGGGGCATCGGTCTGTGCAGATAATGGACGACCGGATGGCCCACCTCTGCGTACTCGCCGTTGATGTGCCCGACCTGTCGCTCGATGCTTTCACGCATTTCCTGATAGCTCTCGACACGTTCCCGGCTTGGCGTAGCGAGCTGCACCAGCACAGTGTCCGCGCGGTTAACTCGCTCTTCTGCGAGTAGTTCAGAGAATGCGCGCAGCCGCACGTCGATTCCCTTGGTGTAGTCCAGCCGGTCCACGCCGAGCAGGATCTTGCGCGGGTTACCCAGCTCGCTGCGGATCTCGCGGGCTCGCTGCCGGATCGCCTTCGTGCGCGAATGATGATCGAGTTCGGCGGAGTCGATTGAAATGGGGAAGGCGCCGACCTTCACCGAGCGGAATCCGACCTGCACCGTACCGAAGCGCGATCGCACGCCGACCGAGGCGCGGGAGGTGTTCGCGCCCGCGAGGCGGCGCGCCAGGATGAGGAAGTTCTGCGCGCCGCCGGGCAGATGGAAGCCGACCAGGTCGGCGCCGAGCAGGCCGTCGATGATCTCCGAACGCCACGGCATCTGCATAAACAACTCGACCGGTGGAAACGGGATGTGCAGGAAGAACCCGATGGTCAGATCGGGCCGCAACATGCGCAGCATCTTCGGTACCAGCTGCAGCTGGTAATCCTGGATCCACACAGTGGCGCCCTGGGCGGCCGTGCTCGCGGTCGCCTCGGCGAACCGCCTGTTGACCTCGACGTAGCGTTCCCACCACTGCCGGTGATAGATCGGTTTGACTAACGCGTCGTGGTAAAGCGGCCACAGCGCGGCGTTGGAGAAACCCTCGTAGTACTGCTCGACGTCGGTTGCGCTCAGCCGTACCGGGATGAGGTACATGCCGTCCTGTTCGACCGGATGGTCGGCAGGAGCATCATCGCCAAGCTCGGTGGGGTCCTGGGGAACTCCGGGCCAGCCGATCCAGGCGCCTCGGCGACGTCGCAGGAGCGGCTCCAGTGCGGTGACGAGGCCGCCGGGGCTTCGTTTCCAC
The DNA here is from genome assembly GCA_022600605.1 of Actinomycetes bacterium. Classification (GTDB taxonomy): domain Bacteria; phylum Actinomycetota; class Actinomycetes; order Mycobacteriales; family Mycobacteriaceae; genus Mycobacterium. The sequence continues at coordinate 3,168 of JAHZKD010000027.1, forward strand.
TCGGTGGTCCCGTCGGGCAGTTGCACCATGTCGATCGGCAGCCTGTTGGCCACCACGACGAAGTCCGCCTTCCCGGAGCGAGCCTCGGGGCCGCTCTCGGGAGGCATTACGCGTCGGCGAGCTTCGACGGTCCGATACCGAGCATCGACAGGAAGATCCGGCACTCGTCGGCGTCGGTCGCATACGCAGCGACAACACGCCTGGCCTGGCGTTCGGTGCTGTCGGCAAGGGGTTCGACGTCGCCGAGCTCGGCTGGATCAGATTTGGCAGGCATGGAACAACTCTAGCTAACGGGCGACTGCCCGTGCGACCAGTCGGTCTCGTCGGTGCATGCCAGGGGCCGCCAAGGCTGGCCAGGCGGGACAAACGGTGATGTATAACTGGAACCTGTTCTTGTTAGACAAGCTTCCATATCGGAGGGATTCCACATGCTGGTTTCGCTAGCGGATCGAACGTTCTTGATCACTGGTGGTGGCAGTGGCATCGGCAAGGGGGTGGCCGCGGCTGTGGTGGCAGCCGGGGGCAACGTCATGCTCGCCGGCCGTAACGCGGACCGACTCGCCGCGGCCGCCGAGGAGATCAACGTCGCCGCAGGTGAAGGCTCCGGCGAGGTGCGCTACGAACCGGCCAACGTGACCGACGAGGACGAGGCCGCTCAACTCGTAGGCGCCGCGACCGCCTGGCACGATCGGCTCGACGGCGTCGTTCACAGCGCCGGTGGCTCCGAAACGATCGGTCCGATCACCCAGATTGACTCCGCAGCCTGGCGAAATACCGTCGACCTCAACCTCAACGGCACGATGTACGTGCTCAAACACGCTGCCCGGGAGATGGTCCGCGGCGGAGGCGGCTCCTTTGTCGGGATCTCTTCGATCGCGTCGAGCAACACTCACCGGTGGTTCGGTGCCTACGGTCCGAGCAAGGCCGCCCTCGACCACCTGATGATGATGGCCGCCGACGAACTGGGCCCCTCGTGGGTGCGGGTCAACGGGATCCGGCCGGGCCTCACGCGCACCGATATGGTCGCCGCCGTCATCGAATCCCCAGCGATCAGTGAGGATTACCGCGCCTGCACTCCGTTGCCACGGGTCGGCGAGGTCACCGACGTGGCCAACCTTGCGGCGTTCCTACTCAGCGACGCGGCCAGCTTCATCACCGGCCAGATCATCAACGTCGACGGCGGACATGGGCTGCGGCGAGGCCCCGACTTGTCAGGGATGCTCGAGCCGCTCTTCGGGGCGGATGGGCTGCGCGGCGTCGTCGCCGGCTGACGAGGATGGGCCACCGTGTAGTCGCGTTCTGCTACTTGGTACTTGGCGCCATCGGCGCTATCGGTGTCGTGGGCCCGGCGGCGTCGGCATCACCGGTTGCTCCGTTGTCTGAGGAGGTGCGCGCGGCGGGATTCGTCGATGTTGTCGCCGAGATCCCCGACGCGGTGATCGATCTGCGCTATGCGACGGCGGACAACTTTGTCGGAGTGCCGCTCTACCCTGCCGGCGCCCGCTGCCTGGTGCACGAGTCGCTGGCGCCGGGACTCGTCACGGCCGCTAACCTGTTGCGGCGAAACGGGGAGCGGCTCGTGTTCTGGGACTGCTATCGGCCGCGTGACGTTCAGGTGGCGATGTTCGAGGCGGTACCCGACCCGGCCTGGGTCGCTCGGCCCGGGTCCTACGCGCGCAGTCACGAGGCGGGCAGGTCGGTAGACGTGACGCTGGCAGGGCCGGACGGACTGGTGGACATGGGGACTGGGTTCGACGACTTCTCGGCGCGCAGCCGTGCCGATGCCACCGACGGGGTCAGCGCCGCGGCGCAGGCCAACAGGGCGCGACTGCGCGACGCGATGGCCGCTGGCGGATTGACGGTGTATGCCGGCGAGTGGTGGCATTTCGATGGTCCCGGCGCGGCGGTGCCGCGACAGATTCTCGACGTGCCGGTGGGTTAGCGTGCCGGTGGGTTAGGTCGCCAGTGTTGCGTCCTCAGATTTTGGCGAGGTCGGTTTTCATCAACATCACGTCGTAGTGCGACCACAACGATAGGTTCCAGTAGAGGTCAGAACCGGTTCCCTGCGTGGACGGCGACCAGGGATGCATCATCGGCGCGTAGATGCCGCCGGTCTGCTGGCCCATCAGAACCTCGGCGTCGCTCCACGTGCCTTCGGGAGTGTCGGAGGTACGCATCACCATGTTGTTGAACTGATCGCCGTAGAGCACGACGTACTTATCCAGGTAGTCGTTGTACTGAACTGACATCTCGCTCACGGTGTAGCCGGGTTTCGTGAAGCCGCAGGCCCCTCCGGACTTGCCGATGATGGCTGAGGCCGAGGACGGGCTGTCCTTCACCCACTTGGCCTTAG